>JAAYLN010000048.1 GCA_012521875.1 Lentisphaerota bacterium | reverse complement strand
TACTCCGGCAGGATGCCGGCCGCGTCCATGGCCACGCTTCCGCGCCGCTTGTGGGCGTAGTACCAGGTCAAGAGTTGCGTCGAGACGGTGTGCAGCCAGTGCAGCGAGCCGGTGGCGCGCACGCCGGGCGATAGGGGTCACGTCTCAACATTCAACATCGTCCCAATTAGCTCTATTTGTTTTCGTAAATTCCTATCGGTAGCGGCCTTGCGCTCCAGGCGCTTGATAGCGATGCCGACCGCCGCATAGTCCACACCACCGAGCGCTTCTCCCGTCTCGCGCAAGGTCAAACCGCCGTAGCGGCGGACAGCCCACATCGCCAGCGTTTTGCCGTCGCCGCCGCGATGCGTCATCCAGGTCTGACGTGTCCCGCCGTAGACCTGCTCCACCGTATGCAGTATCTCGTCAATGCTGCATTGGCGTCGCAGTTGACGCTTCCCACTCGTCTCACGACCGCCTCCGCCGGCCTGTTTCTTGATGGGCTGGACAAATCCTTCGGTGCCAATCGCAATGGCCTCGCGCAGTCGCTCTGCCTTCGATGGATCAACTCCGTGCGCCAGCCGATTGCGAATGTCCCGCCGGTAAACTGCCCGCACCAGAAAACACATCACGTCTCTCGATACCCCGGTGAAACACGTGGTACCATCCGTTTTCCCGATTGCTTCGCAGTGGTCTGGCCATGACCGCAATATCTCATAATCCAGCTTCAGGCGCAATCACTTTGTTGAATGTTGAGACGTGACCCCTATTCCCTTGTTGAATGTTGAGACGTGACCCCTATTCCCTGGTTGAATGTTGAGACGTGACCCCTATTCCCTGAAACACTCGAGCGTCTTTTTGCCAGCCTCGGCCTGTCGCTTGACGAACTGACGACGCTGCCAGTACCGCAAAGCGAAGCATCAGACAACCCTGAAGAGCAGAGCCTTATCTCCACTACCATCATCAGCTCCATCAACATCGGCACCATCGATGTGACCAAAACCGGGGCGGACTTTGCGACCCTGCTGTCACGTGAGCTGCGCCGTCTCTGTCGTGAGCGGGTCGATATGATCTACCTCAACATTGACCTTGCTGATCCGCTGGCGGGAGAGGCCGTTGAGAACGCCGAGAGTCTTGGTTTCTTCCTCGCCGGTTGGCAACCCCTGCAACCCGCCCCCTACACCCTGACCCTGCAATACGCCAACACCACAAAAGTCGACTTCGCCGAGGTCGTTGCCGAAGGCGACCAAGCCATTTGGTTAAAAGAGATCGTGGCACACGAACGTGAGCGAAGTGAGAAGATATGAGAGTTGCCACGCCCCGTCAGCCAGTGGTCAGTGTCACTTTGCCACCCACTGGTGGCATGCTTCTGCTGCGCGCGGCGGCCCCGTCCTCCCTCTCCATTGCCCTTGTGCGTGGTCTTCCAGTTCGGGGCTAGCCCAATCGATCCAGCGGGCTGGCGACGTTTACACCAGGACGGTTAAGAACATGCGTGTAGATCATTGTTGTCTCGACATGCGCGTGGCCAAGCAATTCCTGCACCGTGCGGATGTCGCTGCCCGCCTCCAACAGATGCGTGGCGAAGCTGTGCCGCAGGGTATGTGGAGTCACCCGCTTGCCAATGTCCGCCGCTACCGCGCCGCGCCGGATGGCCTCCTGAAGGGCGGCGTCCTGCACATGATGCCGCCGTCGGATGCCAGAACGCGGGTCAATGGCCGTCTCCCTTGATGGGAACAGCCACTGCCAGATCCATTTTTCACCAGCCTTCGGCATTTTATTCTCCACCGGAGGCGGTAGCCAGACGCC
>JAAYLN010000047.1 GCA_012521875.1 Lentisphaerota bacterium | reverse complement strand
TGCTCTACCAACTGAGCTACCGCCCCATGCTGGATACCGGAAAACGGCCAGCAGTGTAGCGAACTCCACGCCAAACGGCAACTGCATATTTTTGCCCGTGGGTGTGAAGTGGTGTGATTGCACGCTAAGGGTTAAGATTGACATCTCCCCGCCAGCCTGATACCTTACGCTCCCGTTATGGGACAACAGCTACGCAAACGCCTGAAGCGCAATCGTCGTGACCGTTACAACAAGCGAGTCCGCGACCGCGCGAATCAGGCGATCAAATCCAAGTGAACACCGTCCGGCGCAAACGGCGCCGGGTGACGCGGCGCGATGGCCGAGCGGTTAGGCAGAGGTCTGCAAAACCTCGTACAGCGGTTCAACTCCGCTTCGCGCCTCCATTCTTCTACTTGCGCGGCATGGCGCCGCAGCAGTGCTTGAATTTTCTGCCGGTGCCGCAGGGGCAGGGGATATTGCGTCCGACCGGTTCGGTCGGGGGCTGGAGGTGGATTCCCGCCGCCTTGGCGTCGCGTTCGCGCCGGATCTCATCCGCCAACTGCTAGAAACGGGGCCGGGTATGGGCGTAGAACTGTTTCCAGCCGGCGCAGAGATAGCTGAGCTGCTGGGGATCGCGCGCGCCGGCGTAGCGGTGCTTCGGACAATCGCCCGCGCAGAAATCGAGCCACGGACAGGCGCCGCAAGCGGCGTTCCACTGCCGCTTGCACGCGCCGAAGGCCCGGAAGCGCGGCGAGGCGACCAGCTCGTCCCAGTCGTTTACCATGATATTGCCGAGCTTGAGTTCCGGTTCAGCGAAGAAGTCGCAGGGATAGACATCGCCGTTGTGCTCGACCAGGAAGTACTGGCGGCAGTCACGCCCCATGTTGCAGACGTTGGCCACGCCATCGACCAGGCGGACGAGGATCGAATCGAACAGACGGATCGACACCCGGCGGGTGTCGCCGGGGTACCAGATGTCGAACAGCCGGCAGAGAAAGTCGCCCCACGGCTTCGGCTCGAGGCTGAACGGCAGCGGCCGGCCGGCCGTGTCGAACGCGACGCACGGGATGTACTGGTGGTAGAAGTGTCCCTGATCGACCAGGTGGCGGTAGACCGTCTCGGGATGGCTGCCGTTGAGGGCGTTGACCAGCGTGAGGACGTCGAAATCGACCCCGTGGCGCAGCAGGCGGTCGATCCCGGCCTGCATGCGCTTCCGCGTGGCCGCACCGCTGGCCGTCAGCCGGTAGGCGTCGTGATAGGCGGCCGGGCCGGCGACGCGGACGCCGACGAGAAAGCGGCAGGCGGCGAGGTGGGCGGCGAGGTCGTTGTCGATCAGCGTGCCGTTGGTCTGCAGGCCGTTGGCCACCAGGGCGCCGGGGCGCCCGCACTGCTGCTGCAAGGCGGTCACCCGTTTGAAAAAAGCGGTTCCCATGAGCGTCGGCTCGCCACCCTGCCAGCCGAAGCCGTACTGGGGCTGATCGGTCGCCATGTAGCTGCCGATCAGCCGTTCGAGGACTTCATCGGACATCCGGTGGTGCGGGGTGTCGGGATAGAGGGCGGCCTTCTCGAGGTAGAAGCAGTAGGCGCAGCGCAGGTTGCAGTCGGCGCCGGCCGGCTTGATGAGCAGGGTGAAGGGGGGCATGTTCGCGTCGGACATGCGTCAAGCATAGCAGATTCACTTCGACACTTAATCCCCTTTCTTAAACGTTCTCTTCATCAAAACAACGATTGCCCAGTCGACCCCGGAACGATTACACTGTCCGCATCTAGCCCAAGGCCGAAACGGAACTTATCGCATGCAACATGACGCTTGGCAGGCCGTCCTGCAGGAACTGGAAATAACCCGTAACGCCCACTTGTGCGACCTGTTCGCCGC
>JAAYLN010000352.1 GCA_012521875.1 Lentisphaerota bacterium | reverse complement strand
GCGGTGTATTGATGCGGCGCATGATTGGCGAACGTTACCGCCGGCGAGCCGCACACAGGAGATGAACCGCCAAGACGCCAAGGGGAACAATCCCCACTTAATCCCACACTTAATCCCACTCTTAATCGGCACGCTTAATCTTCTTCCGCTTTCGACAAAGTTTGCGACTAAGCGTGGAGACTAAGTGCGTCTCTCACCCATTCCCACCGCCCTGCCGGGGCGGCGGACCTACCGAGCACACCCGGGACAAATGCAGGAATGAAACTGAGCCAAATGCAGGAACAGAATTGGGACAAACGTATGAACAAATTTGGGACAAATGCAGGAACGGACTTGTTTCCGACACCCCGTTCTGCTAGATTTGCGGCATGAAGGCATACAAGGCTCGCGTAGTCGATTCGCTTCTCCGGCGCAAACTTGAAGGAACCGGGGCCGTCCTGATCGAGGGCCCCAAGTGGTGCGGCAAGACAACCACCGCCGAACAGGTCGCCCGGAGCGTAATCTATATGGCCGAGCCCCGGAAGCGCGACGACAACATCGCCATGGCGCGGATGGATCCGGGACGCATCCTGTCGGGTGCCCGTCCGCGACTGATCGACGAATGGCAGATCGCCCCCATCCTCTGGGATGCCATCCGGCACGATGTGGATCACGCCGAAGACCTCGGCCGTTATATTCTCACGGGCTCCTCCGTCCCGGCAAAGGAGGACGAAATCAAGCACTCGGGCACGGGACGGTTTTCCTGGCTCAGAATGCGCCCCATGTCGCTATGGGAGTCCGAAGAATCCTCCGGCGGGATTTCGTTTCAAGAATTGTTCTCCGGCGCGGAGATCCAGACCGCTGCGGCCAAGTCGCTCGAACTGGAAGAGATCGCCCGCATCACCTGCCGCGGCGGGTGGCCGCAGGCCGTCTCCCTTTCCGGCAATGCCGCCCTTGATCAGGCCTATAACTATGTCGATGCCGTAACGAGGCAGGACATATCGCGTGTTGACGGCACCGCGCGCGACGAGGATCGGGCGCGGCGCCTGATACGCTCATATGCCCGGCTACAAGGCACGCAGGCCTCCGCGAGCGTCATCAGGGAGGATCTCTCCACCAATGAAATGACGTCCCTTGACAATAGCACCATCTATTCCTATCTCAATGCCTTGAAGCGTTTGTTTGTGGTGGAGGACATGCCCGCCTGGAATCCCAATCTGCGCGCGAAGGATTCCATCCGCACCTCCGACGCACGCTACTTTGTAGATCCTTCCATTGCCGCCGCCGCTCTGGAAATCGGCCCGGAAGACCTGATGAACGACCTCACGACGTTCGGGCTTCTGTTTGAAACGATGGCTGTTCGCGACCTGCGTGTCTATGCCGACGCCCTCGGTGGAACGGTACGCCACTACCGCGACCGTCATGGTCTGGAGTGTGATGCCGTGATGCATCTGCGCAATGGAGCCTACGGCCTGATTGAAATCAAGCTCGGCGGCGACAAACTGCTGCAGGCAGGCACGGAAACGCTGTCGAAACTTGCGCGCCTGATTGATTCCAAGAAAGTGCGCAAGCCCGCCTTCAAAATGCTCCTGACCGCCGTGGGCAGCTTTGCCTACCGGCGCGACGACGGCATCCTCATCTGCCCCCTGTCGGCACTCCGGCCATAGGATCGGCATCACCCCTTTAGAGCTTGCATCAACTTTGTCGCGAGCCTTGTCGGTAACTTTGTCGCCTTTGTCGAAAGCGGCAGGGAAAGCCCACGCAAAGGAACGAGAAATGGAACCGCGAATGCATGCGAATTCACGCGAAAATGGAGTAAGCGGGTGGAGTAAGACCAGCGTGCCGATTAAGAGTGGGTTTAAGTGCGTGGTTTAAGAGAGGGTTTAAGTGTGTGCTTCGCACTTGCACCTTGTCCCCACACCTTGTCTCCACACCTTGTCCCCACACCTTGTC
>JAAYLN010000351.1 GCA_012521875.1 Lentisphaerota bacterium | reverse complement strand
GATCACTTGAGCATGGGTTCCAGTTCCGGCAGCAGGGCAAGGGTTGCCGCCCGCTCGCTCGGCATCATGCTCATGGCCCGCTGCCCCAGCGTCTTGATCAGGGCGCGGGCATCTTCGGTGTCGCCGCCGAAGGCCAGCGTGTAGACAATGGCGTTGATGGTCTGCGCATGGCGCTCGCGCAGCCTCAGCTTCTTGGACTGCTGCTCGTCAAAGATGTAGAACCTGATGAATCCGGCCATGGCGCGGTGGTCAACGTTCTCCCAGGCCACATCGCTCACGGCGCCCATGGCCGTGCGTAGTGTTATACCCCGCGGGGTGGCCTTCTCCACGCTCCATCCGACGGGATCCTTGTATGGCACCTCGTTGAGGCGCTTGATCATGAAGTCGCGCAGATGTTGCAGGCGCTCGACCCGCTGGATGGCCAGCGCCAGAGCCTGCTGCCCCTCCTTGTGCTTCAATTCGCCCTCGATGGCACGCAGCTCGCGCAGCACCTGGGCGTACTGGTGCTTCAGTATGGCCTCCTTCTGCATCGCCACGGTTGATGCCACGCGCACGACCTCGGCGCGGATGGACTCGCGCAATTCGGCCGCCTTGCGCTCCTCCTCCTCCCGTGCCGCCTTCTCGGCCGCCAGCCGCTGCTCCTCGGCGGCGGCCTCCTCGCGCTCCTTGACGAGGCGCTGGCACTCGCTCGCGAGTGTTTCAAGCTTCTCGCGGGCCGCAGTCAGCGCCTGTGTGGCGTTGATGCGCTCACCATCGAGCTCCTTCGTCATGGATGCCAGTTGCTGCCTGATGTCCTTTAGCGATGCCAGCGAATTGGTGCCGGCGTTCGAGGAGGCCAGCAGGGCATCGGCCAGCGTGGCCAGCTCCTGTGCCAGGCGCATGGCCGCCTTGGCGGGCCACGTGGCCTCGTGGACATCGCGTGCCATCTGGGCCAGCGGTGGCAGGGGCTCCAGCTCGACCGCCGGGGATTCATCCGCCGCGGCCAGCGCATCTTCTGCCGCCACCGCATCATTTTCGGCAGCCGCTTCTTCGGCAGCCGCTTCTTCGGTGGCCCCGTCCGCCGCTGTGGTGGCCTCGGCCACGGCGACTTCGTCTGTCTCCGTAGCCTCACCGCCCTCGGCCTCCGCGACCACATTGGTGGCGAACGGGTCGGCACCACCCTCCGCGAGGAGCGCCGGGTCGATGGTGTCGTCGAGCAGGGGCAGGGGGTCCGGCTCGGGCGGCTCTTCAAGTATGCGGGCTGTATAGGCGTCGCCCAGTTCCTGCTCGACGAGAGCCACGGCCTGGGTGACGAGGGCCACGCCCTGGGCCTCGATACCGGCCACGAGCGTCACGCCCTTCATGAGGTTGCCGTGCAGCGCGGTGACATCGGCCTGCCAGCGCGAAACCTCCTTGCGCTCGGCCTCGAGGCGCCCGGCCTCCGTCTTCTGCTTGTGCTGATGGAGGAGCCAGGCCCCGACCCCGCCGGCCACGCCAAGCCCTACAAGGATGAGCACTGCAGTCAGGACACCTTTCTTCCTGCCTGTGCCTGTCTGCTTTTCGCTGGTGTCCGTGTCGGATGCTGTGTCTTGTGCCACGCCTGCATCGGGAAACATGCCGCGTGTGACGACCATGGGGCGTGTGCGCGAGATCGGGCCGGTGACACGTCCCGTGACCCGCCCGGTGCCGCCCAGCGAGCGGGTCCCGCCCGTCGCCCTTTCCGCTGCCGCCGCTGCGGCCGCCTTGCTGCCCTTGATCACGAAGCGTCGGCTGGAGGTTGCCGTGGGTGCCTTCGGCTGTACCCGCGCGAGGTACTTGCGCATGTCGCTCAGCAGCGAGCTGTAGTTCGGGTAGCGCATGGCCGGTTCCGCCTGCAGCATGCGCATGATGATGGCGGATACCTCGGGGTCGAGGTCGGGGCGGTACTTCTCCGGTGGTTCCGGCGGCCCCAGAAGGCGGGCGCGGACCACCTCGATCGCATCGGCGCCCTCGAAGGGCGGCCGCTGGGTTACCGCATGGTAGAGGGTGCCGCCCAGACAGTAGATGTCGCTGCGGAAGTCAACGCGCTGGCGACGGACCCGTTCCGGGGCAATGTAGTAGGGGGTGCCCCAGATCTCGTTCTCGCCCTTGCTGGGCTTGGCGGCGATACCGAAGTCGAGCAGCTTGGCCGTGTTGCGCTCGTCCATCAGGATGTTCTCGGGCTTGATGTCACCGTGGATCAGGTTGTTGTCGGCGGCCATCTGCAAGCCGGAGGCGATATCGGCCCCGATCTTCATGATCGTTGGTACATCCAGCGGCTCGGGGCCGGAGATCATCTCGTCGAAGTGCGCCCCCGGCACCAGTTCCATGACGATGTAGGGCTGGCCCTTCTCCTGACCGAAGGAGTAGATCTGTGCAATGTTGGGGTGGTTGAGCTTGGCGGCGGCCTGGGCCTCGCGGCGGAAGGTTGTCACGAACTCGGGGTTGTCGCCCAGGCTCTTGAGCATGACCTTGATGGCCACATCGCGGCCCAGAGTCTCGTCGTGGGCCCGGTAGACGCCGCCCATGCCGCCCATGCCCAGCAGTTCCGTGAGCAGAAAGTCACCCAGCCGTGCCGGCACGGTGACCTCATTGCCGCAACTGGGGCAGACGGCCTTGTTGAACGGGGCGATCGTGCTGACATCCATCCGCGCGCGGCAGAAGGGGCAGACCATCCGCTGGACAGGATCAAATAGAATGTGAGGTGATTCTGGCATGACAAAACGAGGCCTCTTGATTATGGCTGTCGTATTGCGTACTATATCGCTTGTTATGCCACTTGTCAGCATGATTCTTGTCCCCAGGTAGACTTTTATGCATCCGATCATCTTCCAGTTTGGCCCTTTCACCCTGCACGCCTTTGGCCTCATGATGGCGCTAGGCTTCCTGGCCGGGCTGCATGTCATGCGCCGCCTGGCGCGCGGCGGTTTCGGCAGTCTCACGGACGACCACCTCACGCGCCTCATCGTCTGGCTCATGGTGGGCGGCGTCCTCGGGGCCCGCCTGGCCTACGTGGCCGAGCACTGGACGAGCGAGTTCGCCGCCAATCCCGGCGCCATCATCCGCATCGACCAGGGCGGGCTCATGTACTATGGCGGTCTGCTGGGTGCCATCGCCACGATCTTTCTCTTTGCGCGAGTCTACCGCCGGCACCCTCTCGAGGTTCTCGACCTCTGCGCCGCCGCATTGCCGCTGGGGCATGCCTTCGGGCGCATCGGCTGCTTCCTGAACGGCTGCTGTTATGGTATGCGCTGCAAGGGGCCCTGGGGTGTGCGCTTTCCTGCCGGCTCGATGCCCTGGCACGAACAGGTGGCGCAGGGGGTGATCAAGGCCACGTCCCCCTGCAGCGAGCCCGTGGTGCCGACGCAACTGATCGAGGCGGCGGCCAACCTGGTCTTGGTCGCCGTGCTCTACGCCATCGCCCGGCGCCATCCCCGGCGCGGACAGCTTACGGCGCTCTATCTGATGCTCTACGCCGTCATCCGCTTCCATACGGAGATGCTGCGGGGTGATGCCCGGATGCAGGTCGGCGCGCTATCGATCAGCCAGTTCATAAGCCTGCTGCTTATGGCTGCCGGTCTGGCTCTATGGCTGGCCTTGAGGTTCCTGCCGCGCCGCGACGGGCCGGCGGCATGACGGGGTGCCGACCATGGAGCCCGACAAGCATGTTGGAAGACAGCCGGATGACACGCCACCGGAGAGGGCTGCCGACGGCACCACCAGTTGGCAGTTGACCATCGACGAGGCCGGTCTGCGGCTCGATGTCTGGCTGGCGCGCCACTGCGCCCCGCTCTCCCGTTCGCGCCTGCAAGACCTGATCGCGGAAGGCCATGTGACGGTTGACGGCCGGCCGGTTGCCGCCCGCACCCGCACCCGTCCCGGCCAGCAGGTCAGTGTGACCCTTCCACCGCCCGTGGCGGCCGAACCCCAGCCCGAGGAACTGCCGCTTGATGTGGTCTATGAGGATGCCGACCTCCTCGTGATCAACAAGCCGCCCGGGGTTGTTGTCCATCCGGCCCCCGGACACGCCGGTGGCACGCTGGTCAACGCCCTGCTGCACCATTGCGGCGATCTCGGCGGGGTGGGGGGCGTCGAGCGCCCGGGCATCGTACACCGGCTCGACAAGGATACCTGCGGGCTGCTGGTGGTCGCCAAGCACGACGCCGCGCATCTGGCCCTGGCAGCGCAGTTCCAGACAGGGGACGTCGGCAGGTGCTACCTGGCCCTGGTGCATGGCCGTCCCGCGCGCGCGCAAGGCACTATTGAAACAACGATCGGCCGCCACCCGGTCGACCGCAAGCGCATGGCGGCCAACCCTCCCCGCGGCAAGCCGGCCATCTCGCACTACGAGGTGGTCGAGAACCTGGGGGGGATCACCCTCATGCGGGTGCGCCTCGAGACCGGACGCACACACCAGATCCGGGTGCATCTGGCCCATCTGGGCCTGCCGATCATCGGCGATCCGGTCTATGGCAGCCGTGCCCGCGACCGGGCGGTGCCCGGCGTCCCGGCGCGGCAGATGCTGCACGCCGCGGAGCTCGCATTCGACCACCCCGCCGACGGCCGCCGCCTGGTCTTCCAGCGCCCACCGCCCGCGGATATGACTGACTTGATGGCTCGTCTTAGGGCACTGTAGTGGGGGACGGGGGCGGGGATTTTAGATTTGTGATTTGTGATTGGTTGCGCTTCGCTCGTCCCAGTTCTCGTGCTCGTCAACACCGCTGTCAATTTGAACCGCCAAGACGCCAAGGACGCCAAGAATGGGGGATGGGGAGGCGGGGACTGGGTGGGGGTATGAAGCGACGGCGGTCGGCAGTTCCAGTAGTACCGGCAGTGCCGGTAGTAGGGACTGTTGATTTCTTCCCCGCGCTGATTAATCAGGAACTCAAGAACTCAAGAAAAGTGCAAGAATGCGCGGTTTCCACAAACAAATTCCTGATTTCATGAGTTCCTGATAAAAAAAACAGCAGGTATTTGCAATAAGTCAACACTCCCATGCACGGTAGTACCGGGGTTCGAGGACGAGGACGAGGACGAGATACTGTGCCGCGAGCTTGTGCTGGCGCT
The DNA here is from genome assembly GCA_012521875.1 of Lentisphaerota bacterium. Lineage (GTDB taxonomy): Bacteria > Verrucomicrobiota > Kiritimatiellia > RFP12 > JAAYLN01 > JAAYLN01. Next base: position 743 of record JAAYLN010000351.1, on the reverse strand, counting down.
TGCTGCTGCGGCTGACGGTACGGCTGCAGTAGTGTGAACGGAAAGGCCGGAACGCTGGAGCCCGCCGCCTGTGCTACGTAGCCTTGGCGAAGCAGTATCCCCGGCGGTGTCGTTCTCCATTCATGCGCCGCATCAATGCACCGCGGAGACCGCGGGCTCCATTAGGCGCATCTGGAGCGAACGGGGAGCCGGAACATCCGCTTACTCCTTCGCTTTCTATCTTCCTTTCGCGGCTCCTCCTGACTGCGGTCTTCACCTCTTTTGCGGTGCCCTGCGTGCGGCTAGCCGGGACGGCGTCGCCCTACCTGCGCTGGCGCGCTTCTGCAGAAGCTACCTCCTGCCACTGCCTCCCGCCACTGCCTTCTGTCACCGGGCGGCGAAAGGGCAGCGCAGCGCTTTTTACCCTCTAAATTGCGAGCCACTGTGTGGTCGCAATAATCGTCCCCGCCACTGCCTACTGCCACTACCTACTTCCACTGCCTCCCGCCACTGCCTCCCGCCACTGCCTCCTGCCACTGCCTACTGCCACTTCCCGTCTCCTGTCTCCTGTCCCCCGTCCCCTGTCTCCTGCCACTGCCGCCGCCCCGCCAGCAGCGGGGCGGCCGTTAGTGCGGCCGTGGGTGCGATTCAGAATTGTTGATGGGGAGTGGAAGAGGAAGCGGGAGGGTTGGCGGGCGATGTCTGGCAGAAGGGGATGTTTTTGCGGTGAAAGGCGAACTTTCCTGTTGCTGAGCCTGTTTTTT
>JAAYLN010000350.1 GCA_012521875.1 Lentisphaerota bacterium | reverse complement strand
CGCAGCAGGCGCACCTTCTCGTCGCGGATGTGGCGCGCATCGAGTCCCCACGGACACTCCATGGCGACCAGCGCCAGCATCTGCGTCAGGTGGTTCTGCATCACATCGCGGATGATGCCCGCCTCGTCGAAGTAGCCCGCGCGCCCGGCCAGCGGAATATCCTCCGACCAGCAGATATGAACCTGGCGAACATGGTCGCGGTTCCAGAGCGGCTCGAAAGCCGAGTTGGCAAAGCGCAGCACTAGCAGGTTCTGGATGACCTCCTTGCCCAGATAGTGGTCGATGCGGTAGATCTGCTCCTCGCGGAAACACTCCTTCAACTGGGCCGAGAGCGCATCTGAAGAGGCACGGTCATGGCCGAAGGGCTTCTCGAGCACCACGCGATCCCAGCCTGTAGCGTCATCGGCGGCGCGCAGGATGCCGGCCGCGCGCATGGAGTGAGCGACGGGGCCGAAGAGCGCGGGAGGAATGGCAAAGTAGTAGAGCACGTCCACCGCCGGCCCGCAGACTGTGGCAATCCCGCGGCGCAACCGCGCAAAATCCCCCGCCGCATCGTAGGCGCCCTGCACATAATGGCAGCGCGGCAGGAAGGAGTTCTGGTGCAGTTCACAGGCGCTATCGGCCAACTCCTCGCAGCGCAGGCCGGGTGCAATGCGGTTGCGGAAGGCTTCGTCGGATAAGTCGCTGCGCGCGAATCCGAAGCAGTGGGTGTCCGGCGGCAGGCCGCCGCGCGCGTCAAGCGCGAAAATGGCGGGAAAGATCTTGCGGGTTGCCAGATCGCCCGAGGCGCCGACGACGACAATGGCCAGCGGCCGGCCGGATGGAACGCTTTTCATCTATCGTTCTCTGTTCAGCCGCGGATCTTGTTTTCCTTGCGGCGCTTCTCGATGATGGCCTCCGCCATCTCGGCGGGCACCACCTCGTGGCGCGCCAGGCTCATGGTGAAGGTGCCGCGGCCCTGGGTCAGTGTGCGGATCGTGTTGGAGTAGCCGAACATCTCGGAGAGCGGCACCAGACCGTGGACGATCTTGCTGTCGCCGCGCCCCACCATGCCCTCGATACGGCCGCGGCGCTGGCAGATCGAGCTCGTGGCCGCGCCCATGTACTCCTCCGGCACGGTCACCTCGACGTCCATCAGCGGCTCGATGAGCTGCGGGTGGGACTTGAGGAACAGCGTGCGGAAGCACTGGCGGCCCGCCTCGGTGAAGGCCATCTCGCTCGAGTCGACCTCGTGGTGCGAGCCGTCGAAGACCGTGACCTTGACGTCCACCACCGGATAGCCGGCCAGCGGCCCCGACTCGAGGGCCTGGATGACGCCCTTCTCGATGGCGGGGATGTATTCGGCGGGGATGTTGCCGCCCTTGACCTCGTTGACGAAGGCGAAGCCGCGCCCGGCCTCCTGCGACTCGACCTTGAGGCAGACGTGGGCGTACTGCCCGCGGCCGCCCGTCTGCTTGACGTGCTTGTAGGAGCCTTCGGCGCCCGTGGTGATGGTCTCGCGGTAGGCCACCTCGGGACGCCCCACGACGCACGAGACGTTGAACTCGCGGCGCAGGCGGTCCACAAGCACCTCGAGGTGCAGCTCGCCCATGCCGGAGATGATCGTCTCGCCGGTTTCCTGGTCGTAGGCCACGACAAAGGTGGGATCCTCGGCTGCCAGCGTGTGCAGCGCCGCGCCGAGCTTCTCGTTGTCGTTGCGGCTGGAGGGGCTGATCGCGACCGAGATGACGGGGGCCGGGAACTCGATCATCTCCAGGACGATCGGCGCGGCGGGATCGCAGAGCGTATCGCCGGTGCGCGTCTTGCCGAGGCCGGCCACGGCGACGATGTCGCCGGCGTGGGCGGTCTCCAGCGAGACCTGCTTGCTGGCGTGCATGCGGAAGAGACGCCCGACGCGGCCCGACACCCCCAGCGTGGAGTTGAGGATCACCTGGCCCACCTTGAGGGTGCCGGAGTAGATGCGGATATAGAGGACACGCCCCATGTGCTTGTCGGCCACGATCTTGAAGGCCAGGGCGGCAAAGGGATCCTCATCGCGCGGGAAGCGCCGCGTTTCGGGATCGCCATGCGCGCTGACCGCCCCGACGTCCAGCGGCGAGGGCAGGAAGCGCGTCACGCCATCAAGCAGCGGCTGGACGCCCTTGTTCTTGAAGGCGGTACCGCAGTAGATCGGAACAAGATTGCGCGCCAGGCAGCCCTTGCGGATGCCCTTGAGGATGTCGGCGTCATTCAGTGTGCCTTCGTTAAAGTACTTCTCCAGCAGGTCGTCGTCCTGCTCGGCGGCGCGCTCGATGAGCTCCTGGTGGGCCGCGTCGCAGACCTCGCGCAGATCCTCGGGGATATCAGTGTAGTTCAGATTGACGCCGCGGCTCTCCTCATCAAAGGTGATGGCCTTCATGCGCAGGATGTCCACCACGCCCGTGAAGGTCTCGCCCGCGCCGATGGGGTAGGTCATGACGACCGGGTTCGACTTCAGCGTGTTGCGGATCTCCTCGACCGTGCCGTTGAAGTCCGCGCCGATGCGGTCCATCTTGTTGATGAAGCAGAGCTTCGGCACCATGTACTTCTCGCTCTGGCGCCAGACCTGCTCGGTCTGGGGCTGGACGCCGCCCACGGCGCAGAAGAGCGCGATGGCGCCGTCGAGCACGCGCAGGCAGCGCTCGACCTCGGCTGTGAAGTCGACGTGGCCGGGAGTATCGATCAGACTGATCTGGTAATCCTTCCAGTGTACGGTGGTGGCGGCCGAGCCGATCGTGATGCCGCGCTCCTGCTCCTGCACCATGAAGTCCATGGTGGCGGCGCCATCATGCACCTCGCCAAGCTTGTAGTTGGAGCCACAGTAGAACAAGATACGCTCGCTGGTCGTGGTTTTGCCGGCATCAATATGGGCCATGATGCCGATATTGCGGATCTTGCTCAGGGGATGGGACTGGTCAGACATGTTCGTTCTAAAGGCAATGCGGGGAAAGTGAAAACCGACAGCATAGCAGATTTGGCGGCTATTGGCAATCACGCCACGGCGTAATCGGCCAGCGGGGTGCGATTCAAACTAGTTGAATCACAAAGGCGCGAGGGTTCAGGGTTCAGTATTGCCACCGCCCCTGCAGGGCGGTTGGAACAGGTGGGAGACACGATTTTCAGGATTTTCCGGGCCTGCCCGCTGCAATATTTTTTTTGACAGGATTTCCCGCTGCGCGGGCGCATATGAACAGGATTATCAGGATTATTTTGGATGGCCGCTGCGCGGTAGGATGAAGCTACGGATTGCGCGGATTTTGCGGATTGGGATGGGGGTGTCTCAGACTAGTCGGGCCGCCGCTGCCCTGCAGGGCGGCGGCAGTAGCAGTAGCAGTAGTTCTAAAGTTCGGAAGTTCTAAAGTTCTAAAGTTTTGTGCCCGCCGGAGATGGGATGCCCCACTGTGTCGCTTTGTCCCTACGTTTTGTCGGAAGCGGAGGAGTAAGCGGGGGGGGTAAGGTGCTGGGTTCATGGTGTGCCGCTTATCTATAGTTCTGGAATACCCCTTGCGGCGTGCCACACGCGGATGATCTCCACTACTTCATCGGAATGGCGGATGCGATATACGATTCGGCAGGGTCGGCGAATCACCTCTCGGATACTTGGATCGCCAAAATCGGGAACGATCCGTCCTGATTCGGGAAAACACGGCAGGCGCTCCACAGTGTTAAAAATGCCACGGATGAATTTGGCGGCCGCTATGGGATCTGCTTCGGCAATGTAGACGCTGATCTCGCGTAAATCGAAGCGGGCGGAGGGCGACCAAATCAACCGGTAAGCCATTGGGCGAACTCCTCTTTGACGCGGTCATGCGGAATGCCCTTGCCCTCATCCAGCTCCCGGAGTCCCTTGCGGATGCCGATAAGGAAGTTGATACGCTCCTGCACATCCTCCCAGGTGGCATCCTCGGGCAGCTCCTCAAGCGTACGAATAGCAAGCTCTTTAGTGTTCATAATCATATTCTAGCACAGGGTTCCGGGGTAAACAAGCAGGCTAATTGCAGGCTAATTGCAGCGTGGCGACAAAGTGTGGTGACAAGGTGTAAGCGCGAAGCACCCACATAAACCCACTCTGAAACGGCACAATTCATCCACCCGCTTACTCTATCACTTTCGACAAAGTTGCAGACAAGGTCCGCGACAAACCAAGGGGTGCGGTCACACGCTCTCCATGTGCCAGCCCCGCGCGCCCCTGTCGCTAACCGATTGCATTTTCAGATGCTCTTGCAAATAAATTTCCGGCACGTAAAATTGGAGGTGATCGCAATGAAGTGCCGGTTTCGTAAATCCGGCGGGAGCAGCGAGGCAATGAAGATCTACATCACCTGTGATTTGGAAGGCTGCGCAGGCATCACCCATTGGGAAGAGTGCGCGCACGGTCATCCCGACTATGCCCTTGCGCGGGAAGAGATGTCGCTGGAAGTCGCCGCCGCCTGCCGCGGCGCCCTGGCGGGCGGGGCGCGTGAAGTGCTGGTGCGCGATGCCCACGGTTCCACCCGCAATGTGCTGCCGCACCTGCTGCCGCGGGAGGCGCGCCTGCTGCGCGGCAGCAGTGGCGATCTGATGCCGATGATCACCGGATTGCAAAACGAGGCTTTCGATGCCCTGATGATGGTGGGCTACCATAGCGCGGCCGGAGAGCCTACCAATCCGCTAAGCCACACCTTCAACCGCCTCACCGAGTCGATCCTGCTGAACGGCCGGCCGATGAGCGAGTGCATGTACTACGCCTATGCGGCGGCCCTGCACGGTGTGCCGCTGGTGCTGGTTAGTGGCGATCAGGGAATCTGTGATTTCGCCGCCGGCCTGATCCCGGGCATTCATACCGTGGCTACCAAGAGCTGCGTGGGTGCCGCGACCCTTTCGCTGCATCCCAGGGAGGCACAGGCACGTATCGAGGCGGCGGCCGAGCGGGCACTCAGGGGCGATTTGAGAGCCTGCCGCATCAAGCTTCCCAAGGAGTTCTCGATCGAAGTCCGCTACCGCGACCACAGCATGGCGCTGGATCGCAGCTTCTATCCGGGCGCCCGGCAGACCGATGCCAAGACCATCTGCTTCGATGCGGCGGACTACCGCGAAATCTTGCGCTTTATCCACTTCGTCCTGTAGGGACTGTTGATTTATCCCCGCGCGGATTAATCAGGAACTCAAGAACTCATGAAGGATGCAAGAATGCGTGATTTCCACAAACAAATTCCTGATTTCATGAGTTCCTGATAAAAAAGCAACAGGGATGTGCAATAAGTCAACACTCCCTGTAGTCGGGGCTGTAGTCGGGGCTTGCCGGAGTGGCTATCGGGCAAGTATGATAATAACTTCATCCGCCAGCCTGATACCGGCGAACAGCGGATCCGGCACCTGAAGAAAGAGACCCATGCATCCACACGATACCGTTGTTATTCTCGATTACGGGGCGATCAACGCCCAGATAGTCGCCAAGGCTGTCCGCCAGCTCAACATCTACTGCGAGGTGCTGCCCTCTTCCGCGGGAATCGACCGCATTCGCAAGCTGAATCCCCGCGCCCTGATCCTCCAGCGTGGCAAGGCCTTTGGGGAGCGCACCCTCGGACGCGAGGCCGCCGCGGATCTTGCCGCGCTGGGCGTGCCCGTGCTCGACCTGCTGGAGACGGAGTGCCCGCCCGGGAACCTCGGGGAGTTTCTCGTCGGGCGCTGCGGACTGCGGCAGGATTGGACCACGGAGCGGTTCATCGAGGAGACGGTGGCCGATCTCCGTGAACGCATCGGCGACCGCAAGGTGCTGCTGGCGATGTCCGGCGGGGTCGATTCCTCGGTCTGCGCCGTGCTGCTGCACCGTGCCGTCGGCCGCCAGCTCACCTGTGTCTTCGTCGACCACGGCTGCATGCGCAAGGACGAGCCGCGGCAGGTGGTCGAGATCTTCCGCGACCAGTTCGGCATCAACCTGGTTGCGGTCGATGCCGAGGCGCGCTTTCTGGCGCGCCTGGCCGGCGTGACGGATCCCGAGGCCAAGCGCAAGATCATCGGCGAGGAGTTCATCCGCGTCTTCGAGGAGGAGGCGCGCAAGCTGGGCGAGATGGACTACTTCGTGCAGGGCACGATCTACTCCGACGTTATCGAGAGCGGCTGGGAGGGCGGCAAGGCCGTCAAGTCGCACCACAACGTCGGCGGACTGCCCGAGCGCATCGGCTTCAAGGGCATCATCGAGCCGGTCAGGTACCTCTTCAAGGACGAGGTGCGCAAGGTTGGCGACGCCCTGGGCATTCCCGCCGCGGTCAACCACCGCCAGCCCTTCCCGGGGCCGGGGCTCGGCGTGCGCTGTCTGGGAGAACTGACCAAGGAGAAGCTCGATATCCTGCGCGAGGCCGACGCCCATTTCCTGAAGGCCATGGCCGAGGCCGGCTACGACCGGCAGGCGAGCCAGTATTTCGCCGTGCTGACCAACGTGCGCAGCGTCGGCGTGGCCAATGACGCACGTACCTACGGTTATGTCATTGCCCTGCGCGCCGTCAAGACCACCGATTTCATGACCGCCGCGGCCGTGCCCCTGCCGATCGACTTCCTGCTTCGCGTGGGCGGGGAGATCGCCACCCATGTCAAGGGCGTCAACCGCGTGGTGTACGACATCACCGGCAAGCCGCCCTCCACGATCGAGTGGGAGTAATACCATGCCTGAACTGCCGGAAGTGGAGACAGTCGTCCGCGGTCTGCGTCAGGCGGGATTGCCCGGCGCGCGGATCACGGCGGTCGATGTGCGCAACGCCAGGATAGTCGGCGGGGAGCCGGAAGCCCTGCGGCAGATGGTGGTGGGGCGGGAGGTGGCGCGCATTGACCGCCGCGGCAAATACATCGTGATTGATTTCGACAACGATGCGCGCCTGCTGATCCATCTGCGCATGACGGGCAAGCTGCGCTTCGGCGCGGCGGACGAGCAGCCTGGCAAGCACGACCACGTCATTTTTACGCTCTCCGACGACCGCCGCCTGATCTACAACGATACGCGCCGTTTCGGCCGCATCGTCCCCTGCGGTGCTTCCGATCCGCTGGCCAGACTGGGGCCCGAGCCGCTCGACGCCGCATTTACGCCGGTCGTGCTGGGAGAGCGGCTGGCGGGGCGGCGCAGCCGCATCAAGCCGCTCCTGCTGGATCAGGCGATTGTCGCGGGCCTCGGCAACATCTATGTTGATGAGGCGCTCTGGCACGCGCGCATCCATCCCGAGACCCCTGCTGATCGTCTGGGCCCGAAGGAGCTGCGCAGCCTCCACAAGGCCATCCGGCAGGTGCTTGCCAGCGGTATCGAGAACCAGGGCACGACACTCGGCAACGGCCAGTCCAACTTCTACAGCGTGGCCGGACGCCGCGGACGCAACTCCGACCAGCTCAATGTCTTCCGGCGCGACGGCCTGCCGTGTCCCCGTTGCGGTGCCACTATCGAGCGTTCCGTCGTCGCCCAGCGCGGCACGCACTTCTGCCCCGCCTGCCAATGTCTAAACGCGGATTGAAGAGAGGAGTCCACCATGTCGCCAAGCAACTCTATCACCCTGCCTGACTGCGGCACCTTTCTGGGAACGCCGGTCTATCTGCACCGCGGCGACACGATTTTCCAGACTTCCGGCCCATACTACACAAGCTGGGTCTCGGAGGATCACGACGCCGCCTGGTATATCGAGCGCACGGCCAGCGAGAACCAGGGCAACCTGGTGGCCATCTGGGATGGCGGCGCCACCAGGCAGAGCCTGCTGGCCATGGCCGACTACATGGCGCTGGACGAGCTGGGGTATGAAGTGCCCCGGCCCGACTGGGAGAACAGGCGTTTCCTGGCGCCCTCGGATTGGGACGTGATTGCGCAGCATCCCGAGCGCCTGGGCGCAGGCCTCATCCGCATGCTGCGCCAGGCTGGGGAGCTCGGGCTGTCGGTGATGACGATCTACACCGATGCCCATCCCAGCCAGTTGGCGCGCCTGGAGCCCTTCAAGGACCGCTTTCTCGGCTGCAATGTGGGCGAGATTTTCACCTTCAGATTCAAGGATGAGGAGGATCCCGAACTGGCCCGGGCCTGCCAGGCTACCAACGACCTGCGCCAGTTGGCGGATAACTTTCTGGCGAGCGTGCGTGCCTGTGTGCAGCAGCGCCTCGCGGACGGCTGGCAGCGCCTGATGGTGACGGGCGGTATCGCCATGCTGGACTACGAGATCATCGGCGGCATCGGGATTCCGGTCGTCGAGGATTTTGCCGTGCCGCATCTCAACATCGCCTCCGCCATCTCGCGGGGGTTCTACCGGCAGTTCGATCTGCCGATCTGGGGCACCGATCTGGCGCACGAGCACTACTCGCTGCTGCCCTTTGCCAGTCCCCACAAGATGCCGCTGCTGACGGCCTCGCTCTACATGAAATACATGGCCGGCTGCAAGCTGATGCTGGTCGAGAGCGGCAACTGGTGGCAGCAGAGCGACCATATCGAGGATACGCACATGCACCAGGTGCCCAAGCTCGATCTGGGTTCCATACGCGAGAACAGTCCGCATCTGAGCGCGCCCTACGTCGCGGAGGCGCGGCGCCACTACCCGTACATCAACTACGATTCGGACGTTTGCCGCGAGTATCGCCGCCGCATCTCCGGGTTCTACGATTTCCTGAAGGCCAACGGCACGCCCGCGGGTCAGCCGGCCGCACGCGTGGCGGCGATCAAGGGCAACCTCGATCTGGCCGGCCCGGGCGGATGCAATCCCAATGCGGTCATCGCGGGGCAGTACGACCAGGCCGACCGGGATGCCCGCTGGTTCCACTCCACTCCCGAGCGCGGGTGGGGCATTTTCGCGGACACCTTCTATCCGCGGCCGCCGGTGCTGGGTCCCTACAAGAATCCCTTCCTCTCCGGTACGCCCTACGGCATAACGGACATCGTGAGTTTCGCGGCGGATCCCGATCCGGCATTCCTCTCCAGCTACGCCGCGCTGCTGTTTACCGGATGGAACACCTGTACCGAGGCGCAGTACAAGGCGCTGGTGGCCTACGTCCGTGGTGGCGGCACGCTCTTCGTCTCGATTCCGCACCTCTCCACCAACACCAGCCGCAACTACACCAGCTACGGGGTTGACGAGCTTATCCATGGCGGCGATTTCTCCGAACTCTGCGGCGTGAAGGTGCTCGGGCGCGGCAAGCAGTTCTACTGGGCCGTGACGCCGAGCAAGGAGCGTCCCCTGGGCGTGCCGCCGCAGCGCAAGTTCGGCGTCTGCATGACGCACATGGGACGTATCGAGATCCAGCCGGGAGTCGAGATCGTCGCCGTCGAGGACGAGCAGTTCATGCCGCTGCTGCTGCGCCACCGGCCGGGACGCGGCACGGTCTATTTCCTCAACATGTGGGAGTATCCGGGGGCGCTGGGGATCGACACCGCGCCCAGTTCGACGCACGACAACCATCTGGGCCTGCTCCACACGATCTACCGCACGATTGCCCTCGAGACACGCGGCGGCATCTACATCACCGACGACGGGAAATTGCCCGGCGCGGCCTGCCACCATGTGGCCTTCACGCACTTCCCCGAGCATGGCGAGATCTGCCTCTACAATATCGACTTCGACCACCCGCACACCATCCGGTTGCACCAGCACGGTAGCGCCACTGAGATCACCCTCGCCCCCGCCGAGTTCCGTATGATACGCTGAGCCTTTGCCATGCCCTTTCCTCTTTTTCTAGCTGTCAAGTACCTGAAGCCGAAGCGCTCGGTTACCTCGGTGGTGACGGTCATCTCTGTGCTGGGGGTGATCCTGGGCGTCGCGATCGTCATCATCGTGCGTGCCGTCATGACCGGCTTCGGCGACATGTGGCGCGAGAAGATCCTCGCCTTCAAGCCGCACATCACGGTATCGGCCTACGATGGCATTATCCAGGACGACGAGGCGCTGGCGGTACAGGCAGCCGAGGTGGACGGGGTCGTCGCCGTCTCTCCCAGCGTCGAGATACGCGTGCTCGTCGAGCGTGACCGCATGGTGCAGGCGCCCGTGGTCGTCGGCATCGACCCCGACCGGGCGGCGGCACTGCATCCCGAGCTCTCCTCACGGATCGAGTCGGGCACCTTCGACCTCGAGGGCGACAACATCATACTCGGCACGGATCTCGCCAGCCAGTTGAACATCCGCGTCGGCGACACCTTGCTGGTCTATTCGCCGATGAACCTCGTCTCCCGCGACGAGGTCTACTTTCCCGAGGAACTGATCGTGGCCGGCATCTTCAACATGGGGCAGGGGCATTTCGACACCGGTTTCGTCATCACCTCGCTGGGCGTGGCGCGCGATCTCATGGGGCTTACCCGCGGCGCCTACTCGCTGCAGGTCAAGACCGAGAACCCCGACGATCCGCGGCGCTTCGGCGAGGTCGTCACCGCCCTGCGCCGTAAACTTGGGCCGAGCTATCTCGTGCGCACCTGGCACGAGGTGGACCGCGACCTCTTCTCGGCCCTGGCCGTCGAGAAGAACATGATGGTGATCCTGCTGATGTTCATCACGATCGTGGCCATCTTCTGCGTCACAAACACGCTGATCGTGATCACCGTGCGCAAGACGCACGAGATCGGTCTGCTCAAGGCGCTGGGCTTCTCCTCGCGCCAGATCATGTGGGCCTTCGTGCTGCTGGGCTGGCTGCAGTGCCTGGCAGGTGCCGTGCTGGGTACCGGCCTGGCCTATGCCGTACTGCACAATCTGCAGCGGATGGTTGACCTTCTGGCGCGCTTCGGCTTGCAGGTGTTTCCCAAGAGCATCTACGGCCTCGACGAGATTCCCTGGCGCGTCCTGCCGTCGGAAGTGCTTCAGGTTTGCATCTCGGTAATCATCTTCTGCACGCTGGCCAGCATCATTCCCGCCTGGCGGGCGGCGCGCATGGATCCGGTGGATGCCCTGCGCGAGTGAGTGGTTGAGGACGTGGGCATGAATCTGGTACAGGATAAAAACACGGTGCCGCTGCTGGCGGCTGTCAACTTGAGCAAGAGCTACCGTCTGCCAAGCAAGGTGGTCGAGGTGCTCAAGGGAGCCTCGCTCGAGGTGCGCGAGGGCGAGTGCGTCGCCATCATCGGCCGCAGCGGAGCCGGCAAGAGCACCCTGCTGCATGTGCTGGGCGGGCTGGATCGTCCCGACGCGGGTGAGGTCTTCCTGCGGGGGCAGTCGCTCTACGCCCTGTCGCCGGCGAGGCGGACACGGCTGCGCGCGCAGAACGTCGGTTTCGTCTTCCAGGCCTACCACCTCCTGCCCGAGATGGACGTCACGGAGAACGTGCTGCTGCCGGCCATGGCGATCTCGCGCATGGGGCGTGCGGCGCTGCGGATGCGGGCGCTGGAGTTGCTGGATCAGGTGGGGCTCGCCAACCGCGCCTGCCACATGCCGCTGGAGCTCTCCGGGGGCGAGCAGCAGCGCGTCGCCATCGCGCGCGCGCTGATGAACGCGCCGGAACTGCTGCTGGCCGACGAGCCTACCGGCAACCTCGACCGCGATACAGGATGCCAGATACTCGACCTGCTGTTCGGGCTGGCGCACCAGAGCAGGCTGGCGCTGGTGATCGTGACGCACGATGCCGGGGTGGCCGCCCGCTGCGGGCGCGTGCTGGAGATCGAAGAGGGCGTGATGCGGCCGCGGTGAAAGTGCGGGCTGGTGACAGGGCGGAGGGCGCATGGAGAGCGGGCGGAAAGCGGATGGCTCGTCCTCGTTCTCGTCCTCGTTCTCGACAATCAACGACTGTTTTTTTTGACAGGATGACAGGATTTACAGGATGTGGAGGATGTGGAGGATGGCCGCTGCGCGGAGCTACGGATGTCGCGGATTGCGCGGGTTTGCAGGATGCGTGTGGGGTGGGGGAGCTACGGATGTCGCGGATTTCGCGGATGGGGAGGTTTATTTTGAACCACGAAAGGCACGAAAAGGCACGAAAGAAGTTCTAAAGTTCGGGAGTTCTAAAGTTCTAAAGTTTGGGCTGGCGCCTGTACCGAGCCGCCCTGCTGGTGTTGAACCGCCAAGACGCCAAGAGCGCCAAGGGGAACCGCGAATGGGCGCGAATGGATGGTGTTTTTTTAACCGCGAAAACCGCGAAAATCGCGAAAGTTTTTTGGTTGTGGCTGGCGCCGGTGATTAGACCCCTGCCGTCCATGCTGGGCGTCCGGCTGGGAGGGACGAGCGTCTGCTCGTCCACAGGTGCGCGGGCAAGCAGACGCTTGCCGCCACCCACCGGCAGTACCGGCAGTACCGGCAGTACCGGGGCTCGAGGACGAGGACGAGGACGAGGACGAGAAAGCACCCCGCTCTCCGCCGGCTCATTCTCGTAGGGGCGGACCTCCGTGTCCGCCAACAGAGACAGATTATGACAAAGTGTGTGGATAAGGTGTGGGGACAAGGTGCTCGCGCTCTTCGAGCGCACCCCTTTCGCCGGCCGATTACGACGGCACGCTAAGCTGCCGGTGTGGCGATCCCGACGAGGATGCGGTCGGCGCCTATCAGGTCTGCCGCAGTTGCGTTCTCAAGACCAGGAGTGCCGGGCTGATCGCCCGTCCCAGCCCCGTTTTGGTCTATCTGCCATGGATTTTCGGAGGGAGACGGAAACCATCAAAAACCGCCTTCTGCCTCCGAAACCGCATAAACCCTTGGCAATCAGCGATTTAGATGCGTTTTCGTCCCGTTTTCCAGCCCGCTTTTGAGGTTGACGCTACCCCCAAAACACGTCTCCCTCCGAAACAGCGAAAAAACACACTTATTTCCATTGCAAAACGGCACTATTTTATGCTACAGTCCAAAACGTACCCACAGCCGAAAGGCGTTTGTG
>JAAYLN010000349.1 GCA_012521875.1 Lentisphaerota bacterium | reverse complement strand
GGCGCCTGTACCGAGCAGCCCTGCCGTTGTTGAACCGCCAAGACGCCAAGGTCGCCAAGATTATCCGCCAATTCACGCGAATGGACGAATGGGCGCGAATGGATGGTGTTTTTTTAACCGCGAAAAACGCGAAAAACGCGAAAGGGGGCCGCGAGTGGGTGCAAATGCACGCGAATATGGAGTAAGCGGGTGGAGTAAGACAGCGTGCCGTTTAAGAGTGGGATTAAGTGTGGGTTTAAGCGGGTGGTTTAAGTGGGTGCTCCGCGCTGGTATATTGCGCCCCTTCAGGGCTTGCATAAGCCTTGTCGCAAGCTGCTCCAGTCACCGGACACGGAGGTCCGGTGCTACGAGAATGCGCCCGGCGGAACCGGGCGGGGAGCGGGGCGCTTCCTCGTCCTCGAGCCCCGGGACTGCCGATCCTGCCGGTACTGCCGGTACTGCCGGTGGCTGGCGCCCCTTACCCACCGCCATGCGGTATTACTGGCCGGAGCAGGTAGTAGATGCGGCGTCCCCGCCGCGTTTGACTTCTCACGCGGCGGGGATGCCGCGTCTACCAGACGCGCCTTTTACACTCTTCGATCATACGACTGGGTCGTATGATCAACACAAATCTAAAATTCCCGCCCCCTTCTTGGCGTCCCTGGCGTCTTGGCGGTTCAATTTAACAGCGGAGGCGGGGCACCCCACAGGTGCCCCGCCTCCACATCATGCCGTGCGGCGGATGACTATTCCTCGTCTTCCTTGCCGGCGCCGGGCTGCCACTCCTCGCTCTGCGCGAAGGCGTCGTCGAAGGCGGCGGCCAGCCCGACGAGGTTCTCGCCGGGCTTGAGATCGGTCTGGCTGAGCTCCTTGGACAGGCTCTCGATCTCGCCCTCGCTCATGTTCATGGCCCTGATGCTGAGGCCGATGCGGCGATCATCACGATCAATGCGCACGATGCGCGCCTCGACCTCCTGGCCTATCTTGAGGGCGTCCTTGACCTTCTCGACACGCTCGTCACTGATCTGCGAGATATGGACGAGGCCGTCCACACCCTCCTCGAGCTCGACGAAGGCACCGAACGAGGCGATCTTCGAGACCTTGCCCTTGACGACCTGGCCGATCGCATAGCGCGAGGTGATCGTGTGCCAGGGGTCGTCGCTGGCCTGCTTGAGGCCGAGGCTGATGCGCTGGTTGGCGGGATCAATCTCGATGACGACGGCCTCGACCTCATGCCCCTTCTGGATCATCTCGCTGGGGTGGTTGATCTTGCGCGTCCAGGACATGTCCGAGACGTGGATCATGCCGTCGATGCCATCCTCGATCTCGACGAAGGCACCGTAGGAGGTGAAGTTGCGGACCTTGCCCTTCACGCGGCTACCGACCGGATAGCGGTCCTGCACCGTGTCCCAGGGGTTGGCCTCGGTCTGGCGGATGCCAAGGGCGATCTTCTGCTCGGCGCCGCTGATCGAGAGCACGACCACGTCGACCTCGTCGCCGACGGCCAGCATGTCCGAAGCGCGGGTCACGCGCTTGGTCCAGGAGAACTCGGAGACATGCACGAGTCCCTCGATGCCGGGCTCGATCTCGACGAAGGCGCCGTAGGGCACCAGATTGACGACCTTGCCGCGCAGGCGGCTGCCGACCGGGTAGCGATCCTCGACGCCGTCCCAGGGATTCGGCTGGATCTGCTTGAGGCCGAGCGAGACACGCTCGCGGGCCAGATCGACGTCGAGAATCACGACCTCGAGCTCCTCCCCGACCTTGACGACCTCGCTGGGATGCTTGACGCGGCCCCAACTCATGTCGGTGATGTGCAGCAGGCCGTCGAGGCCCGTGAGATCGATGAACGCGCCGAAGTCGGTGATGTTCTTGACGCGGCCGGTGCGGTGCTGGCCGATCTGGATCGAGGCGAGCAGGTCGCGCTTCTGGTCGGCCATGCGGTCCTCGAGCAGCTCGCGGCGCGAGAGGATGAGGTTGCGGCGCTCGTGGCTGATCTTGATCAGCTTGAACTCGAGCGTCTGATTGATGAAGGGCTCGACATCATGCACCGGATCGACATCCAGTTGCGAACCGGGGAGGAATGCCTCGATACCGTCGACGTTGACGATCAGGCCACCGCGCACACGTCCCGTGACGAGGCCGTTGAGGGTGCAGCCTTCGGTGTACTTCTCCAGAAGGGCTTCCCAGCGCAGCTTCTCGTCGGCCTTGGCCTTGCTCAGCTCGACCATGCCGTCGTCGCGCTCGAGGTTGACAAGCAGGACGTCGTACTCGTCCCCGACCTTGATCTCCTCGATATCCTTGAACTCGCCGGCCGAGACGATGCCTTCGGCCTTGTAGCCAATATCCACGAGCACCTCGTTGCCGCGGATGGCTATGATGGTTCCCTTGACAATGTTACCCGACTTGAACTGGGAATCCGAGCCGGCCAGCGCGGCCTCCATCAGATCGTAGCCCCCTCCCGTCTTGGCAGGGAAGGTCACGGGTTTGCGTTTCGCCATGTGTAGTGTGTTCCGACTCCGGCGCCGGGCGCGGTATCCGTCCGGGAAAAACGGTCGAACCGCGGCACTTGCTGCTCCGCCGATCCCGCACTGCGGGAGGCGGTGCCCATTGCCGTCTTGATTGGTTTGTTCGATCAGGACTGACCTGGCGCGCCATGCTTCCAGTTCCCGCTGGGGGCGCGCCGGCCCCTCCGGCATCCACCAGAGGAAATGTGTACTGTAACAAAATGACACGAACAGCCGCAAGTATCTAATTTTTATGTGTGTATCTAATTTTTATGAGTAAGCGGGTGGATGCAGTGTGCCGATTAAGAGTGAGTTTAAGAGAGGGTTTAGAGTGTATGCTTCGCACACCTGGTCCCCACACTTGGTCCCCACACCTGGTCAATATCTGTTCCAGCCACTGTACCAGTCACCGGACACGGAGGTCCGGTGCTACGAGAATGCGCCCGGCGGAACCGGGCGGGGAGCGGGGCGCTTCCTCGTCCTCGTCCTCGTCCTCGAGCCCGGTACTGCCGGGACTGCCGGTGGCTAGCGCCCCATACCTACTAACATGCCATATTACTGGCGGGAGCAGTGCAGCACCATGCTTGCGGCAAGCCGGGACGGCGTCGCCCCACTACGCTGGCGCGCTTCTGCGGACACTTCACCGGCACCCGCCCCCCGTCGACCCCCGTCGACCCCCGTCGAGGCTTGTGAACGATAGTATCAGCACTGCCTACTGCCACTGCTACTGCCTGCCTGAGTTCTTGAGTTCCTGATTAAAAAACCAGTCGCAGCCACCGCATCGTGCATGTCTCCGCGCCCATATGCGCCTGCGAAGCAGGAAATCCGCGTCATCCGTAGCTAAAAACAGTCGCAGCCACAGAATCGCGCATGCTTCCGCGCGCAGCTCCTCCTCTGCGCCTCCGTGCCTCCGTGCCTCCGTGAGAGCCTCCCCCGCACCCCATCCACAAAAATCATGTTAATCCTGTCATCCTGTCAAAATACAACAGTCGTGGTTGTCGAGTACGAGCGCCTCCACTCGCGTTCTGGAATACAGGGGCAGGTTCTGCTAAGCTTGCATCCGATGCCGACAACGGCACTCTGGAGCCTGCTGCATGGAAAACCTCACTTTCAAGGAAGCGGTTGACCGCATAACACAACAAGACAAGCGCTATGCGCCGGAAGCCTATTATTTTGTGAGCGCCGGCCTTGAGCACACATCCAATACCCTGAGGAAGGGCGCGCGCGGCCTCGCCCGCCACGTCAACGGGCGGGAACTCTCGGAGGGGCTATGCAACTATGCGCTTGATGAATACGGCCCCATGGCCTACTACACCCTGAAGCACTGGGGCATCACGCGCACCGAGGATTTCGGCGAGATCGTCTTTGCGCTCGTCGAGATTGGAATGTTCGGCAAGACGGATGACGACAAGCGGGAGGATTTCGACAATCTCTTCGACCTCTACGAGACGCTGGGCCGGATTTACGAGGTCCCGCCCGACCCGCCGCCATCGGCCAGGCGCCGCAGGCCGTAGGCGGTGCTCGACTTTAACGCTCATTCGTGGCATACTTGTTTATTTGCGATCCCCACAACCGGGGATTTTGATGCTGAATGGCTCAAAATGAACGATCTACAACAAGTTAATGGCGGCATCACCGCCGCACAGGGCTTCCGGGCCGCGGGCGTGGAGGCACACATCAAGTATGCCAACCGCAAGGATTTCGCACTGATCGTCTCCGACCGGCCCGCGAATGCCGCCGGTCTCTTCACGACCAATGCCGTGGCAGCGGCTCCCGTGCGCCTGGGGCGCGAGCGCCTGGCGGGCGGCCGCCTGCGGGCGATCGCCGTCAACACCGGCTTTGCCAACGCATGCACCGGCGAGCAGGGCATGGAAAACGCGCGCGCGATGTCGCGGCTCGTCTCCGGCGCGCTGGGAATCCCCGACGAGGAGACCATCGTCTGCTCGACGGGCGTCATCGGCATGCATCTGCCGATGGAGCGCATCGCCGCGGGCGTCGAACTGGCGCAGGCCGCCCTTGATCCGGCGGGCGGTGCCGATGCCGCCACGGCCATCATGACGACCGACACCGTCTCCAAGCAGCATGCCGTGCGCTTCCAAGTCGACGGCCATCCCGTGACCGTGGGCGGCATGTGCAAGGGCGCGGGCATGATCGAGCCCTATCTGGCCACGATGCTGGGCTTCATCACGACCGATGCCTCCGTAGCCCCCGCAGACCTGCGCGAAGCCCTGCGCGCGGCGGTGGAGGTCAGCTTCAACCGCGTGGTCATCGACAACGACCGCAGCACCAACGACACCGTCATCGTCATGGCCAACGGCGCCTCGGCCGCCCCGGCCCTCTCGCCCGCCCACCCCGCCTGGCCGCGGTTCACCGCCGCGCTGACCGCCGTATGCACCGAACTGGCACGCCAGATGGTCATGGATGGCGAAGGGGTCACAAAGTTTGTAACGCTGCGCGTCACCGGTGCCCGCAGTGCGGACGATGCCCAGCTCGCCGCCCGCGCCATAGCGCGCTCGATGCTGGTCAAGACCTCCTGGTATGGCCTCGACCCCAACTGGGGACGGGTAATCGCCGCCGTGGGCTACTCCGGCGCGGCAGTCGAGGAGTCCCTTGTACGGATACGCTACGGCGACATCCTGGCCTTCGACCGCGGCCGGGTGGCCGATGCCGCCACCCGCGCCGCCCTCAAGGAGGTCATGCGCGAGCGCGCCTTCGAGGTCGGTGTCGATCTCGGCCTGGGCGACGGCGACTGCACCATTTTCACCTGCGACCTGAGTCGCGAGTACGTCAACATCAACGCGGACTACACCACGTGAACATGCAAGCCTACATCGACAAGGCAGCCACACTGATCGAGGCGCTGCCGTACATCCAGAGCTTCCGCGGCGCCATCGTGATCGTGAAGGTCGGCGGCAGCGTGATGGAGAATGCCGACAACCTCGACCGGCTCCTGAGCGACATCGCGTTCATGTCCACCGTCAGCATGAAGGTGGTGCTGGTACACGGCGGCGGCAAGGCCATCTCGCGCGGCATGGAGAAGCGCGGCATCGAGCCGCGGTTCGTGCAGGGATTGCGCGTGACTGACGGGCCGACCATGGAGGTCGTCGAGTCGGTACTCAAGAACGAGGTCAACGCCGACGTGGTACGGCGTCTGCGGCGCTACGGTGCCAACGCCCGCCCGCTGCACGGCGACTGGATCTTTGCCGTCACCCGCCGCACCGGGGTGGACCGCGAGACCGGCGCGCCGATCGACTGGGGCTTTGTCGGGGACGTGACCTCGGTCGACACCCAGACGGTCAGCATGATGCTGGACGCGGGCGTCGTGCCGGTGGTCACACCGCTGGGCGTGGATGACGACAACCAGCTCCACAACATCAACGCCGACACGGCGGCGGCAGCCCTGGCCAAGGCGCTGCGCGCGCGCAAGCTGGCCTTTATTTCCGACGTGCCCGGCCTGTTGCGGGACGTCAACGACCCCGCATCGCTGATCTCCTCGCTGCCGATAGGCCAGATCGCCACATTGCAGCGCGAAGGCGTCATCGGCGGCGGCATGCTGCCCAAGCTGGATAGCTGCGCCGAGGCCATCAGGGTCGGTGTGGGCAAGGTGCATTTGATCGACGGCCGCATGCCGCACTCGCTGCTGCTGGAGATTTTCACTAAGAAGGGTGTAGGAACGGAGATTATCGCTGATGAGCAAGAATGAAGACATTGCTGCGCTGTTTAACCAATATGTAATGCATACATACTCCCCCTCCGTGACCCTCGTGCGCGGCCAGGGTTGCAAGGTCTGGGATGCCGACGGGATGGTCTACCTCGACTTCACGGCGGGCATCGCCGTGCAGAACGTCGGCCACGCGCACCCCAGGGTGGTGCAGGCCGTCAGCGACCAGATGACGACGCTGAACCACTGCTCGAACCTCTACTACACCGCCAACCAGGCCCTGCTGGCGCAGCGTCTCGTGCATCTCTCGACACTGGAGGGCAAGTGCTTCTTCTGTAACTCGGGCGCCGAGGCCAACGAGGCCCTGATCAAGCTGGCGCGCCTCTGGGGCCACGAGGAGGGCCGCTACGAGATCATCGCCATGCGCAACTCCTTCCACGGACGGACGCTGGCGACCGCCGCGGCCACCGGCCAGAGCAAGATCCAGCAGGGCTTCGATCCCATGCCCGTCGGCTTCACCTTTGCCGAGTTCAACGACCTCGAGTCGGTCAGGAAACTGGTCAACGAGCGCACCGTCGCCGTGATGCTCGAGCCGGTACAGGGCGAGGGCGGACTCCTGCCGGCCACCACCGAGTTCATGCAGGGGCTGCGCGCCCTCTGCGACGAGAAGAACCTGCTCCTGCTCTGCGACGAGGTCCAGAGCGGCATGGGCCGCACCGGCCACTGGTTTGCCTGGCAGCAGTACGGCGTCCGCCCCGACGCCTTCTCGCTGGCCAAGGCTCTGGCCAGCGGTGTGCCGATGGGCGCCATCGTGGCCTCGGCGAAACTCGCCGACGTCTTCCAGCCCGGCCGCCATGCCAGCACCTTCGGCGGCAACCCGCTGGCCTGCGCGGCCGCGCTGGCGACAATCGACGTCATCGAGTCCGAGAAGCTCGTCGAGCGCGCACAGGAGGCGGGCCAGCAACTGCGCGAGAGCCTGATGGCCTTCGTCGAGAAGTACGACCAGCTCCTCGATGTCCGCGGCGCGGGCCTGATGGTCGGACTGGTGCTGGACAAGCCGGCCAAGGATCTCGTGACCAAGTGCCGCGAGATGGGGCTGCTCTGCTGCATGGCCGGCGAGAAGGTGGTGCGCTTCCTGCCGCCGCTGAACGTCAGGGACGACGAGCTCGAGGAGGCGCTCGACATACTCGACGACGCCCTCGACATGCTCTACGGTGAGGAGGCCGAGGAAGCGGAGGCTGAAGAAACGCCCGAGGCAGAGGCCTAGGACGTGCGCCACGAATGCGACAACACCGGGGATCTCGCGAATCCCCTTGCCGGACACACGCGGCACGGGCATCCTGCCCGTGCTTCATGGGCGGGACGCCCATGCCACGAGAGTTTAAGAGCTTCCACTAATTAAAAAGGACAACGACCATGGCTTTGACTATTGAACAACTCAAGGGTGCTACCGTAGGCGCCTGTGTCTCGGGCGGACTCGATAGCCGCACAATCGCCAAGTGCCTCACCGAGGCGGGGGTCAAGGTGATCGGCTTCACCGCCGACCTGGGCCAGCCCGACGAGAAGAACATCAACGACATCCGCGACCGCATGGCGCCCTGCGGCGTGGAGACGGTCATCGTGGATCTGCGGCAGCCCATGGCCGAAGCCTGCTTCGAGGTGATCGAGGCGCAGGCCATGTACGACGGCGGCTACTGGAACTCGACGGGCATCGCCCGTGCCGTCACCGTCCGCGGGCTCCTGCCCAAGCTGCGCAAGCACGGCTGCACCGTGCTCGTCCACGGCGCCACCGGCCGCGGCAACGACCAGATGCGCTTCGAACGCTATACCAATGTGCTTGATCCCGAAATGCGGGTCTACGCCCCCTGGCGCGATGCCACCCTGCTCAAGCGCTTCCCCGGCCGCACCCAGATGGCCGAGTATCTGGCGGGCTTCGGCATCCCCGCCCCTGTCGGCACCAAGAAGAAGTACTCAACCGACGCCAACCTCGCGGGCCTCTCGCACGAGGCCGAGGATCTGGAGAGCCTCGAGACGGCCATGACCATCGTCGTGCCCACCATGGGCGTCTGGCCGATGCAGGCACCCGAGAAGCCCGAGCGCTTCACGGTGCGTTTCGAGGCCGCGCGCCCCGTGGCCCTCAACGGGCGCGAGCTTGATCCGGTCGCGGCCATGATCGAGGCCAACGCCATCGGCGGGCGCAACGGCGTCGGCATGAAGCACGCGCTGGAAAACCGCATCGTCGGCACCAAGAGCCGCGGCGTCTACGAGGCCCCGGGCATGGATCTGCTCGGCACCTGCCTGCGCTACCTCTACCAGGCCACGATGGACCGCCGCGCCACACTGCTCTTCCAGCAGCTCTCCAAGCTGGTCGCGGACCAGATCTACGACGGCCGCTACTACGATCCCGCCACGCAGGCCGCCCGCGCCGCCATCGGCACGCTGGCACGCCATGCCACGGGCAACGTCACAGTCAGCCTCTACAAGGGCAACATCCTCTTCGAGTCGCTCACGGACTGCGCCGCCTCGATCTACAACGAGGCCGACTCCTCGATGGAGGCCAGCGCGGGACTCAACCCCGTCAGCTCGCAGGGCTTCGCTGAAATCCAGAGCGTGGAGGCGCTGACCCTCGCCAGGGCGCGGCAGATCGTCTGATGAAAATCAGCGGCTTCACCTTCGTCCGCAATGCCGAGGCCTTCGGCTATCCCGTACAGGCCTCGATCCGCTCGCTGCTGCCGCTGGTCGACGAGTTCATCGTCGCCCTCGGTCCCTGCAGCGACAACACGGAGCAGTTGATCCGCGACATCGGCGATCCGCGCGTGCGGATCATCCACACCGCCTGGAACGAGCACGTGCGCAGCGACACGGGCGTCAAGGGGTACGTCTACGGCCAGCAGAAGACCATCGCCCACTTCAACTGCACCGGCGACTGGGCCTTCTACCTGGAAGCCGACGAGGTCGTTCACGAGGACGATATCCCCATCATCCGCAACTGCCTCGAGCGCCACCTGAAGAACGACCGAGTCGAGGCGATCGTCTTCGACTATCTCCACTTCTACGGCAACGGCAACACCATCGCCTGGTCACCCGCCTGGTACCGCCAGGCGGCCCGCATCATCCGCAACACGATCCCCGCCTGGGGGCCCAAGGGACTCTTCTTCTCCGTGCTGGACTCGCCGCGCAAAGGACGCTATCCGCGTGCCGTCACCTGCGATGGCGCGCGCATCTTCCACTACGGCTGGGTGCGCAGCGAGGAACAGATACTCCACAAGCACCAACTGATCAAGGCCCTCTTCGGCAACAAGCCCGAGGATAACATCGATCTCGGCGAGGTGGATCCCCGCATCCTGCGCCCCTTCACCGGCACCCATCCCGCGACTGTGCAGGAGTGGCTGCCGAAGGCCGAAGGGCTCTTCCAGGCCAACCCCACCTACCGTCTCACCTCGCGTGACAAGCGCCACCGCATCCTGTTGCAGTTTGAGAAACTAACTGGTTACCAGTTCAACCGCAAGCACTACACGCTGATCTCCGGCTGAGGAAACACGATGCCCTTCAACTTCACCCCTTTGGCGCTTCCCGATGTCATCCTGATAGAACCACGGGTGTTTCGTGATCCACGGGGTTTTTTCCTCGAAACCTACCAGGAGGCGGACTTCCGCGCCGCCGGCATCACGAGGAGTTTCGCACAGCACAACCACTCTTTTTCCACAAAAGGGGTTCTGCGCGGGATGCACTACCAGCAGGCGCCCTACGCCCAGGGCAAACTGGTGCAGGTGGCCCTGGGCACCGTCTGGGACGTGGCGGTGGACATGCGGGAAGGCTCGTCCACCTACGGCAAGTGGGTCGCTGCCGAGCTCTCCGGCGAGAACCACCACGCTCTCTGGATCCCCCCCGGCTTCGCGCACGGTTTTGTCGTGCTTAGCGACTCCGTCCACTTCCTCTATAAGTGTACCGCCCCCTACACGCCTGCGGCCGAACGGGGCTTCCGCTGGGACGACCCCGATGTGGCCATCGACTGGCCCACGCGCGAGGTCACACTCTCACAGCGCGACCAGGCCCTGCCCGCCTTCGCATCCGCCGAACCCATCAAGGCGGCGGGAGCGGAATAGAACGTATCTTTCCTTGCACCACCAAGCCGCCTGTAATAAAATGCCCAACATGAAAAAGCCGCTGGTCATTATCCCGACCTACGATGAACGAGAGAACGTCAAGCCTATCTCCGAGGCGGTTCTCAAGCATTTGCCGGAGGCCGAAATACTCTTTGTCGACGACAACTCGCCCGACGGCACCGGCACACTGCTGGACGAGATGGCCCGCAAAAACCCGCGCATCCATGTCCTGCACCGCGAGGGCAAGCAGGGGCTGGGCCGTGCCTACATCGCCGGTTTCAAGTGGGCGCTGGCGCGCGACTTCGCCTACATCTTCGAGATGGATGCCGACTTCTCCCATGATCCGGCCGAACTTCCCAACTTCATCGCCGCCATACAGGAGGCCGACCTCGTGCTCGGCTCGCGCTACATCGGCGGCATCCGGGTGATGAACTGGCCCATGGGACGCCTGCTGATCAGCACCGGTGCCGGCAAGTTCGTCAGGCTTGTCACCGGTCTGCCTGTCCATGACCCTACCGGCGGCTTCAAGTGCTTCCGCCGCGAGGTGCTCGAGGCCATCAATCTCGACAAGATCACCTCCAACGGCTACTCCTTCCAGATCGAGATGACCCATCACGCCTGGATGAAGGGTTTCCGCATCCGCGAGATCCCCATCACCTTCGAGGATCGCCGCGCGGGCTACTCCAAGATGAGCACCGCCATCGCCAAGGAGGCCTTCTTCATGGTGATCAAGCTGGCCGCGCGCCGCGGCTTCCGCCGCTCGCCTCCCAGGAAGAACAAGAACAAGGCTGAGACCAAGACCGAGGCATGAGCACCGACGGGGCACAAGGTCTCCGGCGAGGCACCTTGCGCGACTGGATCAGCCTGCTGCGTCCCGCGCAGTGGACCAAGAACGGCATGGTGCTGGTCGCCTACTTCTTCGCCCGCTGGGATCCCAGCCAGCAGGCGCATGTCGCAGGCCGCCAACCCTTCCTGATGTCCCTGCTGGCCATGGCCGGTTTCTGCCTGCTGTCGAGCGGGGTCTACATCATGAACGACGTGCTCGACCGCAAGGCCGACGCCCTGCACCCCGTGAAATGCCGTCGCCCCATCGCCTCCGGGCGCATTGCCCCCTCATCCGCGATGGTGCTGTCCGTTTTACTGCTCGCGATCAGCATCGCCGGCGGCTGGCGGCTCCACCCCAACTTCGGCTGGGTCGTCACCGCCTACCTCCTGCTCCAGATCGCCTACTCCTGCAAGCTCAAGCAGGTGGCCATCCTGGACGTCTTCATGATCGCCCTCGGCTTCGTCCTTCGCGCCATCGCGGGTGCGGCGGTCATCGAGGTGCGCATCTCGCCATGGCTGCTGCTCTGCGCCTTCCTTCTCGCGCTCTTCCTGGCGCTCTGCAAGCGGCGCCACGAGAAGCGCCTGCTCACAGGGAGTGACACCGACCACCGCCAGGCGCTGGGCGGCTACACCGAGGCGCTGCTCGACCAGCTCATCGCCATCGTCGCGGGTTCAACCATCATCACCTACGCACTCTACACGCTTAGCCCCGAGACGGTCGGGCGATTCGGCACAAGCGGTCTGGGATTCACCATCCCCTTCGTCATGTTCGGCATCTTCCGCTATCTCGACCTGGTCTATACCGGCGAGGCCGGCGGACGACCCGAGCGCATCCTCCTGACCGACCGGGTTCTCATCGGCACGATTATCCTCTACATAATCGCCGCCGCCGTCGTCTTCCTGCTGGCCAACCACGGGGCGTAGCCCGGCGCCGGACGCCAGACCCGCCGGTTCGTTTTTTCGTCCTCGCCCTCGACAAGCTCCGAGTGTATTTTTCACCGCCAAGACGCCAAGAACGCCAAGGGATTTTAGATTTGTGTTGGTGATTGGTTGCGCTTCGCACGTTCTCGTCAACCCGCTGTTAATTTGAACCGCCAATGGACGCGAATGGGCGCGAATGGATGGTGTTTTTTTACCGCGAAAAACGCGAAAGAAGTTCTAAAGTTCGGGAGTTCTAAAGTTGGGCTGGCGCCTGTACCGAAGCCCCCCGCCCGCCGCCCCGGCACCAGCTCGCGGTACAGCAACCGAAGGTGGGGCAAGCGTCCCCGCTTGCCGCTGTGATGGAGTGATGGAGCGAAATAGCGCCAACGGCGCGCCCCATCCCAGCCTAGGGTGAAGCCCTAGGAAACTGCGGAAATTACAGACAAGGGCTGAAGGCCCGGCCTATCATCCGGCAAACACCCCCTCTTCCATGACTATGTCCCGCCCCTTCTGGGCAAGTCGTTTTTTGGCCCATTACCCAGGGCGTTGCCCTGGGCTGGTATATCACGCCCCTTCAGGGCTGTCATGAACTTTGTCGCGAGAGCTTTGTCGGTAACTTTGTCGCCTTCGTCGAAGGCGAAAGAGTAAGCGGGTGGATTAAGTGTACCGATTAAGAGTGAGCTTAAGAGTGGGATTAAGTGTGGGTTTAGAGTGTGTGC
>JAAYLN010000348.1 GCA_012521875.1 Lentisphaerota bacterium | reverse complement strand
GACCTGGGCGGAGGCCATGCCGGCCGCCAGCGCCAGCGCCGTCGCTGCTGTCATCAACTTCTTCATCTTCATCCTCCAATCGGGAGCTTCCCGATTGCTGACCCGGGCTTGCGCCCGGAAAACCTAGTTGGACTCAGGGGCGATCATGCTGGAAAACGCACCCGCGCTTCCCTCGCCCCCGCGGCCGCTCCGCCCCGGCCTCTCATCCTCAAAATTGTTAACGCGCCCCGCGGAAAGAACACGTACCGTTACCAATGTTCAGTTGTACCAAAGGCCTCTAATAAGGAGACAGCAGCACCCCAGCCGAAGCCGGAAGCCAATGCACCCTTTTCAGAGACAATGCAACTTTAGCAGCTTAGGAAGCGGCTGTCAACCCCCCCGACGAAAAAAATTAAAAATTTTTTCGCAGGGGGGTGGGGACAGGGGACAGGGGGCAGGAGGCAGGAAGGAGAGCTACGGATTTGCGCGGATTTCGCGGAAGGGCATGAGGGAGGGGAGAGAGAGGGCTAAGTGGCTGGGGATGAGGGATTTAGGCGCACTGCCCCGCCGTAAACGGCGGGCGCAGGACTTGGGCGTGGGTGGAGGCGGCACTCAATAGGCGCACGGCATGCCGTGCGCTCCGGAGGAGGAAAAAGAGGAGAGACGCGGGGAGAGGGAGGGCGGGTGCGGAAAAGCCCCGCTGCGCCCGCGCCTTAAAACGCAGGGCGCAGCGGGAGGGGGGATGAGCCGCGCGGCGCATGAATGCGCCGGGAGCTGTGCCGGGATGGCCGCACAGCCGAGCCGCCCGGGACTGCCGGAACTGCCGGTACTGCCGGGACTACCGGTGGTCGCCCGGCGGCGCCGGGCGGTGCGCTGACGCGCTGCAGTGGCGGCCAAGCCTGTAATGGGGCATGGCGCCCCGTGGCATGGGCGTCCCGCCCATGGACGGACGGACCACGGGCAGGATGCCCGTGCCACGTGCCTGCTATCACGGGCAGGATGCCCGTGCCACGTGCCTGCGACCACGGGCAGGATGCCCGTGCCACGTGCCTGCGACCACGGGCAGGATGCCCGTGCCACGTGCCTGCGACCACGGGCAGGATGCCCGTGCCACGGGCCTGCGGGTAGGGCGCTGCGCTGCACAGGCGCCTCTTCTTGCTCGTTGATCATACGACGCAGTCGTATGATCGAGGAGTGTAAAAGGAGAGCTGTGACGGGGCGCGGCAGTCTAAATTCTAAAATCACAAATCTAAAATCCGCGCCGTCCGCGCACCCGGCGCGGGCGGCGCGGGCGGCGCGGCTACCTGCCCCAGCCGCCGCACATGGCGGCGGCCGTGCGCAGCAGTATCCAGGCGTTGAGGCGCGCGGAGCGGTTGTGGAGCCAGTAGGCATCGAGGATGCACATCTCGGCCAGACCCAGCCCGCGCCGGCCGGGACAAACCTGGTAGAGCCCGGTCAGGCCGGGCATGACGCGTCCGCGTACCGCCATCCAGGCGGACGTGCCGTCGTCGCCGTGCGGATGCTCGGCGATCGGCAGCGGGCGCGGCCCGATGAGCGACATGCTGCCTGAAAGCAGGTTGAAGAGCTGTGGCAGCTCGTCGAGCCCGTGCCGCCGCAACCACTCGCCGGCGCGGGTGACCTGGCGCGTCGGGCGCATGCGCGTGACGCGCATGGTGCGGAACTTGTAGATCGTGAAGCGGCGGCCGCGGTAGCCGATGCGCTTCTGCGCAAAGAGCACGGGGCGTCCGTCGGCCAGACGGACGCGCAACGCCAGCAGTCCCAGCAGCGGCAATGCGATGGGCATTGCCAGCAGCGCCAGCAGGGGTGAGAGATGCGCCACG
The DNA here is from genome assembly GCA_012521875.1 of Lentisphaerota bacterium. Classification (GTDB taxonomy): domain Bacteria; phylum Verrucomicrobiota; class Kiritimatiellia; order RFP12; family JAAYLN01; genus JAAYLN01. The sequence continues at coordinate 10,041 of JAAYLN010000348.1, read as the reverse complement.
GCGCCGCGGTCTGTTTCCGCGCGCAGGGCGCGGAAGTGGTAGAAGGGGGTAGCGCCAACCAGTTGCGGGGTGATCCCCGCCTGCGCCAGCTCGGGCAGCAGCGCGGCGGGTATCCAGACCGCCGCACCGGCGCGGCCGGCCCATGCCAGCCACGCGATAATGGTATCGCGCGATGCTGCGGGGTCGGCCAGCACCAGATCGGCGATGCGTTCCGCCGGACACGAGTCGGGGGCGGCGAGCGCATCGCACACCGCACCGGGAAAGCAGGTGCGCAGCGCCTCGCCGCCACGACCTGCAATCAGGGTCGTGGCACCGGCGGGGCGCGAGGGACGTGGAGGCGGCAGTGGCATGGCTATTTATGGTATAGCATGGATCGTGCCGCGGACAGGGGACAGGGGAAGTAGGGGCGGTAGGCAGGGACGATTATTGCGACCACACAGTGGCTCGCAATTTAGAGGGTAAAAGCGCTGCGCTGCCCTTTCGCTGCCCGGCGGCAAAAGGCAGTGGGCAGGGGCGGATGGCGCGCTGTAGCGGCGGCCATGCCTGAAATAAGGCATGGTGGCGCCACGTGGCATGGGCGTCCCGCCCATGAACGAACCGGGCCACGGGCAGGATGCCCGTGCCACGCGCCTGCGGGCAGGGCGCAGCGGGCCGCTTGCAAGTCGGTGCCAATTTAGATAATGTCCAAGACATGAGCAATCCTAGCGGTGAAACATCCCTCACGGACACAGCGGCGGCGGATGCGCACCCGCTATTGTGGAGCGCACCATAAGTAAGGGATAACCATAATGAACAGCTCGCTGCTCTCTGACGATGCCACAATCGGCGGGGTGTTTCCGTTGCTCTGCACGCCCTACACGGAAGCGGGCGCGCTGGACGAGGCGGTGCTGGCGCGGCAGGCGCAGTTTGTCGCCGGCTGCTGCGCGCCGTGCTGACGCTGGCGGTGGTGGCCCTGGCGGTGGCCTTCCTGATGTACCTGCTGTGCGAGAATGCGCTCTACCTGGCGGTGGGCCGCGGGCTCTCGCGCCAGATCGAGCGCTCGCGCACCGGCATCCGGCTGGTCAGCCGCGTCCTGGCACCCGTGGGCGAGGTGGAGAACCACGCACGGCTGGCCGAGGCGCACCACGACGCCGCGGCGCGCGCCGAGCTGGCCGCAGTCTCGGGCTGGGCACCGGAACGGGTGGCGGCCCTGGCCGCCGCCTGTGCCGCCGAGCAGCGCTATGCCGACTTCCTCGACCGCCTGACCGTCGGCAAGCGCACCCTGCTGATCGGCCGCCATACCGGACGCGAGGGCGTGGCGCGGCTGGCCGACCCCGCCCAGCGCGAGGCGCTGGAACGCGCCCTGGAGCCCATGGTGGACGTGCGCATACCTGACGGCACGGAGGCGCTCTTCGCCGTGGCGCGGGAGACCCCGGCACGCGAGGCGGAGCGGCGCGCCTTTGCCGCGGCGTGGAATGCCGCCGTGGGCCGCGCCGCCGCGGCCCTGACCGCGCGCGCCGGCGGCGAGACGCCCGAGAACTGGCTGGCCACCGCCCCGGCGGCGGAGGCCGGGGCCTGGCGCCGCGAGGCGGCGGCGCTGGGCTTCGCGATCACCCCCGACACCTTCGAGCTGGCACGCCGCCAACTGGCCAACGCGCGCCTGCGGCGTCTTCTGCTGCAGCAGCTCGACAGCGCCGCCGGCAACCGGTGCGATGTCGACACGTGTCCAGGTGCCTACTGCCACTGCCTACTGCTACTGCCGCCGCCCCGCTCCGGGGCAGCGACCGGACTGAAATCTGGCGGATTACGGCCAGATAGTCTATACTGGGGTTTCGATTGTTCATTGACCCCGTATGGAGAAGAAAACATATGCAGAGCACTTGCGTTTTGATTGGTTGTCTATCACTTGCCATGAGTCTTGCGGTGGTTGCCGCCGAGGCGCCGCTACAGGATATCAAGCTGCCCAAGCCGCGCATGGAGGGCGGCAAGCCGTTGCTGACCGCCCTGAAGGCGCGCCAGTCGCAGCGGGCCTTCAAGGCCCAGCCGCTGCCGCCGCAGTTGCTGTCGGATCTGCTGTGGGCCGCGGCCGGCATCAACCGGGCCGACTCCGGCAAGCGCACGGCCCCCTCGGCACGCAATTGGCAGGAGGTCGACGTCTATGTCGTGCTGCCGGAAGGCGCCTATCTGTACGATGCCAGGGCCAACATGCTCAAGGCCGTCGTCAAGGGCGACCTGCGCGCGGCTACCGGCATGCAGCCGTTTGCCGCCACGGCACCGCTCAATCTGGTCTATGTGGCCGATCCCTCGCGCATGGAGGGCGCACCGCCCGAGGACAAGCTGCTCTACTACGCTGCCGACACAGGCTTCATCAGCCAGAACGTCTATCTCTTCTGCGCCTCGGAGGGACTGGCCACGGTCGTGCGTGGCGCTGTGGATCGCAAGGCCCTGGCCACCGCACTTAAATTGCCCGACACGCTCAAGGTTGTCCTCGCGCAGAGTGTCGGCTATCCGGCAGAGTAGCGCGCCGCTTGAAGCGGCGCGGCAGGATTCAGGGTTCAATCGGGTCACTGGCGACCGACGGTCGCCAGTTAGAACAGGTCAGAGACGCCACTTTGTCGCGAGCTTTGTCGGTAACTTTGGCGAAAGCTAAAGAGTAAGCGGGTGGATGAAGTGTGCCGTTTAAGAGTGAGTTTAAGCGGGTGGTTTAAGTGTGCGCTTCGCACTTACACCTTGTCTCCACACCTTGTCCCTACACCTTGTCCCTACACTTTGTCCCCACACTTTGTCTCTCTACGCTTCATCCCCACACTTCGTCCCTACGCTTTGTCGGAAGCGAAAGAGAAAGCGGCTGGTGGGGCGTCTGGCTATTCGTCCTCGTCCTCGTCCTCGTCCTCGAGAGCTCCGGTACTACCGTGCCTGCCGGTACTGCCGGTACTGCCGGTGCTGCCGGTGGCTGGCGCCCCATGCCACACCACCATGCCGTATTACTGCCCCGGCATCCCCGCACGCGGCGGGGACGCCGCGTGGCCGCCGCCCCATCCCCCACACGGCATGCCGTGTGTCTATTGAGCCTGGGCACACGCATGCTCCGCACGGGCGGCATGCGTGCCGCCCCTACGGAGCCATCTTCACGATCCTGGGCTCGAACCGCGCCACAATCTCCACCAGATCCTCCTGCTCACGCATGACCTTGTGGATATCCTTGTAGGCGCCCGGCACCTCGTCCACGCCGGCGCTGAGAACCGTCACCCCGGCCGCCTCGAGCTCGCGCTTCACATCCGACCAGGCAAAGCGGTTGCGCGCCTCGTTGCGCGACATCAGCCGCCCCGCGCCGTGGGAGGCGCTCTTCAGCGACGCCGCCTTGCCCTTGCCGCGCACCAGGAAGCCGGGTGTGGCCATCGAGCCGGGAATCATGCCCAGCACGCCCTTGCCCGCCGGCGTGGCACCCTTGCGGTGTACGATCACCTGGTGCCTGTTGTGTGTCTCCTTCCAGGCGAAGTTGTGGTGGTTCTCCATCTGGAAGAGGATCTGGCACTTCAGCGCCCGCGTGAGCTTATGGTGGATGATCTCGTGGTTGGCCGCGGCATACATCCCCATGAGTTCCATGGCCTGCCAGTACTCGCGCCCGGCATCGCTGCCCAGCGGCAGCCAGCCCAGATGCTGCATCTGCCGCGGCAGCCCCTTGTGCATATCCCGCGCCACCTTCGAGAAATGGTCGGCTATGGTCGCACCCGCGCCGCGGCTGCCGCTATGCGAGAGGATCGCCAGATAGGTGCCGGCGGGGAGCTCATCACCCAGAGGCTCCGGCAGCGTCAGCGTGCCGTACTCCACAAAGTGGTTGCCCGAACCGCTGGTGCCAAGCTGCTGCCGGGCCTTGTTTCTGGTTCCGGCCACCACCTTGCAGAAGTCCCAATCCTCATGCATCACCGGATGATCATGCGGCCTGGCGAATGCGCCGCCGGTACCGAAGAGCGTCTGCGCCTCCAGCACCCGGATCAGCTCGTCGCGGTGCCGGTCGAGGCTCTCCACCGGCATGTCTGTCACCGTCAGCTTCATGCGGCAGGCGATATCCACGCCCACGGCATAGGGGATGACCGCATTCTTGGTCGCCAGCACCCCGCCGATGGGGAGGCCATAGCCCACATGCGCATCCGGCATCAGCGCGCCCTGCACCGCCACCGGCAGGCGCGCGGCATTCCGCATCTGCTCGATCGCGGCGGGGGCTATATCGCTGCCCCACATGCGCCACGGCACACCTTCCTGCAACTCGCAGGACGCCGCGCCATCCGGCGACGCCTCCGCGGCATTCCGCTCCACCAGCGCCTTCGCCAGTTCCCCAAAGAGCGGGTCATCGAGAAAGGCATCCGGCGCCGCCACCAGATTGCGCAGCCGCGCCGTGATATGGCGCTTCTTCTTGAGCTCCGCCCGCACCGCCGGCCGTCCCATCAGGCTCAGCGCCAGCTTCAGCAACGGCCCCGACGGAATCCCCGCCTTCTGTAAATCCTTAGCCTTCATGATGATAGTGTAAGTGGCAAGGGGGTGCGGCGTCAACCTGCCATCATTCTCGTCCTCGTCCTCGTCCTCGTCCTCGAGCCCGGTACTACCGGTACTGCCGGTACTACCGGTACTGCCGGTGCCGCCCGCGGGCGAGCAGACGCTCGCCCCTCCCGCACCCCATGCGCACACGGCATGCCGTGTGCCTATCGAGACCGCGTCCCTTCATCCTTCATCCTTCCGCATTCATCTGCTATACTGCTGCCCATCTACCCACACACCAGGCACCCCTTCATGAACGAGACATCCTCCATCGACCTGCGCAAGGCCAGTTCCGGCTTCGTCATCCCCGGCGACTTCGTCGGCGGCATCCCCTACGGCACCGGGCATATCAACGACACCTTCCAGCTCACCTTCGACCAGGCCGGCACGCCGCTGCACTACACCCTCCAGCGGCTCAACACCAACATCTTCCGCGATCCCGACGGCCTGATGGAAAACGTGCAGCGCGTCACCAGCCACGCCCACGCCAGCCTGCGCGCCGCCGGCGCGCCCGACGCCTCGCGCCGCGCCCTGCACCTCCTCCCCACCCGCGACGGCGGCGTGCTCCACCGCGACGACGAGGGCAATGCCTGGCGCTGCTACTACTTCATCGAGAAGTGCTCCACCTACGACATCGTCGACTCCCCCCGCAAGGCCTTCGAGGCCGCGCGCGCCTTCGGCCGCTTCCTGGGACTGCTCGCCGACATGCCCGGCAAGCGCCTCAACGAGACCATCCCCGACTTCCACCACACCCCCAAGCGCTACGCCGCGCTCCACGCCGCCATCGCCAAGGACATCAAGGGCCGCGCCGCCGGCGTGCGCGCCGAGATCGACTACGCCCTCTCGCTCGAATCCGAGGCCGGCCGCCTGGTCAACCTGATGCAGTCGGGCGACATCCCCGAGCGCGCCACCCACAACGACACCAAGATCAACAACGTCCTGCTCGACGACGCCACCGGCGAGGGCATCTGCGTCATCGACCTCGATACCCTGATGCCCGGCAGCTCGCTCTACGACTTCGGCGACATGGTGCGCTCCGCCACGCTCAACATCGCCGAGGACAGCACCGACTACCGGCAGGCCACCTGCCGCCGCGACATCTTCGAGGCGCTGGCCCGCGGCTTCCTCGAGGCCGGCGGCGACTTCCTGAACGCCACCGAGCGCGCCAACATGACCTTCGGCGGCATGCTCATGACCCTCGAATGCGGCGTGCGCTTCCTCACCGACTACCTCTCGGGCGATGTCTACTTCAAGATCCGCCGCCCCGAGCACAACCTCGACCGCTGCCGCACCCAGTTCGGCCTCGTGCGCTCGATCCTCGAGCAGCACGACGAGCTGCAAGGCTTTGTGGAGGCGCAGTAGGCCGCCCGCCGACGGCGGGCCGGCGGCCTACCGCTTCCTCACGATAAAGCGCCGCAGCTCGCCCTTGTAGCGCAGCACGGCGGCGTGGGGCTCGATGCGCTCGAGCCGCAGCCCCTCCTCGCTCTCCTCCCCGAGCACCATCACCCTGCCGTTGATCAGCGCCGTGCCGCGCCTGCCGCCGCCCACGACGGCGGCGACCTCGACATCCGGCCAAACCACCGGCTCGGGCTCGGGCTCGGGAGTGACATCCACCGGCGCGGGCGGCGGCGCGGGCGGCGGCGCGGGCGCGGGTGGCGCTGCCGGCTGCCGCACCGGCTGCTCCACGCGGGACGCGGCCTGCGGCGCGGCCATCCCCGCTCCCTGCACGGCGGCCGGCGGCGGCTCCGCTTGCGCCGTGCCCGCGCCGCCGGCATCCCAGTCCAGCTCCCCCGCCATCTCCCCGCGCCCGGCCTCGACCGCCCCGGCCACCTCCCGCGCCTGGTGCACAGGCCGCAGCAGCGCGGCGGCGACCGCGTTGGTCTCCGCCGCCGCGGGTTCCTCCCTGCCGAACCAGCCGGCCTCCCGCTCGCGCGTCCTCACAAGCCCGATGCCGACACTCTCGGCGAAACTGCCGGCATCGTCCCCGCCCGATCTTGCAAGGTAGTAGAGCGCGCCGCCCAGTGCCAGCAACAACAGCACCACCAGCAGCCAGATCCCGCGCTTGCCGGAACGGCCCGGGGCCGCCCGCGCAGGAGCCTTGTCCGCCACCGGCTCATCCCCGCTGGAAACCGATGTGCCAAACGAGGGCGCGGGAATCGGCGCAAGATCCTCCGCCGCAGGCCGGGCCGCGGCCGGCTGCAACGGCGGCGCGCCGGCAGACGAGGCTGCACGCTGCGCCGGACGGGAGCCGGAGGTCTTGGAGGAGAGCGCCATGCTAGCCCTCTGCATCCGCACTCTTATCCGCAGGCTCTTCAGAGCGCTCATCCGCGGAATCGTCCGCAGCTTCACCCGCACACTCATCCTGTGGCTGCGCGCAGGGCTCCTCCGGGGATCCCGCCGCCGACTCCTGCTCCCACTGGTTCGCCGCCACGCACGCCTTGTCGACGAGGGCAAGCAGCTCGGTGCTCATGAAAGGCTTGGGCAGGAAGGCGCAGCAATTAGACTTGGAGAACTCCAGCCCGATATCGGTCTCGCGGAAGCCGCTCATGATGATCACCGGCAGACGCGGCTTGCGGGCACGCAACGCCTCGTAAACCTCGCGTCCGCTGGTGCCATTCTTCAGTGTCGCATCGATCAGAGCCACACAGATACGCTGCGGATCCTGGTCGAAGAGGCGCAGCGCCTCCGCGCCGCTCTCCGCGGCCACCACCGAAAAGCCCGAATTCGAGAGGAAGATGCCCACCAGCTTGAGGATCGCCGGATCGTCGTCCACCACCAGGATCCCGCCGCGCTCTCCGGAGCGTTCCGGTGTCGTCGCCACAGCGTCGGAATCCCCGGAAATCACCGGCGCCCCGCTCCCGCATCCGGCTTCCGCCGTCACGGGGAAGCGCACCCGGCCCTTGCTGTCGCGGGCCGCGGGCAGCAGGATGCGGAAGCAGGTGCCCTCGCCCGACTTGCTTTCGACGCTGATGCCGCCGTTGTGGCCCCGCACAATGCCCAGGCAGGCCGAGAGGCCCAGGCCGCGCCCCATCGACTTGGTGGTGAAGAAGGGGTCGTAGATGCGCTCGATGGTGCGCTTGTCCATGCCGTGGCCGTTGTCGCGCACCTCGATCAGGGCATAGTCGCCCGGCTGCAGCGGCACGGTCGCGAGGTAGCTCTCCAGCTCGGCGGCCGTAGGGGTGGCATGGGAGGTGGTAAGCGTGATCCTGCCCGAGGTCGTGGTGATGGCGTCGGAGGCGTTGATCAGCAGGTTCATGACCACCTGCCAGATTTGCGTGGCATCGGCCTCGACCAGCGGCACGCTGTCGGCAAAGTCCACGACGATCTCGGTCTGCGAGGTGATCGAGCGGCGCATCAGGTTTACCAGATCCTTGAGCAACGTGTTGAGATCCACGGTATCGAAGCTGAAGGTGCCCTGGCCGGCGTAGGAGAGCATCTGGCGCGTCAGGTTCGAGGCGCGGATAATGGCGAGGCGGATGCACTCGACCGCCTCGCGCACGGCCGGCGCGGGCTGCTCGCGCATGACCACATCCACATTGCCCAATATGGCGGTCAGGATGTTGTTGCAGTCGTGCGCCAGACCGCGGGCCAGCACGCCGAGGCTCTCGGTCTTCTGAACCTGTGCCATGCGCTCCTCGATGCGCGCGCGCTCATGCTGGGCGCGGTGCCGTGCCGTCATGTCGCGGATCATGACCAGCGCGTGCTCCTCGTCCAGACGCACGATGCGGTGCTCGAGCCACAGCAGGGTGCCCTCGGCCCGCCGCACGCCCGTCTCGTAGATCTGCATGCGGCCGCTGTCGACAACATCCACCACGCGCTGTATGAAGGTCTCGATCACTTCGGACGGCGTACCCTTCACCTCGCGAAGGTTCTGACCCACATCAAGCGACGGGAAGTGCCCCACCAGCACACCGCGGGAGGGGTTGGTAACGTCAGTCAGCACCCCGTCGCGGTCGATCACCACGATCAGATCCGGCGAGGCCGTCAGCAGCGCGCGCATGTGCTCGTTGCGCTTCAGGAGGGTACGGTGCTCGTTGTCGATGGCCTCGAGCATCTGGTCGATCGTGGCTGTCACCACACCGAACTCGTCGTTGCGCTTCCAGTTGAGGCGGCGGCCGTGCGGGATGCCCTTGCCGAAGGCCTGCAGGGTATTGACCAGCCGCGTCAGCGGATTGAGCACGGTGTGGCCCTGCATCAGGAAGAGGGGCAGGATGAAGAGCACGCCGACCCCGGCTACCAGCAGGCCCAGCCATGCCAGCGAGAGATCCGCCAGCGTGTTGCACGAGACGCCAAGGCGTAGCTTGAGCGCGAAAATCTGGCGGCCATGGATATCGTAGCAGGGCAGACAGACGCGGATCGGCGCGCTGGTTCGCCAGAAGTCTGGCGTACCCAGAAGCACCGGGGTGCCCACCACCTCGCCGCCCCGGACGGCACTGGAGGCCAGATTGGTGTTGGCCGCCACCTGCTGCACACTTGACTCCGGCGGCAGGCTGGCGGCAATGCGCCGCAGCATAGCAGTATTATTGGCCGAGCGCCCCATCAGGATGAAGGCCACGGGGCCATGTGCCGCATCGCCGGGCAGCACCAGTGGCGCCACACCCACCAGCACCGGCGTGCCCGAGATCAGTACCATTCCGCGCCGCAATGGCGCATGGGAACCTTTAATAGAGCCTGCCACCAGCACCGAATCCGGCTGCAGCAGCCTGCCGATATCCTCCCGCTGCAACGGCGTCGGCAGACGATTCTGCCCATCACGGATAAAGGCGCAGTACAGTTCGCCGCCGGCACCAGCCACAGCCAAAAGATCAACGGCCAGCACATCGAGGCACTTGGCGCAGAGATTCGAGGCGAGTCCCGGCGGCAATCCCTCCGCGCCGCCCGAATGCACCGCATCACGGGCACCGGTCATCGCCACAGTCTTGGCTACGCCCTCGAGCTGATCCAGCTCCGCGCTCACCGCGCAGCGTAACTTGGGAAGCTCATGCAGCAGACGCTGCGAGGTCTGCTTGAAGGTGTTGACAACGACCAGACGGCCGCCGATATAAAAAAGGAAAAGCAACAACAACAGGCCCAGGCCTGTCAGACATGCCAGCTTGTTGCGTACCGTCATGCTATCCGCTCGCGTAAACCATCCAATCGGTCCGCCTCCCGGCAAGACCCAATACACGCGGAATGGCGGAGAGGGGGGGATTCGAACCCCCGGTACCGGCTATGACCAGTACCGCGGTTTAGCAAACCGCTGCTTTCAGCCGCTCAGCCACCTCTCCAAAATACCCGCGTCCAGCGACAGCAACGCCATCCGGCTGCCTGCCGGTACAATTAGAATGGTGGCATAATATGCTACTGGAGCGGGATGTTCAAGCTGAAAGATGGATTGGTGATTGGTGGTTGGTGATTGGTGAAGCTCTTGCAAAACCCCTTGCAAGCTCGTGGCACGGGCATCCTGCCCGTGTTCCGTCCATGGGCGGGACGCCCATGCCACGGGCGCATCTGCCGTACACCCTGCTCGCAAGCACGTGGCACGGG
>JAAYLN010000046.1 GCA_012521875.1 Lentisphaerota bacterium | reverse complement strand
GCCCTGCAGGGGCGGTGGCAATACTGCACCCTGCCCCCCGAACCCTGCACCAGTTTCCTGCCCGCCGGGCAGGAAACTAGTGCTTCACCTCAACACGCGCGCCCTTGGGCTGGCCGATCGCCTTGAGAAGCTTCGTGAATTCGGGGGCGTCGATGTTCATCGGCTTGCCGCCCTTGATGCGGTCGAAGGCGATGACCGACAGGCGTCCGCCCTTATCCTCATCCTGGCCGATCACGCCACCCTCGCCCTTGAGGGCGCTGGCGACCGCCTTGCGCGCGCAGGCGCCGATTAGCTTCAGATCCGCGGCGTTGGCAGCCGCGGCGCGGCTGTAGTAGCCGCTCTTCTGCACCAGCGTCTTCTCGGCGCCGAGCATCTCGCCAAAGCGCTTGCCGAACCAGCCGCCGACGTTGACCTTGTCGAGGCGCGCATGACCGAAGGCATCCCTTGGCACCTTCTCGCCGCGGGCCTCCATCTCCTCGATGATCGCATCGACACAGGCACCTTCGGCAACGAAGATATTGACGCAGTCCTCGCGATCCATGATGGCGCGCAGGCGCTCCGCCTCGGCCTTGGGGTCGAAAGCCATTTCCGGAACGTAGACGGCATGGATGTCGCGCTTCTGGCGGCGCAGGCCGAGGCCGGGCACGAAGGGCATGTCATCCAGGAGCTTCCGGTAGGCGATGGCCGTGGTCGCCGTCAGCCAGCCGCAGTTGCGTCCCATCACCTCGTGGATGATGAGCATGCGGGGGTTGGCGCTGTGCTCGGCCACGACGTTGCGGAAGAAGCGCGCCCCCTCCTCGGCAGCCGTCCAGGCGCCCAGGCTCTGCTGGATGGGGTAGACGTCGTTATCAATCGTCTTGGGCATGCCAACCACCGTCAGCGCATAGTTGTTGCGCTCGAGGAAGGCGGCCAGATCCGCAGCGGCGGTATTGGTGTCGTCGCCACCGATCGTGTGGAGCACATCGACGCCGTCCTTGACGAGCTGGTCCGCCGCAACCTGCTGCGGATCCTGCCCCTCCTTGACGAGGCCGCGCTTGACGCAATCCGCGACGTTGGTCAGCTTGACGCGGCTGTTGTCGATCGGGCTGCCGCCGAACTTCAGCAGGTCGAGGGCCTGGCGGCGGATGGCGGGCGTGACCTTGATGCTCTCGCCCTTGAGCAGGCCGGCATAGCCACCGACATAGCAGATGATCTGCACCTTGGGTGCAGTCTTGGTGTAGATATCGATCAGGTAGCCGATCGCGGCGCTCAGGCAGGGCGCCAGTCCACCGGCGGTCAGGATTCCAACTTTCTTCACGGTTTTAACGTTCTTGGCCATGGGGGTCTCCGTGCGCCGCCGGCACAAACCTCGCGTCTGCACCACGGCGCCTTGAAAAGAAACGCGCATTTTAGCGTTCATAACCACCGCTGACAATGCGAAAGATGGACGGACGCTCTCCAAGTCCGCCCTTGCCGCGCCCCGCACGGGCTCCGCACGCCATGCCGCCCCGCCACACCCGGAAACGACCAGATTGAGATATGCCCACAATTTATGGTGCAAATGCCGCCCACATATGACATAATAAACTTGCTTTTGAGAGTTTTAACCGAAAGGAACAGCCATGTTGATCGATTTCGAGGTCGGCAACTTTCTCTCGTTCAAGGATCCGGTGCGGCTCAGCATGCTCGCCGCGACTCCCTACAAGGAGTACCTTGAAGCCAACACCATCGAGGCGGGCGGCCTCCGCCTGCTTAAAAGTGCCGCCATCTACGGTGCCAACGCCAGCGGCAAATCGAACCTGATCGCCGCCATGCGCTTCATGCGGTACTTCGTTCTATCCTCATCCAAGGACACGCAGGTAGAGGATGCTATCCCCGTCAACCCCTTCCTGCTGGATGCCGTAACGGAAAACGCCCCGAGCCGTTTCGAAATACAATTTATCCAAAATGGCATCCGTTACCGTTACGGTTTCGAGGCCGATGCCAAGGCTGTACGCAAGGAGTGGCTGCTGCGTGCGACAAAGACCAGGGAGACGATCCTTTTCCTGCGCGAGGACGACGGCATTGATGTACGCAAGGAGTTCGAGGAGGGTTCCGG
>JAAYLN010000347.1 GCA_012521875.1 Lentisphaerota bacterium | reverse complement strand
GGCGCGGATTGCTTCGCGCGGAAGCATGCGCGCGGAAGCATGCGCGATGCGGTGGCGGCGACTGTTTTTTGACAGGATTTCCCGCTGCGCGGGCGCATATTAGCAGGATGACAGGATTTTATGGCGGGTGGGGATGCTGCGGATGGTGCTGGTTTTGGAGCTTGCGGAGGGGTAAGGGGGGGGAGCCCCGCGCGGGCTCATGCGCGAGGTGGTGGCGGCGACTGGTTTTAGCTACGGATTTCGCGGATTGCTTTGCGCTAGATCATTTGCGAAACGGAGGCTGCGACTGGTTTGTTTGACAGGATTACAGGATTCCCGGAAGACAAGGTGCAAGCGCGAAGCACCCACTTAAACCCACTCTTAATCGGCACGCTGGTCTTACTCCACCCGCTTAATCTTCCGCTTTTGGCAAGGCACGTGATAAAGCAAATGAAAGCCCTGAAGGGGCGGGATATACCAGCCCAGGGCAACGCCCTGTGGAATGGGGCTAAAACGACTAGCCCTGAAGGGGCGTGACATAGTCATGGAATAAGACGTATGTATGCCGGATGCAAGCCGTTGTCTATTGTAGTTGATTGTCGCCGGCTGTCGTGGAGTGCCGGTGTCGCTCCGGCAAAGGCGCGCAAGCACAGGTGGGGCGACGCCGTTCCGGCTAGCCGCAGCGATGGAGCGTGGTATTGTGGGGCAGACATTCCTGTCTGCCCTCGGTGACTTGCGCAGACAGGAATGTCCGCGCCACACTGGGGCATATCCCGCAATGGCGACAAAGTCGACAAAGTTAACGACAAAGCTCTCGCGACAAAGTGGGGGTGCGGTCACCCGTTCTCCATTCACCCACCGCGCACCCCTGTCGCTAACCGATTACGGGTTCCCGCAAAACGGCAATTGCGATTTAGGTAAGGGCGTGCTAGAGTTTGGGGCATGTCTAAACAGCAACAGATGTTTCTACGTTGGCTGGTGTTCGGGTTCATTCTGATGACTGCTATGCCGGCGTCGGCGTTCGACCTCTTTCCCAAGCGCGATAATGCGGGGGTCAGGAATTTGCGGCGGGCCGACGGGCTGATGGCGCGGGCGGATGCCGCCTATGAGGCTGGCGAAGCGGCCGAGGCGCACAAGCTCTATAGCGAGGCTCTGGAGCGTTATGAGGAGCTGCTCAAAAGCGAGCCTAACCTGCATGACGGGCTGCCGCAATTCCGCGTGGAGTATTGCAGGGAGCAACTGGCCAGGGTCGAGCGGATGCCTGGCGCTGTTATAGCCCCCGCAAAGTCAGAGCCCGACAAGCCTGATGCCGACAAGCCCTTCGTCCGCAAGCGCTCCCTGCGCATCTTCGGGCGTGGTCGTTCGTCCGGGGAGAAGATGGAGCATTCGGCAGGGGTCGTGATGGCGGAACCCGCGCCGCCGGCACTATCGGCACCCGAGGCGCCAGCTTCCGGCGATGTTCCCGGCGCACCGGTGGCCAACGCAACTCAAGGTATCACACTGGCAGCCGGCAAAACGGCTGGCGCCATGGTTCCCGGGGTTGTTGCCGATACGGGGCCGGAAACGGTTGCCGTAACGGAAGCGGCCGAGCCTGAGCCGGAACCTGAACCGCCTGATCCCGCTGTAATCGCGGCCGATCTCCGCGAGGCAGGCAAGCTGCTCGAGGATGAGCAATTGGCCGATGCCATCCGCCTGCTGGTAGGGGTGCTGCGCGCCGATCCCGGCAACCGTTCCGCGCGCCTGATGATCGCCCTTGTCCGTACGCGCCAGGGGCGCTATGACGAGGCGCTGGTGGCGCTGGAGGATCTGCGCGGAAAGAATGAGGATCTGCCGCTGCTGCTGGCGCTTTCGGCCGCCTACTGCGGGGCGCAGCGCTTTTTCGATGCCATGCTGGTGCTCGACAAGGCGATCAAGCTCGCCCCGGCCGACCCGCGAGCCTATCTTAATCTGGCCTGGCTGCATTTGACGATGGATGCGGGCGAGACGGGGCGGCGCGATGCCGAGGCCTACTACCGCCGTGCCGTCAGACTCGGTGCGCGGCGTGACCGTGCCCTCGAGGTCAAGCTGGGGCTTGAGTAGCACTGCCGCATAGCATGTCTTTCGTTCGACCACGCTGCCTATCCAGGCTCCTTGTCATGACGCTTGCCGGTCTCAGCCTGTCGCTCGCCCCGGACGCGCCTGCCGTATCTCTGACTTTGGCGAAGGCACAGGCTATGCTGGGCTGCACCGGGTGCGTCGTCAACGCCGAAACCATTGATATCGGTGACGGTACCAACCGCGTGCGCTTCTTTCCGGGGCGGCGGCGCACGGAGGTCAACGGCAGTACCGTCTGGCTGAATGCCATCGCCGAGCCCGCCGGCACCAGCGATCTCCTGAAACTGGATGCGCGCGATGTCCGCGAGGTGCTGCGACCGCTGCTGCGTCCGCCACCGGCACCGGAACATCCGTTGCGCGTGATGCTCGATCCGGGCCATGGCGGAGAGGATAGCGGCGCCGTCTCGGCGCGGCCGGCGATCGAGGAGAAGGATCTGGTGCTCGATCTGGCATTGCGGATAGGAAAGCTCCTCGAGGAGGCCGGCCTTGTGGTGGGCTACACACGCAGGGACGACACCTTCCTGAGTCTGGATGAGCGCACGGCAACCGCCAGCGTCTGGCGGGCCGATGCGTTTGTCAGTCTCCACGCCAACTTTGCGGACAACCGGCAGGCCAGCGGCCCCGAGACCTATGTGCTGCCGTTTGCCGGCTACGCGCCGACGGGCGGTGATCAGCGGATATCGAGCAAAACGCGCAACGGCAACCGCCATGACATAGGCAACACGCTGCTGGGCTACAGTATCCACCGGCGTCTGCCGGGGCGCCGCGGCGAGTGCGACCGCGGGCTGCGGCGTGCCCGCTTCCAGGTGCTGCGGCAGGCGGGATGTCCGGCCGTGCTGGTCGAGGTCGGTTTTCTTTCCAACGCGGTGGAGGCCCGGTTGCTGGCCAGTGGATGGTTCCGCGGTAAGCTTGCCCGTGCCGTGGCCGATGGCATACTCGACTACGCCCGTCCGCCGAAAAAGGACGAAGGCTACCTGCCCGGCATCGAGGCTCTCCTGACTGCTCCGGTTGTGACGGAGGAGACACCGGCCGTGGCCGGGGCGCTCCCCGATGCTCCGGCTGTGACGGAGGAGACACCGGCCATGGCCGGGGCGCTCCCCGATGCTCCGGCTGTGGCGGCGGAGGCGTCGGCTGACGTCGAAGTTCCAGTAGCGACGGCTGTGGCAGCGGAGGCTCCTGCCGCTATCGAGGCTCCGGCTGTCACGGCGGCGGTGGAGGAAGCGACTGCCGCCATCGGTGCTCCGGCTGTCACAGCGGCGGTGGAGGAAGCGACTGCCGCCATCGGAACTCCGGCTGTCACAGCGGCGGTGGAGGAAGTGTCTGTTGAGGTTCCAGTTGTGGGCGAGGAGCCTGCGGATGATGTTGCTGAGCCGGTTGTCCCTGCAGCGGTAGAGGAGGTGCCGGCTGACGCTGAAGTGCCGACTGCCCCGGCGGTACCGGGGCTCGAGGACAAGGACGTGGACGAGGACGAGGACGAAAATCACCCCGCCAGCTATCCTGTCGCTTTCGACAAAGCGTAGGGACAAAGCGAGGGGACGAGGTGTAAAAGACAAAGCGTGAAGATAAGGTGTAGAGACAAGGTGTAGGAGACAAGGTGTAAGCGCGGAGCACCCACTTAATCCCAATCTTAAACTCACTAAATCGGGACGCTTACTCCACCCGCTTAATCTCTGCCCGGCGCCGCTCCCGACTCCGCCGGGTAATTCTCGTTGCACCGGACCTCCGTGTCCGGTGACAAGGGCAGCTTGTGCCAAGACTGATGAAAGCCCTGAAAGGGCGCAATATACCAGCCCAGAGCAACGCCCTGGGGAATGGGATAAATACTGACTAGCCCTGAAGGGGCGGGACATAGTCCGGCCAAGAAGGGTATTTGCAAAATGATAGGCCGGGCTTTCAGCCCTTGTTCTCTTTGGCCGTTATTTCCTAGGGCGTTGCCCTAGGCTGGAATAGTACGGGCCTTCGGCCCTTGCTGTCGCGTCGGAGTACCGCCTTTTCGCGCTTTTGGCGTGTTTC
>JAAYLN010000346.1 GCA_012521875.1 Lentisphaerota bacterium | reverse complement strand
CGAGCAGCCCGCGTCCGTCGCCCACGACGCGACCCGCGACCCCGCCGCCATGACCCCCGAGGAGCGCCGCCGCGAGGTCGCGGCGATCCTCGCCAAGGGCGTCCTGCGCCTGCGCCAGAGTACCGAGCGCGCGTCTGGTTCGCGTCCTTCTCGCACCCCCAAAAATACTTCGAAAAGTGGCCGGGAAGCCCTTGATGAGGGGGCGAGAACGAGCCTTCATGTGTTCACGTCGTCAGCCTCTCGGCAGGCACGAGAAACAGCGAACGAACACATGAAAGACAAGCTATTATCAAGTAAAGCGTAAAATGGTGAAGTTATTGACAAGTTGTGGCTCCTGCGGTTTGAAGGCTGAACGGCATGTCTGTCTTGTACATGCCGCACATCACCTCGACCAGTTTTCGCGCGACGTAGAAGAGCGCGACGGAGTGCGGCTTGCCCCGGGCGGTCTGCCGTTCGTAGACGGCGGCGAAGAGAGGGTTGTGCAGCCTGCACATGGCGGATGCCTGCCAGAGCGCGGTGCGCAGGGCGGGGCTGCCCCGCTTGGAGATTTTGGTGCGGCCCTTCCACTTGCCGCTTTCGCGGAGCCTGGGCTCGCAGCCGGCGAAGGCGAGGATGCGCTTGTCCATGTCGCACGGGGGCTTGCCGGAGGGCGGGTGGCGGAAGCGCTCCATGTCGCCGATCTCGCAGGCGATGACGCGCGGGAGGAGGGTCCCGAGTCCCTTGACGGAGGCCAGGAGCGCGGCGGCTTTGGGCGCGGGCATGGCGCGGATCTTTTCCTCGGCCGACTCGATCTGGGAGTCGGCGAAGCGGATCTGGGCGATCAGGGAGACGAGCGCGGCCTCGTCGCCCTCGTTGACGATCCCGGCGGAGACGCTGGCGCGGGCTGCGTCTCGGAAGCTCCGGGCGCGTTCCGCGCCCAGCCGGCCGCGGGAGGCCTTGGAGACGATGGCGGTGAGGGTCTTGAGGTTGGCGCCGGAGAGCAGGCGCGCGGACGGGAACGCCTCGAGGACGGCCAGCGCCGTGGCGGAGAATATCTGCCCGAAGGTTTTGCCGGCCTCGGGGAAGGTGACGTCCAGCGCGGCGTGCAGGCAGCGCTTGGCGTTGCTTCTCTGGCGCACCAGGAACGTGCGGTGGCGGGTGAGCGACTTGAGCGCGTCCGTGGCGGCGTCCTCGGCCGGCGCGGGGTTGTGCCTGTTCCGGAGCAGGGCGGTGGCGATGGCCAGCGCGTCGGCCTTGTCGGTCTTGCGACCGCGCACGTCCTTGGCGATCTCGGCCGAGGTGATCAGAGGGTTGACGGACTCGACGCGGTAGCCCTGCTCTGCAAGCGCGTGGCGCAGCGGGATCCAGTAGCGCCCGGTGGCCTCCATGCCGATCCGGATGCCGGAGGGCCTGCCGAGCTTCCTGAGTTGGGCGAGCAGGGCGGCGAACCCTTGGGCGTTCTGGTCGAAGAAGCGAGGCGGCATCAGCACCTCGCCGGCCGCGCCGATGGCGGCCGCAGCGTGTTTCTCTTTTCCGATGTCGATCCCGACGGTAACCATGTCGAACTCCTTTCCCGGCGCGATGGCCGAGGCGTTAAAGCGGGGCAGCCCCATCCTGGTTGCGATATGAGGCATCGTCAGGCGATGGCCTTGAAGCGCGAATCAAGCTATCAGGGGTCTGTATCCCGGAGGTTGAAACGGGCGTTCCCAGTCTTTGCTCAGGGCTTCGCGCCCAAGGAGCGAACGTTGATGGATACGCCCGAAAACCTAATCGTCCGGCATCGCGCCGCCTTTTGGCAAGACCGGAACAAAGAAAAAGAAGCAAAAAGAAACCAAACCGCATCCCCGTTCCTGTTAACCTAAAAAGAGCAGTTGGATTTTCATTTAGCTAGCTGAAGCAGCATTTGTCCGCCTTGCGAGACAGGCTGAAGCACCTTTCCGCGCAACCATTTGACGAACGCGACCGACAGAATGACAGCCCACACCGCCTCCACGCTCAACTGCTCCGCAGTTCGGGCCAGGCGGTTCAGGAACGCGCCGATCCTGTCAAGGGTGAGGCGGATCCGTCCGCTCAAGGCGTGCGTCGAGGTGAGGCGTATGATTTTGCGGCGGCCGGTCGAGACAAGCCTGCCAACCGCGTGAAGAAGGAGCGGGCGGGACGTTACCGCCTCCATGTGGCTCTCGGGCTGCGCGAGGCGCGTGAAGACGTTCCACCAGTTATAGACCAGTGCGATCAGGCGCGCGATGATGCGGCAGCGCCGGAGGTCGCGGGTCACGAAGCCGGCCCAGCCCCACTGGTTCTTGATCTCGGCGAAGACGTTCTCGCAGTCCGCCCGGTCCCTGTACGCTTGTGACAGGGCGACGGCATCCAAGGTCTCGTCGTTGGTCACCAGCACGACGTACTCCCAGTCCGGGACGTCGCCGATCCCGGCGACGAAGTCGAACTCGGGCTCTGCGGGACGGGGCAGCCCGGCGCGCGCGGGCGGCCGCGCGGCTGGGCGGCGAAGGAACACGCAGCGGCGCTCGGCCGTCCAGCCGCCCAGCGTCAGGCGGCACTCGGACGCCTGCCAGCCGTCGCCGGCGTCTTTCCATCCCTCGCCGGGTGCCGTCAGTTCCCGGAACCGCGACTTGACCTTCGCCGAACGCCTCAGCTTGAACAGGTAAGGCTGCGCGCGCCGCTCGGCCTGCGCCATGATCTGCTCGCTCCCGTAGCTCACGTCCCCGCGTATCAGGCGCGGCCGGCACTGCGGCGGCAGCGAGTCGAGCAGCGCCCACAGGCCGGGCATGCCGCAGCCGCCCGAGTGCTCCTTCCCCGGATGCACCTCCACGCCCAGCACGATGCGAAGCGCGCCGATGAAGAACGTGTGGTAGTTGTGGCTCGGGCGGCCCGGCTTCTTGGGGTTGTAGCCCAGCTCCGCGCCCTCCTGCCCGCCGTAGAGCGGCTTGACCGTGCTGTCGATGTCCAGGACGTACGGCTCGGCGAGCAGCGGTTCCCAGACGGCCCGCTCCTGCTCCGCCAGCCACGCGTCCCAGGCCTCGGGCGTCCCGCGCTTCAGCGCCCGCCGCACGCTGTCCTCGGACACCACCCTGGACATCCCCAGCGCTTCGGCCCCGACCCGGTCGGCCCGCAGCGAGTTGATGTGCGCGTAGCGGGTCTGCCCGTCGAGGACGGACAGAACCAGCGTCCCGAGCACGTCGCGGGCCTTCGGGGCGTTGTTGCTGCCGTACGCCAGCGGCGGGGCTTCGCAAAGCCGGTCCAGCAAACCGCCCGTCTTCAGGTACTGCGCGAAGAACACCACGGATCCCATCGGCGTCACTTTCGCCCCGCCATCCCAGTCCACCTCGAAGCACTCCCCGCCGCCGCGAACCAGCAGCCTGCCAATCTCCGCTTGATTCGAAACAGCCTCTGTGCCATCCTGTACACACGCAACGGTGTCGTTCATCCTGTACTCCTTTCTTCATCGAAATTGGAAGTATAGGACACACCGTTGCGCCTTGCACCAAATAGGTGCGGCGCACGTTTTAACAAGAGCCAATAGTTACGGGGCTTTCAACGACATATGCTCGTTCAACTGCCGATTATAGGGTTAATAAGTCGGCCTTATGGGCCTCTGAAGGCCCCGGCCAACTTCTTAACAGGCGTGCGGTGATGCTTATACCAGGAGCACGCAGACCATGACGATGAACATCGCCAGAGAGGTCGCCGCCCTGGGCCGCAAGAATACGGAGCTGCGAATCACGTTCAATCACCGCATACGCAATGCCATAACAGTCTTATCCGCAAGGATATAGCACTTGCGAGTGTTAACCATTCGGTTCAAGAGAAGTCAGGGCATTTTTTGAGGCCGCGAAGAATCCACCGGCCTTCAGCGTGATCCCCGTCGGCGTGCCTTCGTCGGACAGGACCATCGGCGCATCGTTCAGTGAGCGTGTAACGACATAGGTCAGCCCGTCCTTGGTCTCAATGCCGACCTCGACTCGACCGAAGTCGAGGTTGCGGTTTACCAGACCCTCGATACGCCTGCACGCGTCCCGGTCGTCCGGCATCGCATCCAGCGCGAAGCGGATGAACTCCAGGGCCGTTGTCTTCCCCGTTCCCCGCGCCCCGATGATGCAGTTCAGCCCGGGCGCGAACTCGATCTTCGCTCCATCCATGAATCCGCCGACGATGGAAATCCAGCGGATGCGATGGAAGGGCGCTTTCTCCAGAGGTGCATTTGCCATCAGTGGCCTCCTTGAATCTTGCCAGGGTCTTTGCTCGATGACACGGTCGCTTGGAAGTATCCCCAGCATGCAGCCTTCTCGTGAGCGATCTCAATACAGTTATACAAGGGGTTGTGCATCTATCTTGCCTCCGGTAACACCACGTAGAACCACCTGCGCTGCTTCACAGACTGGTGTAGCTCCTGCCAGAAATCATGATTGTGCTCTTCAAAGTACTTCCCACATGAATAGCGTATCACGTTGGCAACACGCAGCCGCACATGACCGTCACCATTGTTCAATGCGTCGGCTGTCCGCCTTGACAAGATGCCGACCTTTCTTCCCTGATGATAAACGGCCCGGCCGTAACGCAATTCGACCTCGTCTCCGGCGTTGACGTGTTGCTCGATATAGTCTTGAAGACCCTGCTCCACTTGCGCTGTCTGCCCAGTCCATGAGACGAATATCTCTTTCGGCGAGCCCTGGAGGGTATAAGAGCCGTTCAGGCCAACCCCTTCAAATGGCCGCCGAGACCACCAACTACGTTCACGCCCTCCCGGTGGCCAACCCACATAAAGGCGATTGCGGGCACGCGTCATTGCGACATAGCAGAGGCGCGCCTCCTCGGCGGCATCCGCCACTGACACCTCTCCTCCGTTGCTGTCATTCAGCGGGAAACTCTCCGATGACGGCAACACCACGACGGTGTCATACTCCAAGCCCTTTACTTTATGCACCGTTGAGATCGTTATTCGGTGAGATCTAGCACTTAACCCGGTGCGTGCCTTAAGGCGTTCGATGTCCGACGCCCGCATCTCTTGAACAAAATCAACAACGTCTCGCATTCGCGGGCGACCACGCTCAAGTCGCATTAGCTGGTACATGTCCCTTAAGTCTTCAATACCCTTGGCCATGTCCGCATGTCCGAGCGCCTGGTATTCAGCAAGTAGGCTGTCCCATGTGTAGGGCTCGACAAACTCCCATTGGTCGCGGCGAGTACACATGTCGAGCATTGCGCCTGTCGGACGAAGTTGATACAGGGCAAAGTCCTCCGCCCCAAGAATCTCCAGCCACTCGTCGTGAATGTGAGGTAGGGCAGAAAGCTGTTCATGCACCTTCCTGCATTCCCGATTGGAACGACACAGGATCGCAATGGATTCACTTTTCCCGTCGCTCGCCTGGCGAGACATAGACTCGAGCAGAATATCTCCGAGAGTATTGGCGTCGAATGGCAGGGTGACTGCGCCATTCTCCGTGCGAAAAGCGGCCAAAGTGGTCTGCGCCTTCATACGGGTGAAGTGGAGCCGCTCGCTTGCCTTTGCAATCATTCCGTTCGCCCGGCTCACAATTTCCGGTACTGACCGATAATTGAGCGGAAGGGCATGAAGCTCTGGCGTGAATGCTTGCCGGTATTTGTCGAAATAGTGAACAGCCTCAAGCGGGCAGTCCAAGCGGTGCTGGTCTCTCCACTTCTTCCGATTCCATGTGAGAATGTCTTGGTCGTCATCCCCGATGACCATCGCCCCGCCTTGATCCTGGCAGTGCGTGACCAGGGCTTGCACCACATCGTAGAAATCCTCGTTCATGTCTTGAAACTCATCAACGAGAATCGCCTTGTAGCCACCGGCGATCCGCCTTGCAAACGCTGTGTCGGTAGAGACGGACTGCGCAAAACGGTGTACGGCCTCCCCAATCGCATCTTCCTCATACATGTCAGAAGGCGGCTGGTTTCGCAGTGCGAAGCTGTGGAAGGTCGATACGTCCAGGCTCCTGACATGACTGCCATATCCCAGTTCACGAAACAGGTCCCGAATGCGGTCGCGGATTTCAAACACCACGGCTCGATTGAAGGCAAGAACCAGTATTTCTGATGGTCTAATATTCTGCGCGTGAATGAGATGTGCGCACCGCATCATCAGAACATGGGTCTTCCCTGAGCCGGGTCCCGCATTGACAAGCAGCTTTCGGTTGAAGGGCGCGGCGCAGACCGCGCGTTGTTCGTCGTTGAGACGATCCATCTCCTTCCCAAAACGCTCACGGCGCACCTGAACCAGCAAATCCTGGAGCATCTGGTTGCCCGCTAGAATCTCATCGCCCACCTCGCCAACAGCGTCCTCGAGCGCGCTCTGCAAGTCTTCTGCCGTCAAGCATTGAAAGTATCGGTCGATGAATTGCTTGCGATTCTCCGTCGGCATGGCCGCGAAGAGCACCATGCATTGCGCTCGAAGGACTTGCAGTTCATGCTTCTTCAGCATCTCCACGTAGGTGCTCTGGATCAGATCCGATCCGGTTTGGGTGCCAGTATCGGATGTCGTCTTTGCACTCTCTGTTTCCGAAACGTGGGGCGGTAAGGGGTCCATCGTGTTCAGAGAAACGACAGACACCCACTCGTCCGTCTTGTTCTCCAGCCCGTAAAAGCCGGACGCCTCAGTCAGGTTCATTAACTCACGCAGTCGAGAGACTCGCGTTTCCTGCCCCAATGCGTTCACGAGATCCACGAGAGCAACATCAAATGAAGCGGCTTGCCCGCCTCCGGCCTGCGGCTCTTGTTTCGCCAGCCAAGCAACAAGCCGCTGCATGGCGTCCAGCCTCTCGGAGATGCCTCTCTTTACCTCCGCAATGCTTGAGTCAGGAATGGATCGCGCATACTGCATCGTCCCATCGCTCGCGAGACTCTCCTTCATTCGTAGTCCCGCGTAACGGACCAGCTTCAGCGATCCTCCAATCGCACGGTATACTTCTCTTTGTATGCGTCTCTTTTGTGGTGTCTCAGCGGACCTGGCTACAGGCACACCACTTTCGGCAGATGCCTCACTATCCTTTGGGGGATCTCTTTGCCGCAGATATGCCTGATACCAAGCCTTCAGTTCCGCCTCGAACGCCTTACGCGATAGCAACTCAACGGCACCCTCCGTTGGACGAAGCAGGCGCTCAACGGCATACCGCAGTAGAGGCCAATAGGTCTCCTTATCGCTAGGAACTGCGGATCGCAGAACGACGAAAGTCTTGCGCAGCGACAGCGCATTTGCCTGACTCAACGCAATCAGCCGAGAGAAGAGATCATCCGCCCCAATGCCCCCGCTTGACGCCATGATTTCCGACATCGACACGCTGACGTCAATATTGTCACGATCTGCTGGCGAAGGAATCTGTCGAGCCGTGGCCCTTGCGGAGGCGTCTTCGACCGAAGAGGTTTGTGCTGGCGATGACACCAGCGCAAGGACACCTCGCACGAGACCCCTTATGAACCGGCTGAATGCGGATTCGGCGGCCTGTTTGCTTGCAGGGGATGAGTCGGCGACCTCGGGCTCAACCACAACCCGCGAAGTCTCCTCGACGAGGTTGAGTAGTGCGCGTGCGACAACAGCGGTGTCCGTTCCGGTAGCTGAAATCTTCCGAAGGCTGCTCAGTCGCAGAGTCAGGTCAAGAAACGGCGGGTGACGTCCTTCCACTCGCAACACCGACATCCGCTCAAGCCAGAACAAGCAGTTCGTGACTTGATTCTCATCGAAACTCTTTGCCTCGTTGATGCGGAGTGCGGCGGGTACGATGCAAACAGCCTTCCCCACCTGCTTGAATGGAACGGCGCGGTCTAGACAATAGCCGAAGAAGTCCTGAAGGTCCGGCGGTTTCACCGCCTTGTCATGGAGCATCCCAAGATTGTGCTCAAGATTGTCGTGATTGAAGAGCAGCGTGGCGGTCACTTGCTCGTGTCCAGTGCGCTCACGCTCTTCTTTGCTCCTGCCAATGCGACCGACTTCCTGCAAATAATCTTCAATGAAGGTCGGAGGCCGGTAATGAATGCAGGCGTGGAGATGTGGCACGTCCATCCCCATGCCAAACGCCTTCGTTCACACAAGGACGTTCACGGTCCGAGCCTTCAGCAAATCGCATGCTTCCGACTTGACGGTTTCCGGCAGACCTGCATGAAAGGGAAGTGAATGCAAGTGGGCGACGGCGGACCCAGAAGCGGCCGCCGCCGCATTCAGCGCCTCACTGATACGATGACAGTCCTCACGTTTCCGAACAAACACAAGCGCGCCGCTTTGAGCCAAGTCGAGCTTACCGAGAATCTCCAATATCTTGCTGAACTTATCGTCGGCTGAAAGCTCTTCTGTTTCCGGAAGTTCGCAAGATTCCAGAATGATGAATGGCTGGATTGGGTGAGGCATGTCCCGTGGCAGATCGTCATAGTCCGGAGGCTGTGGCAGTCTGAGTTCCCTCTCCAGATCATGCTGATTCCGCTTCGTGACCGTCGCCGACAACATCAGGACACGATGTGGATTGCCAGGGAGGTCCATCTTGCGGAACCAGTCAGCAACGTACTGGGCCGCGTACAGGTAATCGGGACGGAATTCAAAACCCCATTCGCTGACGCAATGGACCTCATCAAAGATGAGAAACTCAAGGCCGCCATCCATGCGCCGACGGCGCTCCAGAGCCTCCGTAAAGCGCGGAACGCGAAAGCGCTCGGGTGCGACATAGAGAAGCTTGATGCGGCCATCAAGAACTCCCTGGTAAACGTCATAGTTGACCCATGCCTCACGCCCCCCGCTCAAGTAGTCTACTTCTTCGCGGAATCCTCTCCGCCACAGTCTGTGAACCTGATCCTGCATCAATGCGCGCAGAGGAGTAATGACGACCGAAAGACGACCCGAGTATTGCGCCCGAAGCAACGCGGGAACCTGGAAGACTTCCGACTTGCCAGCACCGGTCGGCAGTCGCAGAAGCAAATCGTGTTGGGTGCTGACAAGCGCCTCGATGGCGGGCTGCTGGGTTCCTGGCAGAAACTTAGCGTATCCCCAATTCTTCTCCAGATAGTTCCGATAGGACTCATAATCGTTGGGAATATCCTCAGGCGCTCGTCGCGGAAAACAGACTCGGTCATAGACGTCACGTTTGCCTTCGTCCAGCAGTTCATCAAGGGGGTAGAACGGAACGTCCTCCCGTTGCAGCCCCAGGGATCGAGCTGACGGTTGATTGAAGAGACGCGAGTCCAAAATGAGCACGGGGTTCTCGGGAGCGGTATCCATTTGCAGTAGCGATGCTAGCCAAGGGCCCAGCAAGAGAGAACTCGCTTCATAAAGGTCGCGGGCCTTCAGCGGAACCTGAGCCGCTTGGCTCATTGCGACATCTGCGTCGTTATCTGCGTCCTCCGAGCCATCGTCTTCAGCGTCCTCTTCTGCCGAGTCGTTTGGAATCTCGCCCGAATCACGGCTCGGCTCAACTGGCGTGTTCAGAATGCAGTGCCATGCGTGCAGCGGTAGTTCGTCAACCGCGATGCGGACACCTTGCC
The DNA here is from genome assembly GCA_012521875.1 of Lentisphaerota bacterium. Classification (GTDB taxonomy): domain Bacteria; phylum Verrucomicrobiota; class Kiritimatiellia; order RFP12; family JAAYLN01; genus JAAYLN01. The sequence continues at coordinate 1,810 of JAAYLN010000346.1, read as the reverse complement.
CAAACCGTTGGGCCGCCTCAACATAGCGAGGAATGTCTGCCTGGCTGCACGCAATAACTCGGAGCCCTTCATTCCGCAGACGTTCGATCTGACGCAATGGCGTGTCCGCATGGAGCACGGACAGAGAAAGCAGCGTGAGAGCGTTCTGCACCTCGGCTGCCTCGCTTGGCCAGCGCATGGCGCATACAAGGAGATGCTGTTGCGGCAATGTCCGAAGCAGGTTTAGAAGAACGTGAACGACGTCAGCCAGATACAGCTTGCGGTTGGCCGTGTCCGGAGAAACAAAGAGTCGGTCCACGTCAAGACTGGTGACATCGCCATCTCTCCATCTGGGAAGAGCGGCCCAGTGTGGCAGATCCCTGGATGCAGAACTGGCAGGCTGAGCGATTGACAGCTCATCTGGCACTGGAGGCAAGAGTTGCCAACTGGGGTCTGATTGGCCGAGACCGGGAGGCTCATAGAGCAACCACGATGGACCACGAGCCTTGTCGTCCACAACAAATGCAGCACGTCCCGTGCGTCCCTCGATCACGCTTGGAAACTCGATCTGTGCCTCACCCTCTCTGAGAATCCGCGAATAAGCGCTTTGCCACGCCAGCAGCACCTCGTACGGATAACCGACAACAAGCTTCTGTTCCCGCATCAGCGCCAAGCTCGATTCCCAAGGCTGAGCAAACAGGTCTTCGGCCACACAGATGCGATGATCCGCATTAGGTTCATCTGACGACTGGTCGTCCTTGTGGGCCTCTCGTAGCCTTGCCTGTGCCGTTGCGTCAACAAGCCATGAGGGAATCATTGACAGACGTACTTGCACCTTATGTTCGGCCGCGTCGGTGACGATGATGGCCAGCGCCTTAGACCGAACATCTGCGTGCTCCCGTGCAAGTAGGGCACAGGTCGCAGGCGACAGAACAGGATCCTTCATTCTCGATTCTGGCGTCATGAAGTCGACGTAACAGCCCTGTTGCCACGCTACGTCACGCATGCGGTTGCGGGGGTAAAGTGCTAACGCCCCAATCTTTGCGGAGAGGTCGGCGGGGTAATGGCGATCTGGTATTGAGGAGAGGGTGATGCGTCCCTCGAAGAGATCGTCTATCAAGCGCCCAATGTCCCGGCAGGCATCACGCATGCAAGCGGCTAACATTGCGGTCTGCGCCTCAAATAGCTCGTAGCATTTGGATGCGTCCGCATCCGCTCGGTGTCCGTTGTCGTCAACGATAAATGCGTGTGAGCGAACCCATGGTCTGAGAATCCACGAAGCAATCAGGGTGTCCCAGTATTCAGCCCGCTCCGGGAATGCGACTCCGCGTTCTCTCAGCCTGGGCAGATCCCAACTCAGCAGGTTGTGCCCAACAATGCATGGGGAGTGCAGCGACAAGAGGCTTTCTTGAACGGCTGTTGCCAGGTCGGCATCGGGGATGTCTTCCGGCATAGACTTGAGTCCCGTACCGCCAGCGTTTTTCCATCCGTATTGCCAAATGCGTCCGTTTTCTGCCTCTATGTCGATGGCAACCGTACGGGCGTGGTTCATGCGGTCTTGTATGACCGCGCCACAAAGCGGCCACACATCAGCGTAAAACCTGCATTCTTCGACTGGTCGGCTCGCGATAAAGGCTCGCAAGTCCCACTTGTCAGGATGGAAGAATCGTTTACACGCATTCTGCCTTCCGGCTGCTTCGACGGCATAGTACGGGGACGTGACAATGGCCCCCAGAAGCCGCAGGCAGCTCTCAAGATCGGAGCATTGCGACAGCGAGTCGTTCAGTGCGCGGTCAAGCAGATCATCAGGGATCAATAGCGCCTTGGGCTG
>JAAYLN010000345.1 GCA_012521875.1 Lentisphaerota bacterium | reverse complement strand
CGCTGGCAGGTCGTCTCCTGGCAATGGCTGTAGAGGGCAATATCGCTGGCCTCGCGCGTCTCGAGATCCTTGATCTGCGCGCAGCCGGCGGCGACATCGTCGGGGCCGATGAAGACGGCATGGCTGCAGGTGCCGCTCCCGGCACGCGAGAAGAAGGCCTTGGGCTTCTGTGGGGCGAGCGCCAGATTGACCGACCGCCCCTCGCTGCGCAAGCGCGTGGCCAGGCTCACCGCCGCATCGCGCTGCTCGGCGAACATGTAGCCGATGGCAACACCGTCACGCGGCTGTCCCGCCTCGGCCCCCAGCAGTTCCTTGAGGATCTCGACAATGACCACATCGCCAAAGCCGAGTCCCACGGCCGGCGTCGGCGCGCCGCCCATGGTGGTTAGCAGGTTGTCGTAGCGTCCGCCGCCGAAGATGGCGCGGAACTTGCGGTTGGTATCGAAGGCCTCGAAGACAATGTCGGTATAGTAGGCCAGTCCGCGGATCACCGCAATGTCGAAGCAGAGCCGGTCGGCAATGCCGTAGCGTTCCGCCAGTTCGAAGAGCTCGCGCAGACGCGCGACAGCCGGCGAGTCCGGCCCGGCCATTTCGGCGGCCTGGTCGAGGCTCTCGACGGCCATCAGCTCGAAGGCGCGCGGAATCACATCCGCCGGCACACCCTCCTCCTGCAGCAGGGCGGCGATCTCCTCGTCGGGCAGCTTGCCGCGCTTGTCCAGCGCCAGGAAGACGGCGGCATGGTGCCGCGCCCCGATGCCCAGTTTCAACAGCAGTTCGGAGAGCAGGGCGCGGTTGTTGACGTGGATGCGGTAGGCCCCGTCGGGCATGCCCATCAGACGCAGCGCCCCGGCGGCGGCGGCCAGCACCTCGGCCTCGGCCGTGACGCCCGCCTCGCCGATGATGTCGAGGTTCCACTGGTAGTGCTCGCGCTTGCGGCCGCGCGTCATGCGCTCGTAGCGGAAGCACTGCGCAATCGCCGACCACTTGATCGGGAAGGCAAGCTGTCCCTGGCGCGCCGCGACCATGCGGGCCAGTGTGGGGGTCATCTCCGGACGCAGCGCCAGATTGCGTCCGCTCTTGTCCTGGAAGGTGTAGATTTGCGCCGAGACCTCCTCGCCGCTCTTGCGCTCGAGCACTTCAAGGCGCTCGACAACGCAGGCGTCGTAGGGTGCAAAGCCGAAGAGCGCGGCGGAGCGGCGAAAGGCGTCGAAGACGCGGTTGCGCCAGGCCATCTCTTCGGGATAGAAGTCGCGCATGCCGCGCGGCGGTTCAAGGGAGATTGGTTCAGTCGTGTTCATGTGCGGAAGTGGTTCGGTACATGGGCCGCGTGGGCGGCCGGTCTTAATTATTCTCCTGGAGCTGATCCATGAGCTTGCGGGCCATCTTGAACTTGACGACCTTGCGGGCGGGAATCTCATAGGTCTCGTCGGGGTTGCGGGGATTGCGCCCCACCCGCGCCTTGCGTTCCACGACCTCGAAGACGCCGAAGTCGCGGAACTCGATGTGGCAACCCTCGACCATGGCCTCGGCCATGTAGTCGAGCATCGCCTGCATGATCTCGAAAATCTCGTCGGCAGTATAGCGGCGATCAAAATGCTTGTAGACCTTCTGCGCCAGCTCGCGCCGGGTCATAGTCGAGTTGGCCGGGCGCGGACGCCGGCCGGGACGCTTTGCCTTCTTCTGGGATCGTGCCATGTCGCTTCTCCAATGTCTTGTTTCAGCCATTCAACGCCTGCAGTGCCTCGCGGTAGTGCTGCTCCAGCCACTCTACCGCCTCGCCCACGGGCACTAGTTCGCTCGCGCGCGCGCCGCGCGAACGGATTTCGACGCAGCCCCTGGCCAGCGCCTTCGAGCCCGCCACCACGCGGAAGGGGGCGCCGATGAGGTCGGCATCCTTGAACTTCACGCCGGGGCGCTCGTCGCGGTCGTCCACCAGCACGTCGAGACCGCGGGCCTCGAGCTCGGCCTCGAGCTGCCTGACCGTCTCGCAAACCGCCGCATCGCGCGGGTCGAGCAGCAGCAGCGCGACCACATAGGGCGCCACCGATACCGGCCAGATGATGCCGTCGTCGTCGCGGCTCTGCTCGATGACCGCCTGCAGTGTGCGGGTGACGCCGATGCCGTAGCAGCCCATGACCATTGTCTCGGCCGCCCCACCCTGCTCGCTAAGGAAACGGGCGCCGAAGGCCTGCGTGTACTTGGTGCCCAGCTTGAAGACGTGCCCCACCTCGATGCCACGCTTGACGCCGAGCGTGCCCCGGCAGCGCGGGCAGCCGTCGCCGGCATCGACAACGACCAGATCGTGGTAGGCCGCGATCTTCGCGTCGCGTTCCAGATCCAGATGACGCACATGGGTGTCGGCGCGGTTGGCTCCGCTGACGCGGTCGGTGGCGCCACGCAGCGCCTGGTCGGCATAGACCGGAATGGTGAGACCGGCCGGCCCGGCAAAGCCGACCGGCGCGCCGGTAGCCTTGACGATGACCTCGTCGTCCGCCAGTTCCACGCTGCGGGCGCCGAGGGCGCGCCTGAGCTTGGGCAGGTTCAGCTCGCGGTCGCCATCCACCAGCACGGCCACCGGCTTGCCGTCCACTACGCAGATGATCGTCTTGACAAGCTGGCTTGCCGGACACCCCAGAAAGGCCGCGACAGCCTCGATCGTGCGCGTGTCGGGCGTGGCCACCTCCTCGAGCGGCGGCGTGGGCGCGGAAGGCGCGGGAGCGCTCTCCGCGGGACGGCGCTCGGCGCGCTCCTGGTTGGCGGCGTAGGCGCAGGAGTCGCAGAGAATGATGGCATCCTCGCCGGCCTCGGCCATGACCATGAACTCGTGCGACCAGTTGCCGCCGATGTCGCCCGTATCCGCCTCCACCGGGCGCGTCTTCAGACCGCAGCGGGCGAAGATCCGCACGTAGGCATCGTACATCGCCTGGTAGCTGACATCGGCAGCATCGAGGCTGACGTCGAAGCTGTAGGCATCCTTCATGATGAACTCCTTGGCGCGCATCAGTCCGAAGCGCGGGCGGATCTCATCGCGGAACTTGGTCTGGATCTGGTAGAGGGTGCAGGGAAGCTGGCGGTAGGAGTTGATCTCGCGCGCGGCGAGGTCGGTGACCACCTCCTCATGCGTGGGGCCCAGCACCATGGTGCGGTCACCCCGGTCACGCAGGCGGAACATGCCCGGCCCCATCGTCTCGAGTCGTCCCGACTGCTCCCACAGCTCGGCGGGCTGGAGTGCGGGCATGAGGATCTCGAGCGCTCCGGCGCGGTTCATCTCCTCGCGGATGATCCGCTCGACCTTGCGCAGGGCGCGCAGTCCCAGCGGCAGGAAGGTGTAGAGGCCGCCGCCCAGACGCCGGATCAGGCCGGCACGCAGCATCAGCTTGTGGCTGGCGATCTCGGCCTCCTGGGGTTCCTCACGTAACGTATTGATCAGTGAACGGGTCCAACGCATGAAAAGCTCCTGAATAGGGACAGAGTGTTGCAACAGACCGGCCGACAGTCCAACGAACCCGCCGGTTGACAGGTGCTATTTGACACCAAATGAACCATTTATGCAAGCCTAGTTTCGATCCCCCCACGACCGACAACCCCATCAGGCCTCAATTAAAAACCTCAAACCCACTTGGCGTTATTTGAATCACGGTGGCGCAACTCGAACCAGTTCTAAAAGTTGTCTATCTTGGCCGACGGGAAACACGCGCGTCTGCCAGCCAAAGGGACGCAGGTGGCCCATGAAGGTGGCTGCGGTGCCCTGATCCGTCACCACAAACCACCGCCGCGGCGTTCTCTCCCACTGGCAGCGCATCGCCAGCGCATGCGCATCCTCACCGCGCTGTGGAATCAGGGGGTGGGACAGCAGGAGCACCTCGACATCTGGCCGCAGACCCTCCTTCCTCTGCAGCCAGATGGCCTGGTCGTAGGTTGAACCGTCATCCACCCATACCGCACCTGGCGGTACAGCCGCCAGGGCGCACCGTAGAAACTCCTCGATGGCGCTGCGGTCGCGGCGTACGGGATCCAGCAGCATGGACGCCAGATCGAAGCGGTAGCGGTAGGTCTCCACCACCGGCAGCCAGGGGCGCGCCAGCCAGCTTGCATGTCCCGTCTCGACCAGCCGCCGTGTCTGCCAGGTATAGAAGATCGGCGCCAGCGCCACGCCCAAAGCCAGCAGCGGCAGGACTACCCGCCGTGTAACGACAGGCCGGTAGCGTTCGCACGCCGCCAGCCAGCCGGCCGCCGCCACATCGGCCGCCACCCACACGGCCAGGAAAAAGGAGAAGCGATCCCACGTGGCGTAGCCCAGGAAAAAGAGCGAATTGCCGATGATCACCACCCACACAAGGCGCCAGAGGGGCGCAAATCGTTTGGCGGCCGGCGTCAGCGTCCAGACCAGTCCCGCGATTACCGCCACCAGAAAGGGTCCGGGGTGGTTCCAGACCAGCAGGCGCGCCCATTCCCCCACCCCGCCGCCGTGTGCATAGCGGAACATGGCCGCGCCAAAACCGCCACCACCAAACAGCCAGGTGAGGGGCTGAGCTCCGGCACGTCCGCTGGCCACCTCCCAGACCGCCAACCCCAGATAAGGAGCGGCGCCCGTCAGCACACCCGCCAGCACCGCGCCTGCCGCCCGCCACCCGCCGCGCCGCCCCGGCGCCAGCAGGCAGCCGACCAGCAGCAAGCCATTCTGCAGGTGATTGAGCAGGGAGAGACCGGCAAGGAAACCGAGCGTAAAGCAGCGGCGCCTCGTCCATCCGCCCGGTGGTGCCGCCGGCGCAGGTGTCAGCAGCAGACCGCACGCCAGGAAGAAGATTGCCGAGAGCAGGTAGTTCTCGACCACCGTGGCGTGCCACCATACGCCATGCGAGACGGCCAGCGAGGCAGTACAAAGCGCCGCCAGGGGGCGCGAGGCACCCAGACGGCGGGCCAGCGCATAGAAGAGCGCAACTGCGACCGCGCCATAGAGTGCCGAGACCATGTTGCAGCGCCAGGCCAGTGTACCGAACGGCAGCAGCCGGCAGACGAGCCAGCCGATCAGGTTGCTGAGCGTATGGTTGCAGGCGAAGGCGCTCAGCACGGGGCGCTGCATCGCCTCCATGACCACGGCCGAATCGGGTAGCGAGAGGCCGCGCTGCAGGGTGGCGAGATAGAGCAGCAGGGCCGCGCCTCCCGCCAGCGCGGCTTCCGCGGCGAGGGAGAGCCGTCTTATCGGTACATCTCCCCGCTTTGCAGGGTTTGGCCGCTCAGTAATCCTGCTCTCCGGGTTGCTCGACATGCTGCAGCAGGCGCTCGACCAGATGCGACGGCGTGATGCCCTCCGAGTCGGCGGCGAAATTGGAGAGGATGCGGTGACGCAGCACCGGCAGTGCCGCCCGTGCCACGTCGGCGCAACTGACATGGATGCGCCCCTCCAGCACGGCGCGCGCCTTGGCCGCCAGAATCAGGAACTGTCCGGCACGCGGTCCGGCACCGTTGCTGACGTATTTCCTGATGAAGTCGGGTGCCCGATCATCGGCGGGACGGGTGGAACGAACGAGGCGGACGGCGTAGCGCACCACATGATCCGAGACGGGAATCTTGCGTACCACGTCCTGCAGTTGCAGCAGTTCCTGCCGGCTCACGACCTTCTGCGGCTTCTCCGTGGCGGCGACGGTCGTCTTCTTGACAATCAGTTCCTCCTCGTCCTCGCTCGGATAGTCGACCCAGAGGTTGAACATGAAGCGGTCCTGCTGCGCCTCGGGCAGCGGATAGGTGCCCTCCTGCTCGATCGGGTTCTGCGTGGCGAGCACGAAGAAGGGGGGCTCCAGCTTGTAGGTCTGGTTGCCGACTGTTACCGACTTCTCCTGCATGGCTTCGAGCAGGGCGGCCTGCGTCTTGGGCGGCGTGCGGTTGATCTCGTCGGCCAGCAGGAGATTGGTGAAGACCGGCCCGCGGATAAAGCGGAAGCGCTTCTCGCCGCTCTCAGGATCGCTCTCGAGAATCTCGGTGCCGGTGATGTCGGTCGGCATGAGGTCGGGGGTGAACTGCACACGGCGGAAGGCCATGTCGAGGACGTTGGCGATGGTGGCAACGAGCGTGGTCTTGGCCATGCCGGGCAGCCCCACCAGCAGTCCGTGGCCGCCGGCGATCAGCACCATCAGCACCTGCTCGACGATCTCGGCCTGGCCTACGATGACCTTGGCCACCTCGCGGCGGATCTGCTCGGTACGCGCCTTCATGTCGCGGACGAGCGCGATGTCGGCATCCGAGGCAAGGAGAGCCGGTGGCGGCGGCGCTGCGTCGGATGCCGGGGCAGTGTCATCCACGAAACGCAGCCAGACCGCCTCCCCCAGTACAATCGTGGCCGGGGCCGCAAGGGCGACCGTGCCGGCGACGGGGTTGCCGTTGACCGTGGTGCCGTTGGCACTGTCGAGGTCGGTCAGCGTCCACCCCTGTTCGGTACGATCCAGGCGGAGATGGTGGTTGGAGACGGCGGGATCGGTGAAGCGGGCATCGTTGCCGGACGCGCGGCCGATGGCGAAGGTCTGCAACGCGTCGAGTTCGGCGATGGTCTCCTCGCCGCCGGCGGTTTGCTGGACAAGTCTGATCATGTGCTAATCCTCCGGGATTCAAGTGGTTTCCGGCTGCCGCCCATTGTGTGTCACCTGGGTGCCTTGTCGCGGCGCAGGCGGATATCGCCCACCTCCTCGACCTCGTCAACGACCAGAATACCGCTGAGAGCCTGGCAGAAGTATTCGGGGATGGCGCCCTTGGTGTCGCCGGGGCCCACTTCCTGACGCAGGATCTCGCGGGTCTCCTCGACGGCCCAGGCGGGCGCACCGCCGACGCTGACATCCTCGAATAGAAAGAGCTTGATACTGCGCGTCTGGATGTCGGAACGCACCTCGGCACTCTGCAGGGTCACCGGCAGCGTGCGCAACTCCTGGACGAGCGCGCGCGCCTTGGCGGCGTGTCCGGTGGCACCCGAGAGGCGCGCGATGTGCTTCTCGTTAAAGTAGGGATTGGAGGCCTTCAGCTTCTCCTTGATCGTTTTGATATCCGTAGGCGTGAGCGCATTGGGACGGCGGTTGAGCACGATGCCGGTATAGTAGTCGTGCTCCAGCAGGACGAAGAGATCATAGATGCCGGGGAGCAGACCGGAAAAGCGGAAGCTGTTGTCGGGGCTGAGGTGCGCGAGATGCGCGGCGATGCGGTATCTGGCCTCGCTACGCGTGCCGCCTTCCAGCAGTTTCGTGGTCTGGGTGGTCTTGAGCTTCTCGCGCGAGACCGCGATAACGCCCAGCACCTCGGAAGGCGCGCCGACAAGACGGCCGCTGATGCCGCCCGGGGCATCGGTGACGGTGTATAGTTTGGTCGACTGGATAGTGCCGGTATAGGGTGACGGCGCACCGGGATTGATCCTGGGCGCACCCCGAAGCGGCACAGCCGCAAGGCCAAGCACCAGACCGGCAACAATCGCCGACGGCCACCCGGTTCCGGCCATCCGCACCCTTGTAACTCCGCGCGACATCATGCGCATATCATAGCCTTCCACGGTCGGGGCGGCAATACGGAAACATCGAGCGGTTGGGAACCGGATGCGCACCCTAATGCGCACCGGTGCGCGAATGAAAATGGCAAACAGAAGCTGCGAAAATCGAGTTGCAACGCAAGCCGTGAAGGTGTATTGTATGCATATCGCGACAGCGACATCTGTTTGTGCTTAATTTTGGAACAATGCGGGCAGGACGGTAGCGCGGCTCCAGCTTGTGCATGACGGAAAAGGATGACGATGAAGAACAACGGCAAAAGGAACGGCAGGCAGGGCATCCTGCTGCTTCTCGCGGCGGCGCTAATCGCCGCGGCCGTCATTCTCGCCTCGGGCTACGCGCTGGCGCAGGCGGGCGCGGCAGTCGCCCGCCCCGTCCGCGCGCCGCGCACGGCCCCCGCCACGCCGCTGGAGATGGCGCTGCGGCTGGAGCGCGAGCTGGCCAGGGGCGCGGGCATGCTCATGCCGGATCCGGAGCGCCGGGTCAGGCTTGGCGGCGGTCTCATCCCCCTTGACGGCAACAGCGGCGGCTTCCCGAACGACTTCCTGGACGGCCTCGTGCCCGAGACCCGCAACGGCGTCGAGGTGTGGCGCGCGGTCCTGCACGCGGACGACGCCGGCGGCGACATGCTGTTCCACAACGCCGACGGCAGGCATTTCTGGACGGTTCCAGCCACCGGTGGCACCTGGTCGGCGGACTGGATCGCCAGGCTCCACTCCCCGGATG
>JAAYLN010000344.1 GCA_012521875.1 Lentisphaerota bacterium | reverse complement strand
TCTGCGGCACCCCGCCGCATCATCGAAAATCCAGCAAAAAATCTCCCAGATGCAAGCCTGACGGCTTGTGTCCGAGAGGGTTTTGCAAGAGCCTCTCCTGACATCCTTCCCAAAAAGACACGTTGATATTCGCACATTCCGGGGCATTTGTCTACCCGCTCGTAATCCACAAGCTGCCTCAAGGTGGTGCGGAGCACCCACTCTAAACCCTCTCTTAAACCCACTCTTAATCGGCACGCTTAATCCACCCGCTTACTCCAACTTTCGCGATTTTCGCGGTTCCCCTCCACGCAGTACCATCGAACTCATACTTGCGTTCTGGTGATTTACATCTGCGGGCTTTCGCACACATTCGTAGACTTCTCTTGTACCCGACCCCCATCGACCCCGTCAGTCCCGTCAACCCCATCGACGACCGTCGAGGCATTCTAACGACAACATCGACACTGCTTACTGCCTACTAGTCCGAGACACCCCATTCCAATCTGCGGCATATGCGCCTGCGAAGCAGGACATCTGCGACATCTGCGGTTAGAAATCTTCGCGGCTTCGCGTGATCTTCCCCTGTTGCTTTCGACAGAGTTACCGACAAAGCGACAAAGTGGGGGGTGTGCGTTCGCCCGCGCCCATGCGTGGCGGCTCGCGCCGCGAAGGTTCATCGAGATGCAATAGTGAATTTCGCATGGGGTCTTCGGCAACATCAGTCTACAACAACTACGGCGGCGACCATGTGGGCTTCCGTATTTCAAGGACGCTTCCGTGATGCGAAAGGAGATTTGAATCATGAAGACTTTTCTAAAGCTCTTTGCGGCAATTTTAATCGCATCGCTGGTTCTCGATGCCGCCGCTGCTGCGGTCTTTACACTTGACCGTGTGCAGCAGCGCTATCCGTGGAACGGGCTGGTCGACATAGACTACACCATCAGCGGCTTTGATGGCGACGCCGCTGACTACAACGTCGTCTTCTCCGTAACCTACGGGGGGACACGGTGACGCCGACCAACTTCCTCGAATGGTCGGATTGCGACCTGCCGGTGACTGACGGATCGTATCACGTCATCTGGGACACTGCGGCGGACGGGGTTGAGATCTTCTCGAAGTCCGCGAGTGTCGTGGCGGAGCTCAAGTACCGCCCGGTGACCGAGGCAAATGCCGACTACATGATCGTTGATCTCTCCGGCGGCGCCTCGGCAACGGGTTATCCGGTCAAATATGTGCGCGGCGTTGATCCCAAGACCTTCAACCGCAATGTCTACAAGACTACCAAACTCGTCCTCAAGCGTGTCACGGCGGCTACTTTTATGATGGGTGATGCGAGCGATAACAACAGTAAGCCTGTCCATGAGGTGACGCTCACGAAGGATTTCTTCCTCGGCCTTTTCGAGCTTACGCGCTATCAGTACTCGCAGGTAATCAGTTCATACACGACCAAGACCATGTTTCCTCTTACGGGCATCACCTGGAATACGCTCGCGACGGGATCGACCGGGTTCTTCGCGCTGTTGTCTGCCAAGTCCCAATACAAGGGGGCTCCCGTGCCGGCTTTCGATTTCCCGACCGATGCGCAATGGGAACGGGCGTGCCGTGCGGATACGACGACGACGTACTTCTGGGGTGCTGGCACGGCGGATCTCGGGCTCTACACATGGTATGAGAACAACGGTTGGCTCTCTGCTGTGGGATTGAAACTGCCCAACCCGTTCGGATTTTATGACATCACCGGCAATGTGTTTGAGATGTGCAAGGATTGGATGAACCCTTACACTGCGGATCCGGCAACTGATCCGGTCGCCGACACCGCCGCTCCCGGCGTAGAAGCGAAGTCGACGCGCGGCGGCTCATATCGCTGGGCCATCAACACATTTGCGAAAAGCGGAGTGCGCCGCGGCGAAAAACCCGGTGGCTGGGCATCCTATGGTGGTGACTACGTCGGCGTGCGCGTCTCGGCCCGCTCGATTACACCGGCACCAGTGTGCCCGCTGCGGCGACGACCGCGGCGCAAACCGCGCCGGCTTCCATTGTGCTCGACACGCGTACGGACACCGTGCGCGTCATAACTGACACAGCCGATCTCCTGCCTTTCGTATACAATAGTTCCGCGAACTGGGTTTCCGGCGGCGATGCTGCGGTCACGGCGACGATCACCATCGACAATTACTGCGGCGACCCGGCGGATGATCCCGAAACCTGGACTGCGACCGGCTCCTCGACGGAACTGCTTTCCGCAACAGCCGGCGAAGGGACAAGCACCTGGGTGCCGACGCAGCGTCGTCTCTACAAGGCCAACTTTACGGCTGGGACGACGGAACTTGGCGCATGGTTCGACCTGACGGGCGCAACCGCACTCGCCCAGCCGACCAACATCGCGACGGCGACGATTGAGCTATCGGCGTCGAGCTTCGTCTGTGATGGTGATGCGAAACTGCCGGACATCACCGTGACCTGCGACGGCAACACCTTGTTCGGGGGGACGGACTACACCAAGACGGTATCGGACAACGTCAATCCCGGAACCGTCACGATCACCTTTTACGGTATTGGCGGCTATGGCAATGTCACGACGGCCCAGTTCACGATCGCGGATCCGGTCTCTCAACTGATGGCTGAAAACACACTCGCCAACTGCCCGCCGCTTGATACACGCACTGTGGCTATCCGTGATATTGCCGCCGTGGACGAGATTCTGCCGTTCGCGTATAACAGCGATATTGCCTGGACGGCGGGTGGCAACGGTTCAGCCACCGCAGTCTTGAGTGTCTATGCTATGAGCGGTACCGATGCCTCCGATGTCTCGACCTGGGCCGAAACGGGAGAATACACCAATATGGTTTCGGCGTCCGGCGAGGGAACCGCCAATTGGCTTCCCGGACAACAGAACCTCCACAAGGCGGTTCTGACGGTTGACACGACGGCACTGACGGCCTATTTCGACCTGCTGGACGTCACCGGGCTTAAGGAGGTGATCGATGCGGGCACCTTCCAGCTTTCGCTCGATGCCGACACTTTCTTTGCAGACGGCACGGAACAGGCGCCCACGCTTACGGTGCGGGACGCGGAGGGTGTGCTGCTCGTGGAGGGCGTGGATTACACCTATGCGATTTCCGACATGGTTAATCCCGGAACGGCTGTGATCACCGTTACCGGCATTGGCAACTTCACCGGCGCCAAGACCATCACCTACACAATCGTGGAAATCGTGCCGACGCAAGTGGCGGAAAGCGCGGCGAGCGCGCCGGCGGCGGTGGATGCGCGCGAGGGCGTGCTGATGCTGCGCAATCCGGGGGAGTTTAATGTGGTAGCCTGGAACAATACCACCAATGCCTGGACGCGTGGCGGCGTGAGTTCCGCAACGGTTCTGGCCAAGGTCAGCGTGGCGCCCATGGAATCGCTTGAGGATGTTCCGGGCGAGGATGCCTACTCGCTCTTGCGTTCAGCCGATGAGGAAGGAACATTCTCGTGGCACCCACGGAAAGGGCTCTGGAGACTCAGGCTTGAATTCGAGTTTGATGGCGTTGTTGACGAACCGTACACGCTATACCGTACAATTTCCATCGCCCACGAGAGCCACCTTATCTGCCTGATCAGGTAGTGTAAGTTCAATTTGGAAATGCTTGCTGCTTGGCGATTGCGCGAAAGTGGAGGTCGTCTTGCGAGGCATTCTTTGGTAAAATTCACGAGGCTTTTGCAAAATCCCTTGCCGCAGGCACGTGGCACGGGCATCCTGCCCGTGGGTCGTTCATGGGCGGGACGCCCATGCCAAGATGGTTTTGCAAGAGCCTCTCACGCTGACGTTTTGCCCCGCCTCCCTGGGGAGGGGCGTGTACGGAGATTTTGAGTATGAAGTCCATGAAGTTTGTTAAAGTTCTGTCCTGTCTCGCACTGGTGTTGACGGGCTTGGTCGTGTCGGCCGCGGAGACGGCCGGGGCGCCGAAGTCGCTGCAACAGATCCGCAAGGAGGCCGACACGGCCCTCAGGCAGAACAAGCTCGACTCCGCCCTCGAGCTCGCCGCGCTCGTCAGGTCCGCCACAAACGCGACGCCGGAGGACTTCTGCTGGGCCTGGAAGGTCGAGGCCGATGTCCTCGCCCGCCGGGGCAGGGGCGCGGAGGCGCGCAAGATGTACGAGCAGCTCCTCAAGATCACCGATCCGGTCAGCACGATCTGGGCCGCGGCCAAGACCTTCACCGGCAGGGAGGAGATCAGGAGCTTCGGCTATGTCGAGAGCTACCTCACCCAGGAGTGGAAGTGCCCGCTCACGGTCGGACAGAAGATCGCCCTCTGGGACAAGTACGCCTACGACGGCTATGTGCAGCTCGAGCCCGGGCACATCAGGAAGGGCTTCGACAAATCCGTCGAACTGGGCGGCAGGGGCGGTCCCTACTCCGGCCGCCTCATCAAGGCCCTCCAGGCCTGGGAGGATCTCGAGAACTTCCCGATCGACGAGAAGGACGTCAGGTTCCCCAACTCGATCGCCGACTTCGGTTTCAAGATGAACGGCAGGGTTGTGCGTGTCTCGAAGGACTTCGGCTTCGATCCCGTCAACTCGACGGAATTCCTGCAGAAGGCGCTTGGCTCGGGCGCGTCGAGGGTCATCATCGACAACGTCGGCAAGCCCTGGTACACCCGCACGCTCAAGGTGCCAAGCAATGTGGAAGTCGTGCTCGAGAAGGGTGTGCGGCTGCACACCGACCGCAGTTGGGATGGGTTCAAGAAGGGCGGCATCTTCAGGATCAGCAACGTCTCGAACGTCGTCATCCGGGGCGAGAACCCGAACGACCACGAGGTCGTCGTGAGCCAGTTCCACGATCTGCTGGACCGCGCGAAGAACTGCCGCGACTACGGCCGCAGCGCCTTCACGATCGAGAACTCGATCAACGTCTGCGTTAAGAACATGCGCATCGCCGATACCGCCGAGGACGCGATCTGCTTCGGCGGCATGGACCTCAACACGAACCAGTACTTCGAGAACCTCGATCTCGACAGTTGCTTCCGCCAGGCCTCGTCGTTCTGCAGCCTGAACCGCGGCTTCTTCAGGAAGGTGCGCTTCCGCAACACGGCGGGCGCCGAGCCCGGGGCGGGCATAGACCTCGAGCCGGCCGAGACCTGCCAGGCCAACTCCTCGCTCTACCTCTACGACTGCGAGTTCGAGAACAACCTGGGCGGCGGCCTCCTCTTCTCCACCTCCTCCCAGCTCCCGATCACGCTGCATGCCAAGCGCTGCGTCTTCAAGCCGCACCGCCAGGCCGACCTGATGGTGTTCATCCGCATCGGACCCTATCTCGGCCGCAACAAGAAGGTGCCCGGCAAGGCGATCTTCGAGGAGTGCGTCTTCCAGGGCTACAGCGATGTCTCGCCCATCCGCATCGACGGCATCTCGCTCCTCGACCTCGAGTTCAAGAACTGCTCGATCATAGATACGGGCAGGACGCTCGCCCGCAACGCGACGCCCGACGCTTCCGCCATCTCGTTCTGGCTCAACCGCGATGTCAACATGGATGGCCACGTCGAGGCGACGATCTCGTTCGAGAACACCCGCGTCGAGGGTTACACCAACGCGACGCTCGTCGCCTTCCGCAACCATGCCGGCCACGAGTCGATCCGCAACCTCAAGGGCAAGATCGACTGGAACGGCAAGCCGACGGATCTCAGCCGGTTCAAGCACATCGGCCCCGACAACCACCTGAAGCAGATCGAGCAGAAGCTGCCCGAGCTCACCGCCGCGCAGGCCGTGAAGCCCGCGAAGGGCAGGGTCGAGCCGGACTTCACCTTCCGATGGGGCGGGGCCTGGTGGTCGCCCCGCCCGGTGATCGACTACCTGTTCTTCGGCGAGAAGGGGCGGAGCGCGAAGCTGCTCGTGCGCTATCCGGGCGGACTCTGGGGCGACCTGGCGGCCACCGTGTACGGCCCCGGCGA
>JAAYLN010000343.1 GCA_012521875.1 Lentisphaerota bacterium | reverse complement strand
CATTGAAGACACCGTTCCGCATCAGCGCCGGCGAGATACGGGTAAAGGACGGCATCCTCTTTGCCTGCCGCAGCGGGGATTACGTCGGCTGGGGCGAGGCGGCGGTCGACGAGGTGCCCTTCTACGCGCATGAGACGGTCGGCTCGGTGCTGGACATCGCACGCAAGGTGCTGGCGCCGCAGCTGCAGAGCCGCGACTTTGCCGGGGCGCAGGAGCTTGTGGCTCTGTTCGACACCCACCGCGGCAACCGCTTTGCCAAGACCGCGCTGGAGGCGGCCTTCTGGGATTTGCTGGGAAAAACACGCGGAACCCCGGTAGCCCGGCTGCTCGGCGGCGTGCGTACCGAGGTCGAGAGCGGCCCGAGCATCGGCATCAAGCCGACGCCCGAGCAGACCGTGGCGACCGTCGCCGAGCAGCTCGCGCAGGGACGGCGGCGCATCAAGATCAAGGTCGCCCCCGGGCGCGACACCGCCTATATCCGCGCCGTCCGCGAGGCGTTTCCGGACATCACGCTGATGGTGGACGCCAACAACGCCTATACGCCGGCCGACTTCGACCACCTCGCCGAATGGGACGCCTTCAATCTCCTTATGATCGAGCAGCCGCTGGACGAGGGCGACATCTACTTCCACTCCCAGCTCAAGAAACGAATCAAGACGCCGGTCTGCCTCGACGAGAGCATCCATACCCTGCACGACACGCAGGTCGCGATAGCGCTCGGCGCATGCGACATCATTAACATCAAGATCTGCCGTGTGGGCGGCCTCTGCCATGCGCGCAAGATTCATGACGCCTGCCAGAAGGCCGGCATCATCAACTGGATCGGCAGCCGGGTCGGCACGGGAGTGGCGGTTGCCGCGCGCCTGGCGTCCGCTTCATGGCCCAACTGCTCGCTGCCTACCGACGCGGGACTCTGCAGCATGTACATGGCGGACGATCTTACGACCGCCCCCTACCCTGTCCACGACGGCTGCATGGTCCAGGTGCCCGACACTCCGGGCATGGGCTTCCAGATCGACATGGAGAAGCTGAAGCGCTACACGGTCTGGAGCGGCGAGCTCTGAGCAGCCGCGCCGCCGTCCCTGCGGGGCGTTGGAAAGAATGAGAGCCGCCAAGAGGAACCGCGAATGGACGCGAATGGGCGCGAATTGAAGGTGTTTATTATAACCGCGAAAAACGCGAAAAACGCTAAAGGAATTCTAATGTTCGGAAGTTCTAAAGTTTGGGCTGGCGCCTGTACCGAAGCTCCCCGCCCGCCGCCCCGGCGCAAGCTCACGGTACAGCTACAGAAAGGTAGGGCGACGCCGTCCCCGTCACGCCGCTACACGGTGTGACCGGCGAGCCGCACAAAGGCGATGAACCGCCAAGACGCCAAGAGCGCCAAGTTATAGTCAATACTCCGACTAGCCGCCCCGGCCAGAGTACCGCCTTCAGGCGGAAGTGGTTCAGGGGCTTCAGCCCCGTTCCCATACCCCCTTTTTCAAGGAAAAAAGGGTCTCGCGGGCCTGAAGGCCCTTGTTAACTTCCGGCTGAAGGGTGTGTTGACTTATTACCTATCCCCGCTGTTATTTTATCAGGAACTCAAGAAATCAGGACTTTGTGTGTGGATACCGCGCATTCTTGCACTTTTCTTGAGTTCTTGAGTTCCTGATTAATCCGCGCGGGGAATAAATCACCAGTCCCTGAAGCCGGTACTCCGACTCGAATGAAGACGAGGGCTGAAGGCCCGGCCTATAACCGGCAACCAACCCGTTTCCCCGAACTATATCACGCCCCTTCAGGGCTAGTCTTTTTTTTGCCCCATTCCCCAGGGCGTTGCCCTGGGCTGGTATGTCACGCCCCTTCAGGGCTTGCATGAGCCTTGGCACAAGCTGCCCCTGTCACAACCGGACACGGAGGTCCGGTGCTACGATAATGGCACGACGCGGCCGGGCGGGGAGCGGGGCGCTTCCTCGTCATCGAGACCACCGGCACTGCCGGCACTGCTGGAACTGCGGTAACTGCCGACGGGTATCGACAGGTGACGACAGGTATCGACAGGAACGATGGGGTCGAACAAGCCCCCAATGTGGCGCGGACATTCTTGTCTGCGCACGTCGTCGAGGGCAGGCAGGAATGCCTGCCCCACACTGCCACGCTCCATCGCTGCGGCT
>JAAYLN010000342.1 GCA_012521875.1 Lentisphaerota bacterium | reverse complement strand
CTGCGCAAATCTGCGGTTAAAAAATCTTCGAGCCTTCGCGTGAGCCGCCCCTGTTGCTTTCGACAACGCGTAGGGACAAAGTCTGGAAACGAAGCGTAAAGCGACACAGTGTGGAGACAAGGTGTGGAGACTAGGTGTGCCATTGGGCGGCCAAAGGGCAGCGCAGCGCTTTTACCCTCTAAATTGCGAGCCACTGTGTGGTCGCAATAATCGTCCCTGTCCACTGCCTACTGCCACTGCCTACTGCACTGCTACTGCCACTGCCTAGTGCCGCCGCCCCCGCGGGGGGGGGGCGGCACTAGTCCGAGACACCCCATGCCAATCCGCGAAATCCGCGCACATGCGCCTGCGAAGCAGGACATCCGTAGCTCAATCCTGCCGCGCAGCAGCCATCCAAATACATCCTGAAATCCTGAAATCCTGTCAAAAATACAGCGGGGCAGCTCCGGAAAATCCTGAAAATCGTGTCTCTCACCTGTTCCAACCGCCCCGCAGGGGCGCGCGGCCCGACTGAACCCAGAACCAAGACCCAGAACCAAGACCCAGAACCAAGACTTGCCAATCCGCCACATTTCTGGGACTATCTCTTTGTTTTGCTCGGTTTTACTGATTGAGGAAGAGGTGACACATGCAGCGTAAAATCAGGATGGGAATGGTTGGCGGGGGCCCGGGTGCCTTCATCGGTGGCGTCCATCGCGCGGCGGCGCGGCTGGATGGCCTGATCGACGTGGTCTGCGGCGCCTTCAGCCAGGATCCGGCCAAGAGCAAGGCCATGGCGGGCGAGCTCTTCCTGCCGGAGTCGCGCTGCTATGCCAACTATGAGGAGATGTTCAAGGCCGAAAAGGCGCTGCCGGCCGGTGAGCGCATGGACTTTGTCACCATCGCCACGCCCAATGTCTCGCACTTCGCCATCGCCATGCAGGCGCTAGATAACGGTTTCCATGTGCTGTGCGAGAAGCCCATGACCTACACGCTCGACGAGGCGCTCAAGCTGCGGCAGCGGGTGCGCGAGACCGGGCTGCTCTTCTGTCTGATGCACAACTACTCGGCCTATCCCATGGTGCGCCAGGCCCGTCTCTTCTGCACGGGCGGCGAACTCGGCACCATCCGCAAGATTGTGGCGCAGTATGATCTTGGCTGGCTGGCGGCACCCAATGCGGGCAAGCAGGCCCTCTGGCGCTGCGATCCGCGCTATTCCGGCGCCTGCGCCTGTATCGGCGACATCGGTACGCATGCCGCACATCTTGCTGAATACATCACGGGACTCGAGATCACCCACGTCTGCGCCGACCTCGCGACCTTTGTCGAGGGACGTAAACTGGATGACGATGGTTCCGTACTGCTGCGCTTCAACAGCGGTGCCCGTGGTATCATCGAGGCCTGCGAGGTCGCCAGCGGCGAGGAGAACCAGTTCAAGATCCGTGTCTACGGCGAGACCGGCTCCATCGAATGGAGCCAGATGGAGCCGGAGAATCTGATCCGGCGCGCCAACGACGAGCCCATGCGCATCTACCGGCGCTCCTGGGCGGGCATGGATCCCTCGCTGAACGTCTGGTGCCGCCTGCCGGCCGGACACCCCGAGGGCTTCATCGAGGGCTTTGCCAATATCTACACCGACTTCGCCCGCGCGATCGACGCGCATCGTGCCGGGAAGGACTACACCCCGTCATACCCGAACGAGGATGACGGTGTGCGCGGCATGGCCTTTATCGAGACGGTGCTCAAGAGCCACCAGAATGACCAGAAGTGGACGCCGATGGCGCCGTGCTGACCCATTGACGATACCGACCCCAAAGGAGCCCCGTGGAATGGACGAGACACAGCCCCTGATGCAACTAAATCCCCTGGAGGCCCGTATTCTGGGCGCGCTGATCGAGAAGGCGGTGACCACCCCCGACTACTATCCGCTGACCGTCAACGCCCTGCTGGCCGCCTGCAACCAGAAGAACAACCGCAATCCCGTCATGAGCCTTGATGAGCCCACCTTGTCGACCGGGCTCTACAGTCTCCAGGAGAAGCGTCTGCTGGAGTTCTACTCGGGGGCCACTGCGCGCGTGCTCAAGTACCGCGAGCGGCTGACCGATGAGCTCGGTCTGGCGCCGGACGAGCGGGCCGTGATCTGCGAGCTCCTGCTGCGCGGTCCGCAGACGCCGGGCGAGTTGCGCAACCGCGCGGCAAGGCTGCATCCCTTCGAGGCGATCGAGGAGGTGCAGGCTACCCTGGCGCGGCTGGCCGCCCGCGAATCCGGCGCGCTGGTGACCGAGCTGCCCCGCCTGCCGGGGCAGAAGGAGAACCGCTTCACGCATCTCCTTGGCGACCTGCCGGCGGAGCCGGAGGCCGGATCGGCCGAATGTCCGCCGCCCGCCGCCCTCGCCGCAGTGATCGAGGATGCGTCGCGCACGGCCGCCCTTGAGGAGCGCCTGGCGCAACTCGAGGAGCAGATGGCCGCCCTCAGGGAGCAGTTGTCCGTCCTTCAGGAGCATTTCGATGCCTTCCGGGCGCAGTTCGAGTAGGGATAAACAAAGCCTTGGCGATCGTCGGGATAATTGCTAAGATATATTCTCATTTTTCTGGGCACGAAAGGCTCTAGCACCATGAAGCAAGACATCCACCCCAAATACGACACGGCCACCATCACGTGCGCCTGCGGCAACGTCATCGAGACCCGCTCGACGGTCAAGGAGATGACGGTCAACACCTGTTCCGCCTGCCATCCCTTCTTCACCGGGCAGCAGACGCTGGTCGATACGGAAGGCCGTATTGATATGTTCCGCAAGCGCTACGGCATGCTGAAGAAGTAACTGCTGCGCAAGGGACGGGTTGGGTCGTGGCGTAAGCCGCGCGATCCGGCCCGTTTTGCTTTCCGGCAGGCCGGTCGACGCGGATCCATGCCCATCGCCGGGAGCTGCCACCATGATCGAACGTCAACGCATAGCAAAGGTTCTTGAGCGCCTGGCCGACCTTGAGGCCATGCTGGGTGATCCGGCCACCCTTGCCAATCAGACGGTCTTTAAGAAACGCGTGCGCGAGCATGCCGCCCTGAAGCGCCTCGAGGGCGATGTGCGGCACTACCTCCGGCTCATTGACGAACTGGAGCAGAATCGCCAACTGCTCGACGATCCCGAGTGCGACGAGGCGCTCCGCGAAATGGCCCTCGAGGAGCAGGCCACGCTCGAGGCCGCCCTTCCAGAGGCGGAGCAGGCCGTGCTGGCCGCCATGCTGCCGCCCGATCCGGCCGACGAGCGTAATGCGATCATCGAAATCCGCGCCGGCACCGGCGGCGACGAGGCCGCCCTCTTCGCCGGCGACCTCTTCCGCATGTACAGCCGCTATGGCGAGAGCCGGGGCTGGAAGATCGCGATCCTCGATGCCAACGAGTCTGGTGTAGGCGGCTACAAGGAGGTCGTCGCCATGATCGCCGGCGAGGGCGTCTACGGCACCCTGCGTTTCGAGAGCGGCACCCACCGCGTGCAGCGTGTTCCGGCCACCGAGTCGCAGGGGCGTATCCACACCTCCGCCGCCACGGTCATCGTCCTGCCCGAGGCCGAGGAGGAGGACGATATCGACATTCCCGCCGACGAGCTGCGCATCGACATCTTCTGCGCCGGCGGCCACGGCGGGCAGGGCGTCAACACCACCTATTCCGCCATCCGCATCACGCACCTTCCGACCGGCCTCGTGGCCCAGTGCCAGGACGAGCGCTCGCAGCACCGCAACAAGGAGAAGGCCATGAACGTGCTGCGTTCGCGTCTTCTCGATATGCGTCGCAGCGAGGAGGAGGCCAAGTCGGGCCAGAACCGGCGCGACCTCGCGGGTTCCGGCGACCGCAGCCAGAAGATCCGCACCTACAATTTTCCGCAGAACCGCCTCACTGACCACCGGATCAACCTCACGCTCTACAATCTCAGCGGTATCATCGAGGGTGATCTGGATGATCTCCTCAAGGCCCTGCGGCAGCATGATTTCAACCAGCGGCTGGCGGCCGAGATGAACTAGGGCCGATTGCCATGGCGGAGACTCCGGAAGCGGTAATGACGGGATCCGACTGGCAGCAGATCGGCCCCTACCGCGGGCAGGTGTTCGATGCCGCGCGCTATCCCCAACTGGCGGAGGCGCTGGCCACGCTTGGCACACGCCTTGACGAAGGCCCAGCCGAACTTCTCCAGGGGGGACGCCACCAGACTTTCCGCCTGGATCTCGTCTGCGGCGGCGAGACGCTCGATGTCGTCGTCAAGCGCTTCGGCAGGCAGTCGGCACTCAAGGACTGCTGGGATGCCATGCATGGCAGCAAGGCCGCACGCACCTACCGCACCGCCGCCTTCCTGACGCGGCACAATGTAGGCACCACATATCCGCTGGCCGTGCTCGAACGCTGGCAGGGGCGGCGGCTGGTCGAGAGCTGCTTTGTGTCGCGCTATCTTGCCGATACCACCAGTTTCAAGGATCTCCTGCTTGCCGCCTTCTACGAGGACGCTACCGGGGTCGCGCCGCTGGACGCGCTGCTGGCGCAGGTGGCCCACGCTGTGCGCCGCATGCACGATGCCGGATGCCGCCACCGCGACCTCGGCAACCAGAACATCATGCTCTGCGGCGTATCGCCCTCCGCGCCCGCCGGGAGCGATGTGGCCTTCCTGGATCTCAACCGCGCGCGCTGCGGGCGGCCGCTGAGCGGGTGGGGCAGGGCCGGCGACCTTTCCCGCATCACACTGCCCTCCGGTCTGCTGGCGCGCTTTCTCGACCACTATGGCAAGGATGCCACCCCCAGCTGGGTGCGATGGCTGGAGGGGTGGCGCCGGTCTACCTTTGCCCTCCACACCCTGACCCGCTTCCTGCGTCATCCCCTGCGCGAGCGCCGCTACCGGCGGCTGGCCGGTTCGCGCGATGCCCCGCAGCATGCCGTCTATCCGCGCTCCCGCGACTACTGGATCTGGGACGCCGCGGCCGGGGCACCGCAGATGGCCGTTGCTCCCTGGGAGATCCGTCTGCGCACGCCTCCGCTGCGCACGGCGTACCGCCGCGTAGCCCATGCCACCGCCATCCTGCGCGCCGCCGCAGCCTGCGGCGCAGCTACGACGGAAGAGGATACGCCGCGCCTGCCGGGTTGCGAAGGCGTGATAGCGGTTGGCGGAACCGGGGCTGACTTCCGGCAGACCGCGCCTTTTGTGCGCGAGCTGGCGCCGAGGCAGGTGCTGCTGCGCTTCTACCTGCACGAGGACGAGGCGGCTCTCCAGCAGCGGCTGGATGTGGCGCAGGCCTGGGCGGGCGAGGGATATGCGCTGGCTGCAGGACTGGTTCAGAGCCGCGCGGCGGTAAACGCGCCCGAACGCTGGGCCGGCTTCTGCGAGCGGGTGGTCGCGGCACTGCCGCCGCGAATCGAGTGGATCGAGGTCGGCTACGCGGTTGATGAGGTGCGCTGGGGCATCTGGTGCTTTGATGAGTACCGCCGCATGATGGCACCGCTGGCTGAGGTTGCCGGGCGTCATCCGCATATTGTCTTTGCCGGGCCTTCCGTCGCCCTTGCTCCGTGTCCCGCTCTGGCGGGTGCCCTGCGCCAGTGGCCTGCGGACATGCGCGCCGGTGCCATCGCGCTGCGCGTGCCGGAAGATGTGGGCGCCATCTCCGATAAGGGTATCATCCGCCGTCTGGCTCGCGCCTCGGCCGTGGCGCGCGGCCTGTCGCCGCATTGTGCCGGTGACCGCATCATCCTCTCGACCCGCAATCCATCATCCCCGGCGGCCTTCCGCTGGCTGACGGTAGGCATCGAGTCCGGCTGCGTGGCCCGCGCCGTCATCGAGACCGATCTGACCATCCCGGCCAACCGCGAGGCACTACATGACTGCTGGCGGACGCTTGCTCCTGCAAGGGTTTAAGTGCAGGATGTGTGGTGATAGACGCGGCGGGGACGTCGCATCTACTACCTGCTCCGCTATTAATACGGCATGGCAGCGGGTATGAAGCGTCAGCCACCGGCAGTACCGGCAGTTCCGCCAGTACCGGGGATCGAGGATGAAATATTGGTCAGTGACACCGCTGCCGCTTGCTCTTCCGCTTTCGACAAAGCGTAGGAACAAAGTGTGGAGACTTGCTCCTCTTCTTCCTCTTCCAGTTTGGAGGTCTTCACACGCTCCTTGACCGTCAGCACGGGGCAGGGGGCCTTGCGGAGCACACGCTCGGCCACGCTGCCGATCAGCAGATGGCCGAGGCCGGAGCGGCCGCGCGAGCCCATCACGATCATGTCAGTGTCCTGCTCCCCGGCGTAGCGTGAAATCTCCAGGAACGGCACACCACTGACAACCTTGTAATCCACCTCGACACCCTCGTCCTCTATCTCTTCCGCAATGGCTGCAAGGCGGGAGAGACAGGCGTCGGTGCTCTCCTGCAGGTCAATCTGGGGAACCGCGAGCAGCCCCGCCTCGCCCGGCAGCGCGGCCATGGCCGGTGCCACCACATGCAGCAGGGTCAGAGAGGCTCCGTTAGTGCGGGCTATGGCTAGCGCGTACTGCACGGCCAGGTCGGACGTTTCGGAAAAATCGACCGGACAAAGTATGGAATTCAGCTTCAGCATGATGCATTACTCCTTTCTTGTTCGTTCGGGATGCTTGATTCCCATCAATGGCATTGTACATTTGTACCGTACCGCCGGCAAGAGAATTACACAGAATTTTCGTACACCAACCATCAACCACCCAGCACTTTCGCGATATGCGCCGCCACCACGGTCTGGTCGGCGGGGAGGCGGGTCAGCCGTGTGGGGAGGCCCTTGAGGCCGTCCAGCAGCGGATGGTGTGCCAGATCCTTGCCGGTGGCCTGCAGAATCGCATTGCCGAACTTGGCGGGGTGTGCCGTGGCCAGGCAGATCGTCGGCGCGGCGGCATCGGCAAACTGTGCCGCGACATGCACACCGACCGCTGTGTGGGGATCCAGCAGATAGTTATGGCGCTCCCAGTAGTTGCGGATCGTCGCCAGGGTAGCCTCGGTGTCGCCGCGTCCGGCCACCATCACGGGGTCGTCCAGTGGCTCTCCGTCCGGGGTGAGCGAGATCGAGCCGGTCGCCTTGAAATCGCGCATCCAGCTCCTGACCTGGTCGGTGTTGCCGTCGGCGCGGTAGTAGAGGTAGCGTTCGAAGTTGCTGGCGACCTGGATGTCCATCGAGGGGCTCAGCGTCGCCACGACCTCGCCGGTGCTGTAGGAGCCCGTGGCGAAGCAGCGCGCCAGGATGTCGTTCTCGTTGGTGGCCAGAATCAGGCGCTCCACAGGCAGTCCCATGCGCCAGGCTAGATAGCCCGCGAAGATGTCGCCGAAGTTGCCGGTGGGGACGCTGAACTGCACGCGGTCGGTGCCGGTGCGCTCCATGACGCGGAAGGCGGCATAGAAGTAGTAGACCATCTGCGCCAGCACGCGGGCCCAGTTGATCGAGTTGATCGCCCCGAGCTGGTGGCGGTCGCGGAAGGCGAGGTCGGAAAAGAGCCCCTTGACGATGTTCTGGCAGTCGTCGAAGGTGCCGTCAATAGCCAGATTGTGGACATTCCCGTCGAGCACGGTGGTCATCTGCAGCGCCTGGATCGGGCTTACGCGTCCGTGCGGGTGCAGCACGAAGAGGCTCAGGCGCTGACGGCCGCGCAGACCCTGGATCGCGGCACTGCCCGTGTCGCCGCTGGTGGCGGCCACGATGTTGAGTGCGGTGTCGCGGCGTGCCAGCACCGACTCGAAGAGTTGGCCGAGAAACTGCAGGGCCACATCCTTGAAGGCCAGTGTCGGGCCGTGGAAGAGTTCCAGCACGTGGATCGGGCCAACCGCGACCACGGGTGTGATTTCGCCGTGCCGGAAGGTGGCATAGCTGCGGGCGATCATCCCGCGCAGTTCCTCGACCGTCAGATCGTCGGCATAGAGCCGCATCACCTCGAGGGCGAGTTCGGTGTACGAGAGCTGCGACCACTCCTTCAGCCTGCGGCTTACATCGGGGGTATCGGCGGGCAGGAAGAGACCGCCGTCGCGCGCTAGCCCGGTCAGGATGGTATCTTGGAAGGGCAGCCGTTCCGGCCCGCCGCGGGTACTCAGGTAATCCATGATGCCCTAACAATACCGAGGCTGCGGGAAGTCGTCGAGTAGAAATACGGGTGTAGATTGAGATCATCGGCTACTCTAGCACAACCCGGTTGAGTCGAAAACCACATAGTAGCACACGCCCGATGCCAGTACCCCGGCGGGGTTCACAATGGCTTGCGCTCCCGTGACGGTGATGCGGGAATCCGTGATGGGGATGGACTCGAATACCGTGTGGTTGGAGGCATGCCTGATGGTCACACTGCCAGTGGTGCCTTTTGAGATGTCGGCATTAAAGGTGATGACAAGGTTGGTGGAACCGTCAACATCCCCGG
The DNA here is from genome assembly GCA_012521875.1 of Lentisphaerota bacterium. Classification (GTDB taxonomy): domain Bacteria; phylum Verrucomicrobiota; class Kiritimatiellia; order RFP12; family JAAYLN01; genus JAAYLN01. The sequence goes on along the minus strand of JAAYLN010000342.1, from coordinate 573 downwards.
CCAGATGTTCGGGCGCGAATCCCGTGGCCGAGAGGAAGAGCAGTGGCGACATGTAGTCGTACGAGTAATACTGGAAACCGGGTATGCCGGCCTTATGCCTGCGGGGATCCGTGTCGCCATTGTAGGCGGCCATGAAGATCGCCTCGGCCTCGTTCAGGCTATGCGATGCAAGCCAGTCGCCCATGAACGGCTGATCCGCATAGTGCCCCGAGGACTCCGCCGAGAAGATGGGCCAGACCGCCGGGTTGGTCGCGGCCGCACCGAGAGCATAGAGCCGTGACTTGGCGTAGTTGTAGGCATTGGCAGGGTTGCCTACATAACAATGCAGCAGAAGGCGGTCAGCGAGTCCGGCCAGTTCCATGATCTCGGCGTCGGTGGGCCAGCCGATATAGGTCTCCACCCTGGCGGAAGAGTGGGCGGCTGCCGTCCGCATATGCTGGAGCAGGGTAAGCGTCTCACGAACACCATCTATCGCTTTCCCCCGCGTTCGCGGATACTGGTGGGCTGAAAGGAACCAGTATCATGGACGAGACGAGGACTGCGACGAGTTTTGCGGAGCGGCGCGCTGCGGCG
>JAAYLN010000341.1 GCA_012521875.1 Lentisphaerota bacterium | reverse complement strand
GTGGCTCGCAATTTAGAGGGTAAAAGCGCTGCGCTGCCCTTCCGCCGCCCGGTGGCACACTTTGTCCTCACACCTTGTCCTCACACCTTGTCCCCACACCTTGTCCCCTACACCTTGTCGCAAGCTGTCTCTGTCACCTGACACGGAGGTCCGCCCCCACGAGAATGGCCCGGCGGAGCCGGGCGGGGAGCGGGGCGCTTTCTCGTCCTCGTCCTCGTCCTCGATCCCGGTACTGCCGGTACTGCCGTGACTGCCGGTACTGCCGGTGGCTGGCGCCCCATACCCACCGCCATGCCTTATCTTGCTGACGGTGCACGTGTTATGCGGCGTCGCTACCACGCTGTCGCGTTGGCGTATCGCCATTTTCGCGCGTTTCGTTTTTCGCGGTTCGAAAAGAGCTCATTGGCGTTTCTGCTGCCTTGGCAGTGGCCTCATCTGCGCGGGCCAGGTCCCGCGGTAGAAAGCGCGGCCGGGTCCGCGCAAAAAAAACCGCTTGCGCACGTAGTGCGCCACGCGGGGTGGCCTAACGGGTTATTTCATTTCAGCATCAGGCGTCCACCTTGTACGCGCCAGCCACTGCCTACTGCTACTGCCGCCGCGCTGCAGGGCAGCGGCTCCACTGAACCCTGGCTCCTGACCCCTTGGTGTGTGGCAACTATGTTGAACCACACCCACACCCGATTGCAAAATCGACGGTAAAAGTCGTTTGAAAACCCGCGCGGATACCTTATAATGGTATCTTTCTTCTTTCGGCAGATCAGGACATCGTCAGGATAATCATGAAAATTGCAATTGGTTGCGATCACGGCGGGTTTCCAGCAAAGGCAGCGGTCATCGAGGTGCTGCGCCGGCACGGCGCGGAAGTCGAGGATCTGGGCTGCCACGACACCAACTCCGTTGACTACCCCGACTACGCGCGCGCGGTTTGCGAGCGTATCGTCGAGGGCCGCGCCGACCGCGGCGTGCTAATCTGCACCACCGGCACTGGCATGGCGATCGCCGCCAACCGCTTCTCCGGCATCCGTGCCGCCGTCTGCGACACCCCCGAGCGTGCCCGCCGCGGACGCTCGCACAACGACGTCAACGTCCTGGTGCTGGCTGGCGCCTGCCATCCGGCCGGGGAACTGGCCGCGATCACCACGGCCTGGCTCGAGGGCGGCTTCGAGGGTGCCGAGCCCGGCAAGGAGCGCCATGCGCGCCGCATCGAGCAGATCGAGCGTGCCGGGCGCCGCAGCGAGTTCGCGCTGCTCGGGCGTACCGACCCCGAGATACACGCCGCCATCGCGGCGCATATCGCGCAGGAGGACTCGACGATCAACCTGATCGCCTCGGAGAACTATGTCTCCCGCAGCGTACGCGAGGCCCAGGGCAGCGTCCTTACCAACAAGTATGCCGAGGGCTACCCCGGCAAGCGCTGGTATAGCGGCTGCCTGCCCGTGGATGCCGTCGAACGCCTGGCCATCGAGCGCGCCTGCACCCTCTTCGGCGCCGAGCACGCCAACGTCCAGCCGCACTGCGGCAGCGCGGCCAACATGGCCGTCTACTTCGCCCTGCTGCAGCCCGGCGACACGATCCTGGCCATGAGCCTTGACCAGGGCGGACACCTGACCCACGGCAGCCCGGTGAACTTCTCGGGCCGCCTCTTTAAGATCGAGGCCTATAAGGTTTCGCCCGAGACTGAGCAACTGGACTACGACGCCCTCGAGGCGCAGGCCATCGCCTGCAAGCCCAAGCTGATCGTCGCCGGTGCCAGCGCCTACGCGCGCACGCTGGACTTCCCCCGCTTCCGCGCCATCGCCGACAAGGCAGGCGCGCTGCTGATGGTCGACATGGCGCACATCGCCGGACTCGTCGCCGGCGGTGCTCATCCCAGCCCCGTACCATATGCCGACGTTGTGACCAGCACGACCCACAAGACGCTGCGCGGCCCGCGCAGCGGGCTGATCCTCTGCCGCCAGGCCTACGCGAAGGAGATCGACAAGACCGTCTTCCCAGGCATGCAGGGCGGCCCGCAGCAGCACACCACCGCCGCCAAGGCCGTCTGCTTCAAGGAGGCCCTTGATCCCTCCTTCCGCGCCTACGCCGCCCAGATCGTCAAGAACGCCAAGACGCTGGCCGCCACGCTGGCCGAGGGCGGCTTCCGCATCGTCTCCGGCGGTACCGACAACCACCTCATGCTGGTTGACGTGGCTGCCGCGGGCCTCACCGGCAAGGATGCCGCCGCTGCCCTGGACGCTGCCGGCATTATCGTCAACAAGAACACCATCCCCTTCGACAGCAAGAGCGCCTTTGTCACCTCCGGCATCCGCATCGGTACAGCCGCGGTCACGACGCGCGGCATGGGCGAGGCCGAGATGCGCAAGATCGGCGGCTGGATCGTCGAGATCCTCAAGGCCATCGGCGACACCGCCCTGCAGGCGCGTGTCCGCGAAGAGGTCACCGCCCTGACCAGCCGCTTCCTGGTGCCCTAAGCCCCGGAACGGCCGCACTGCCTGTGGCGCATCGAGGGGGCGGGCAAGCGAACAACACATAACGATGGAGCCCTCCGCCAAACGCTACATCTCCGGCGACGAGATGCTACTGGACAGCTTCCGGCTGGCCCGCCTGATCCTCGATTCAGGCTGGGATCCGGAACTGCTGGTAGTACTCTGGCGCGGCGGCGCGCCGGTAGGGCTGGCTGTCCACGAGTTCTTTGTCTACCGCGGCATGCGCAAGGCGCACCTGCCGGTCAAGTGCTCGTCCTACGCCGGTCTGCAGCAGACGCAACTGCCCCGGATCAGCCTTTCGCCGGAACAGCTAGAGCTGTTCCGCCCCGGCCGGCGCGTGCTGATCATCGACGATATCTTCGACACCGGTCTCACCGCCAAGCATATGCGCGGGATTGTCACCGCCCGCGGTGCCGAGGCGCGTGTGGCCACGCTCTTCTGGAAAAAGTCCCGCACCATTACCGGCGAGCGGCCGGACTACTACCTGCACGCCACCGACGAGTGGATAGTCTTCCCCCACGAGCTCGACGGCCTCACCCGCGAAGAGGTGCACCGTAAACACCCCGGGATCGAGAAACTGCTGTACGACTGACAAGCAAGGAGTGACTCATGGCCTCCCGTGAAATCGAGTGGTTGAAACGTGAAGTTGACGCTTGGGAACGTGACGGCATTGTCGACACTGCGACTGCGGAACGGCTGCGGACGCGCTATGCGCAGGTGGCGGCGAACGAGACGCCCTGGGGGCGGATCATCTTCGGCTCGCTGGGCGCGCTACTGGTGGGGCTGGGCATCATTGCCCTTCTGGCCGCCAACTGGAGCGAGCTTGGGCGGCCGACGCGCACGGTCATCGCATTTACACCGCTGAGCTTGTGCGCCATTCTCTATGTAACGGGATATCTGCGCGGATGGAGCTCACGCGCCTTTCTGGAGCCGCTGGGGCTCTTCTGGGGATTGTCTATCGGCGCGGGGGTGGCGCTGATCGGGCAAACCTACCATCTGCCACAAGATGCCGAGGCCTTCACGCTGGTCTGGACTCTGCTGCTGATTCCGGTGTGTTACGCGACCCGCGCCCTTGCACCGGTCGCGGGTTACTTTATCGGCCTTATAACCTGGGTTTCGATGTCGCAACTATCCGGCGGCGTGGGGCTCTGGTACTGGCCGCTGGCTGCGCTCGTCGCGCCCCTGATCTACAGCGTGCGGCGCGAGCCGGATGCGGCAGTGCGTTCAACTTGGATGCTGTGGACCGCCGCCCTCTGTTGCACGGCGGCACTGGGTATCACGCTGGAGAAGAGCCTGCCGGGACTCTGGATGATTATCTACACGAGTGCCTTTGCCGCGCTGCTGTTGGGGAGCGAGGTACGCGGCAGCGGGGAGCGCGGATGGTGGCGCAACCCCTTGCGGACGCTCGGCGGTGGAGGTCTGGCCGTGGTGCTTTACCTCCTGATCTTCCGGTGGCCTTGGCATGAGATCGGATGGAACTATTGGCGCACGGATATTTTCCGTCATCCCTGGGCGTCATTTTTTGATTTCAGCCTGGCTGTCGCACTACCGGTAGCGGCCGCCTTCCTGCTGGTGCTGGCCTTCAGGCGTGTACCGCGACGCAAATGGCACGGCGTACCGCTACTGCCGGCCTGGACGCTGTGGGGTATCGCCCCCTTCGTGACGGCCATCGCCTATGCCATAGCCTCCCACGATGAAAGCGACCATTTGCCGGCACTGCTGATGACTCTTTATCTGGCGGGGCTGGGGCTGGCCACTCTGGGCGAAGGTCTGGCCGAACACCGTGCCGGCACAATCAACCTGGGAGTTCTGGTGTTGCTGGCCGTGATCATCGGCAGGTTCTTCAGCAGCGACGCCAGCTTCACGGCCAAAGGCATAGTTTTCATATTGTGCGGCGGCGTTTTTCTTGTAGCCAACCTGATGGTTTCACGCCGCATGAAACAGAAGGGAGGTGCGGCATGAACCGGCGCCGGATGCTGACAATCGCGCTCATCGGACTGGTGGCGCAGTTTGGCGTAATGGGTTTCATGATTATGCAGCGCGAAATCGCGTTGCGTAACGGCGTGGAATGCCGCTTCCTCACGGCGCCGGTTGATCCCTACGACGCCTTTCGCGGACGCTATGTGTCGCTGAACCTCACCGAGAACAACAGGATGTTATGTGATCGCGAGTATGCGCGCGGACAGCGCATTTATGTGATCATTGGCAATGGAACCAACGGTTATAGCAGGATCGAGCGCCTGGCACCACGCCCAGGGCCGGATGACATCTATATCCGGACGCGCGTAGCATACTGCTGGCCGGAGTATCGCGAGATTCCCGCCATCACCAACAACACCGCGCTGGCGAGGCGTTCTCATGGCAGACGGCATGTTCTAACAGGCAAATACCAGGTGCACGCCAAGTTGCCCCTTGATCGCTACTACATGGAAGAAAAACTGGCTCCCGAGGCGGAGCGGGCCTATCAAAATGCCAGTAGACGCGACTCGCAGCCGGGGGTACTCGTGGTGCGTGTCTGGCGCGGGATGGCAGTGATCGAGGATCTCGAACTCGGCGGACGCCCGATACGGGATGTGGCCCGCGAGCGGCTGGAGCGCTGACTTTTCCGAAGCGGCGAGCGGGGCGGTTCGCGTGCACTCGTGCATTGGCAGATAACCTTGGCGGACTTGGCGTCTTGGCGGTTAATTACCTGTGTGCGGCTCGCCGGAACGGCGTTGCCGCCCTTCGAGTCATGGAATAAGGCGTCTATGCCAGATGCAAGTCGTCGGCGAGTGTCGTCGAGAGCCGGGTAAGCTCCCGCAGAAGCGCGCCAGCACAGGTGGGGCGACGCCGTCCCGGCTAGCCGCAGCGATGGAGCGTGGTATTGTGGGGCAGACTCTTTAGCTTTAGACAAAGTGTAAGAGACAAGGTGTAAAGACAAGGTGTTGAGACAAGGTGTAAGCGCGACGCACACCCACTGAATCCCACACTTAAACTCACTCTTAACCGGCACACTTACTCCACCCGCTTACTCTTTCGCATTCGACAAAGCGTAGGGACAAAGTGTGGGGACGAAGTGTAAAGAGACAAGGTGTTGAGACAAGGTGTGGGGACAAGGTGTTAGTGCGGAGCACCCACTCTAAACCCTCTCTTAATCTCACTCTTAATCGGCACGCTTAAACCACCCGCTTAATCTTCCACGTTCGACGAAGGCGACAAAGTTACCGACAAAGCTCGCGACAAAGTGGGTGGTCATCCGCTCTCCATGCGCACCCCCTGTCGCCAGCCGCTTACCCTTGGCTGGCCGGCGGCAGGCTCCATGCCTCGCCGTGTTTCATCAGCTCCTCGATGATGGCCCGCTTGAGGATATCGAGCCCGAAGCCGGTGCGTGCCGAGACCGGTATGGCGTGGGGGTGGCGCTCCGTGAGATGCAGTACGGCGTGGTCGGAGGTGCCGCGGTCGCACTTGTTCAGCACCAGCAGGTAGGGCACCTTGTGCGCACCGATCTCCAGCAGGGTGGTGTGGCATACGGAAATGTGGTCGTCCACGCAGGGGTAGGCCGCATCAACGACGATCAGCAGCAGGTCGGCCTGCACGGCGACATCGAGGGTCGAGCGGAAGGAGGCGACCAGCGAGTGCGGCAGGTTGCGGATGAAGCCGACGGTGTCGGTCAGCAGAACCTCGCGCGCGGGCGCCAGCCAGGCCCGGCGCGTCTTGGTGTCGAGGGTGGCGAAGAGCTTGTCGTCCACATAGGCGTCGGCTCCGGCGAGGGCGTTCAGCAGCGTTGACTTGCCGGCGTTGGTGTAGCCCACGAGCGAGACGAGCGGCCACGGGTGCCGGATTCCGCCGCGCCGCGTCTGCCGCTGCTGGATCGTATCGAGCTTGCGCTTGAGTTCGGCAATGCGGCGCCGCAGCGGCTCGTTGCGCAGGTGGAGGTGGCCTTCGCCGGGGCCGCGGACGTTGGCGCGTCCCTTGAAGCGCTGCTGCGATTCGGTCACCGGGATGCGCCGCAGCAGGAACTCCTGCTGCGCCAACTCGACCTGCACCTGCGCCTCGGCCGAGCGGGCGCGGCGGGCGAAAATCTCGAGGATGATCTCGGTCCGGTCCATGACGCGGACGCTGAGCGCCTTGCCCAGATTGAAGGCCTGGATGGCGTTAAGCTCATTGTCGGCGATGACCGTGTCGGCCCCGGTGCTGGCGATCAGGGCCTTGAGCTCCTCCAGCTTGCCGGAGCCGATCAGCGTGCCGCCGTGGGGCTTGTCGCGGTTTTGCACGAGTTCTCCCTCCACCTCGAAACCGGCGGTTTCCGCCAGGCGTCCCAGCTCCAGCAGCGAATCGGCCGCCTCGGCACTGTCCATCTGGCTATGCACCACCTGTATGAGAACGGCACGCTCAATTTGCCGTGTATCATGGAAATTCATAATACTTAAAGGAACCGCTATTCTTCGAACTGCCGCTTAAGCCACTCAAAAACCGCACGCTGATCGTCCTGTGCCGCACGTCTTATCTGCGATAGAAGCCAGATGCGGCTCGGTTTTTCCGTCGTGATATTCTTGGCTCCCTGGTTACAGGTCGAGCACAATGTGCGCAAGTTCGATATTTCGTCCTTGCCTCCTAGCGACTTATCCTTGATGTGGCCGACATGCAGCCGTACAGGACGCTTGGTGAACGGATCAATATCGCCTGGTGTCAAGCCGCACATCTGGCAGGTAAAACCATTCCGATCAAGAACCTCGGCACGCAATTTTGCTGAAATCGTCCTGGCGAACTGGGGACGAGCCTTTTGCTTGGGGCGCTCCTTCAACAAGTATTGTCCCGGTTTCAACGCCGTCGTGTCATTGTGAGTTAGGATGGGCCAGCCTTCCTCGTCGCGTAGTTCCCGCAGTCGACGGCTGTATTGTACGGCACCGTTGGCGGCCTCCTGCAACTCATGGGACTCGATAACGCGTCTAATGTTGGCAAGAAGAAAACGCCTGATAAGTTCCTTGGATCCTATCTTGCTCATGTGGCCTTCTGTTCCCTAGCGTGTCTCGCTCAGTAATAATCGACGCAGTGTTCCAGCAACTGTAGCTCCATCTGCCGGGCACGTATTGAAGGCCTTGCCGGATACTTGCAATCCAAGGCGTTGGCGATTGCCTGTCCTACCGCCGCCGCTACCGGTGGCGGGAAGGCATTGCCGACTTGCCGGTAGGCAGGTGTCTTCCTGCCGCTGAACTTCCAGAAGTCGGGGAAGCCTTGGATTCGTGCCACCATCCGCACCGTCAGTCGCGGAAGTCCATCAATGGGAAAGTCCGCTGCTGGTGGTTCATCCGCAATGCCCAAGCCATCTACGCCTAGCTCGCGCCACTGCTTTCGGGCGCGGGTAGGCCCCAAGTCGGGTCCGCCATGTTTTTTGGACCCCCCGACAATTGTCGGGGCCACACGCTGGGCATTCCGGCACCACGCATCCGCACCCGGCCATCCGCGCGCGGCAATCAAGTCGCGGAGCGAATCGCCGACAGTGACGTGGCAATTCAAGGGGCGAGGCCATTCAAAGAAGGAAAAATGTTTTTTGGGAAGACCGATCAGAATAAAACGCGGTCTCAACTGCGGAACACCAAAATCGGCTGCCTGGAGAACCCGCCAATCGGCCTCATAGCCCATGTCGTGCAGCCGTTCTATCAGATACGCGCGGTAATCTGCGAACTTCGACGAGGCAAAGCCTGGAACATTCTCCAGAAGTACTGCCTTCGGCCGCATCTCATCGATCAAGCGGAGTGCGTCGGGAAACATGTCCCGGTCATCGTCAACACCAAGCTGCTTGCCCGCGATCGAGAAGGGTGGGCAGGGCACGCCGGCCGCGAAAAGATCCACACCTGACCACCGGCGGCCGTCAACCCGGCGCATAT
>JAAYLN010000340.1 GCA_012521875.1 Lentisphaerota bacterium | reverse complement strand
CCATGACCGCATCTGCGACGCGGCGCGGGTGCGGCGTCTGCTCGATGCCCTGCCGGATCTGAAGTTCGTCGCCAGCCACCTTGGCGGCTGGATGGACTGGGACGAGGCCGAGCGCCTGCTGATCGGCCAGCCCATCGACATCGAGATCTCGCTTTCACCCAACTACCTGCCGCCCGGGCGCCTCCGCGAATTGCTGCTGCGCCACCCGGCCGACCGGCTCCATTTCGGCAGCGACTGGCCCTGGACGCGCCACGGCGAGCAGGTGGCGCGCCTCGAGGCGCTGCAATTGCCCGCCGACCGCATGCAGGCGCTGATGGGCGGCAATTCCGCACGGCTGCTGGGACTCTGAGCGGACGCGTCAGGAAAGGTTGCGTTTTGCGAAAGGGTGGGGGACGCTTATCGTCCTCGTTCTCCTCCTCGTCCTCGTCCTCGAAATAGATAACGCAGAGACGCAGAGGGATGGAAAAGTGGCGCTCCGCGCTGATTCATCCGCAGTACGGATGCCGCGGCTGTTTGTTTTGAATCAGGAACTCAGGAAATCAGGAATTTGTTGCCAGCTCCGATGGCGGTCGGCTATCGTCGGACGCCGTCGATTGTTATCGAGTGCTGGGGACGCATTTGCGGAGCTTTCCAGTATCTCGACGACAATCGACGACAATCGACGACAATCGAGGCTTGCGAATGTCGACGGCGGCGACGGTGTGGCGAGGTGGGAGTGGTCGAAGGAATCGAGAGAGTCGAGCGAATCGAAAGAATCGAATCTCTCGACTCCATCGACTCATTCGATTCATTCGAAAAGCGTGGCTCGGCGCGCTCCATCACTGCGACAAGCGGGACGCTTGCCCTACCTCAGTTGCCGTACCGCGAGCGTGTGCGGGTGCGGAGGGCGGGGTGGTTCGGTACAGACGCCAGTCAAAACCCTCTTGCTTGCAGGCACGTGGCACGGGCGCATCTGCAGATCTCACTCAACACGCATCCTCAAAAATCCTGTCATCCTGTCATCCTGTCTAAAAAACAGTCGTGGCTGTCGAGGACGAGGACGAGGACGAGAACGAGGACGAACACAACCAATCACAAATCTAAAATCACCAATCTCAAATCGTCTTGCCGCCTATTCCTTGTCATCTTGCTCAAAAACCGGATCAGCCTCGCGCGCAGCCTTGAGATTCTCCTGCTCCCTTGGGTTGGCCAATGCGACCAGCTCATCCGCCGCATTTTTGTCCGCCGTGGAGGCCTCTTCTTGCGTCTCGGCCGCTTCCGTTTCCGCCGCTTCCGTCTCTGCGGTTGCCGTCTCCTCTGCCGCTACCGCCTCCTCCACAGCGGCTTCCACGGCGGTCTTTTCGGTCTTCTTGCCCTTCGTCTTGCGCGGCAGGGAGGCTGATTTTGAGCGCTGCAGGGTGGGGTCGAGCTCGTTGAGCTCGTCGAGGTTCTTCAGCCCGAAATGCTCCAGGAAGCGCGGCGTGGTGCCGTAGAGGAAGGGGCGTCCCGGCAGATCGCTGCGGCCGATGATGCGGATCAGGTGCATCTCCATCAGCGCCTTGATGACGTGGTCGACCGACACACCGCGGATGCCTTCGAGTTCCGACTTGGCGATCGGCTGGCGGTAGGCAATGATCGCCAGCGTCTCCAGCGCGGAGCGCGAGAGGCGGGTGGGGCGGTCGCGCTTGAGCAGCGTCCGCACCCAGTGTCCGCAGCCCGGCTGCGTCTGGAAGCGGAATCCGCCGCCCACCTCGCGCAGTTCCATGCCGATATCGAGCCGGTCGAGGTCGCGGGCGATATCCTCGAGGGCATCGCGGATGTCGCGCGGCAGAACGTCGGCAAAGGGTGCGGCGTCGGCGGACTCCGCGGCGCGCTCACGCAGGCAGGTGCGGATCGTCTCGATGGGCAGTGGCGCGGCGGCGCTGAAGACCAGCGCGCCGATGATCTGGCGCAGGCTGGAGGCGCTGACTTCGGGTGTGGTTTCAGGTTGGGACATTGGATCCTCCTCCGATCACGGGGGGCGCGAGCGCCTCGACCGGAAGATTGTCGGGTATCTTGCTGATGATGATCTCGGTAAAGGGGGCGTGCTGGCGGATGGCCACCTGGCGCAGGCGCAGCAGCTCGAGCAGGGCGAGGAAGGTGATGATCACCTCGCCGCGGTGCGACTCGGGACGGAAGAGCCGCGAGAAGGCCACCGTCTCGCGGCGCTTGACGGCGCCGAGGATCGACTCCATCTTGTCGGGCACGCTCCAGCGGATCGGTTCGAGGTGGCCCAGCGGCTCGATCGGCGCGCGCGCCAGCACCTCCTGGAAGGCGGCCAGCAGGTCGAAGAGCCCCACGTCGCCGAGGGGCGGCGCCTCCGGTTCCCCGTCCATGTCGTCGGCATGCGCCACCGCGCCGCCGTAGACGAAACGCTCGGCCTGCAGCGCCTCGCGCGCCATGAGCTGGGCGGCGGCATCCTTGAACTTCTTGTACTCGATGAGCTGCCGCACAAGGTCGAGACGCGGGTCGACACCCTCTTCCGGCGTGTCATCATCATCGGCGCGCGACTCCACCGGCAGCAGCATGCGGCTCTTGATGAGCATCAACGTCGCGGCCATGACGAGGAATTCGCCTGCGATGTTCAGGTCGAGCATCCGCATCATATCCAGATACTCGAGGTACTGCTTGGTGATGTGCTCGATGCTGATGTCGTAGATATCGATCTCGTCGCGGCGGATCAGATAGAGCAGCAGGTCAAGGGGACCCTCGAAGACATCGAGATCCACCTTGTACTCTGTGGGCGTGGAGCTCCCGCTCATGCGAGACCCACGGCCCGGCGGGCGGCATCGAGGGTTTTTCGCGCCTCGGCCCGCGCACGCGCGGCACCCTGCTGCATGATCGCCTCGACACGGTCGGGATCGCTGGCCAGGGCGGCGCGCCGCTCCCGCATGGGGGCGAAGGTGCGCTCGTAGATTTCGGCCAGTGCCTTCTTGGCGGTGCCGTAGCCGAAGTTGCCCGCCCGGTAGCGCGCGGCCATCTCCGCAGTCTCCTCGGGAGTGGCGAAGAGACGGTAGAGCGCGAAGATGTTGCAGGTGTCCGGATTCTTGGGATCCTCGAGCGGCGTGCTGTCGGTGACGATGCGCATGATGCGCCGGCGCGCCTCCTTCGGATCGCCGAAAAGCTCGATCGTGTTGCCGTAGCTCTTGGACATCTTCTGCCCGTCGAGGCCCGGCACGACGGCGACCGACTCGGAGATGGCCGGCTCGGGGATGGTGAAGACCTCGCCGAACTGGTTGTTGAACTTGATCGCGATGTCGCGGGTCACCTCCACGTGCTGCTTCTGGTCGCGCCCGACCGGCACCACCGTGGACTGGTAGGCGAGGATGTCGGCGGCCATCAGCACGGGATAGTTGAAGAGCGCGGCGCTGGCGGGGATGCCCTTGGCCAGCTTGTCCTTGTAGGAGTGGCAGCGCTCGAGCAGCCCCATGGGTGTGACGATGGAGAGCAGCCAGGTCAGTTCCGTGACTTCCGGCACATCGCTCTGGCGGAAGAAGACGGTCTTCTCAGGATCAAGCCCGCAGGCCAGGAAGTCGAGCGCCACGTCGCGCGAGTCGGCACGCAACTGTTCAGGGTCGGTGACCGTGGTGAGGGCGTGGTAGTTGGCGATGAAGAGATAGGCCTGTCCGCGCGACTGCAACTCTATCGCGGGCTTCATCATCCCGAAATAGTTGCCGATGTGCAGTTTGCCGGAGGGCTGGATGCCTGAAAGAATCCTCATGAGAAATCAAACTCCCGAAACCGCGCGACAAGGGCGCGGAGAAATAAGAAAGCATAGCCATTTGGAGGCATGAAATCAAGATTGCATTGGGTGCTTTGCACTTACTCTCACCCTCTCACACTTAAACGGAACGCTTACTCCACCCGCTTACTCCCAGTTTCACGTCTTTTCGTCATTTGCGGTTAAACACCCCGCTCTGCGTGTCTTTTCTTTCGTGGTTCCTCTTGGCGCCTTGGCGGTTCAATCTCTTTCGAAGGCGCGGACGAGGACGAGGACGAGGAGGAAAGAGACCAATCACAAATCTGAAATCACAAATCTAAAATTACCCCGGCACGGCGGAACGTGCCGGGGGGTGTGTGTCAGGAAAGTGACAGGGGTGCGGTTGCCATGAGGCGCGAAATTCGGGTTTAGCCTAACAGTTAGTGCTTGTTCGGCACATTTCGACGTGCTATAATATGTAGCGTTTCCACT
>JAAYLN010000339.1 GCA_012521875.1 Lentisphaerota bacterium | reverse complement strand
CTGGCTGTCCTGCCCACACATACATCAACGACGCCCGTGTCGGTGCCCTTTGCGTGGCTCGACGGCTATCCCTCGCTGATGGCGGCGGCGGGCGGCGACTACGAGGCGGCGGCCTCGATGGCGAACGGCAAGCGCGATGGTGCCGGCAATGCCATGGCCGTCTGGCAGGATTATGTGGCCGGGACTTGCCCGACGAACCCCGGCGCGCTTTTCCGCTGCCTCATCGAGATGCGGCAGGGTACGCCGGTGCTGAAATGGGAGCCTGATCTGGGGAATGAGCGCGTCTACACCATCTGGGGACGGTCGAGCCTGCTTGTGGGCGAGTGGGTCACCCCAACCAACGCGTCCTCGCGCTTCTTCCGTGTCGAGGTCTCGCTTCCCTGACAAGGTGTAAGCGCGGAGCACCCACTTAAACCCACTCTTAATCCCTTTTAGAGATCATTGGCGTTGCTTGTGCCTTGGCATTTCCCTCATCTGCGCGGGCCAGGTCCCGCGGTAGAAAGCGCGTCCGGGTCCGCGCACTCAAAACCGCTTGCGCACGTAGTGCGCCACGCGGGGTGACGGTACAGGCCGTTTTGAATAAGTACCGGGCCTTTGCCCGGCTTCCGCGGCGTGGTCGCCGCGTGGCAGTATCCTAGCCGACCGTCACGCCCTGCTCGCCGAGTGCGTGCTGCACTTTGGCGATGTCCACCTCGCGCAGGCCAACACCGTCGCGGAGCGCGGTGACGGCTGCCGTGGCGGCACCCTGCCCGATGTTGACGCAGATCGGCATGACGCGGAATGACGAGTGGGCCTTGTGCGTGCCGGAGATGCTGCGCCCGGCCAGCAGCAAGCCCTCGATCCCCTGCGGCAGGAGGCAGCGGTAGGGAATGGTGTAGTTGCCCTTGGATCTGAACTTATGCTGCACGCCATCCTTGTCGAGCCCCGCCCCCGTGACATTGTGGATGTCGAAGTTGAAACTGCAGCGGGTGGCGATCCAGTCATCGAAGACCCGCGCCTCGACGATATCCTCGGCGGTCAGGGTATAGTCGCCTATAAAGTGGCGCGTCTCGCGGACGCCCATCAGCGAGGCGGTGCTGATCAGGAAGCACTTCTCGTAGCCGGGGATCTTGTCCCGCAGGAAGGGGACGATCTGCTCGATCTGGCGGCGGCAGGCCAGTTCCGCCCGCGTGAGATCCTCCGCAAGCGTGCCGTCGATTCCAGTCTGGTTGGTCATGTTGACCGTGACGACGCCGGGGAGCGACGACGGATAGAGCAGCACGTGGCCGGCTGGGTGCGGCAGGTGGGCGTGGCCCAGATCCTGGATGCGTCCGCCGGGAATCTCGAAGTTGGTCTCGAAACTGCCGGGAAAGACCGCGCGGCTGTAGTCCACCCCCGCCACCTTGAACATGATCGTCACAGGCTGCATGCCGCCGTCCGGCTCGCGTCCCTTGCGGTAGGGCGCGCCGGCCCGTGCGGCCAGATCGCCGTCGCCCGTGGCGTCGATCACGCTGGCGGCGCGCCAGGCCTGGCGCCCGTTCTTGTTTTCGGTGATGACGCCGACCACCCTGTTGCCCTCCATGACGGGGGCGGCAACGAAGGTGTAGAGCAGGAGATCGACCCCGGCTTCCTGAAGCATCTCGAGCATGACCAGCTTGAGCTTGTCCGGGTTGATGATGTGGCGTCCGGAATACTTCTCCTCGGGGCCGGGCTGCGATTCACGCTCCAGAATCTCGTTGTAGAGCGGGCCCTGCGTGGCACCGGTCCAGTGGCTCATGAGGCCCGAGGTGGCAATGCCGCCGACCGCGTGCGTCTGCTCGAGCAGCAGCGTGCGCGCCCCCATGCGTCCGGCGGTGATGGCCGCGGCAAACCCGGCCGGACCGGAACCGGCCACGATGATGTCATAACGGCCGGCAACCGGCGTGGTGAGCGTTTCGTGAAGCGTCTCTGTCTGGGTGTTCATAAACATTTTCCTGTTACCACATGAGCCTCTTGCAAAACCCCTCGAACTGGCATGGGCGTTCCGCCCATGAAACACGGGCAGGATGCCCGTGCCACGTGCGCATGCGAGGGTTTTGCAAGAGCCTCACATATCAAAAAATGGGTTCGCGACATGTTCCAACCGGTGATTATACAGCAACTATCGCACCATGAATAGGGTACACGGTTCCATCAGGCACTCGTAGCAGCCCATATCCGGGGCCTTGCCGAAGACACGGGGCGCGCCGACGAGGTCAGTCGCGCCGTCCGTCATCCAGGAGAGGAGCATGCCCGTGTCGATGCAAGGCGACGAGGACATGAGCGCATAGTTGCCGCGCGCGGCGTCGCGGTACCGTGGGGGCTCATAGATACAGTCGGTAGCCAAAACCCTGTCCGCCGGCGGCACGACAATGCACGAGCTTACTGCCGTCAGCTTGCCGCCGCCGGTGAACACCACATTCCTAGCCGTGCCAGCAGCGTTAGTGTTGCCGGCGAAGATACAGTTCTTAGCCGTTACTCCTATATCGAATATCTCCATGCCGCCGGCCATGTTTCCAGCGATCGTGCAGTTCTCGTATGTACCGCCACCATGAGAGAAGATAACGCAGCCGCTCGAATAGTTGTCGGCGATGAGACAGTTGCGGATCACTATGTCCTTTGAAGTGGACGGGCTAAGGAGATGGATCAGCGGGGCGGCACCGCTGGCGTTGTTGTTGGTGATTACACAATTTTCGACGGTGCTGGCACCGGCGATGTATAAGGCACCACCTTTATAGGTGCCGTAAACCAAGTTGTTGATCAGGTGGCAGTCAGTGACAAGCGCACCGCCGCTTAGCCATACATTTCCGGTGCCATTCCACCTGCTTCTATCGCGGACGATGCAGTTCGTCATGACGGACGCCGCAGTGATCCTAACGGAGAGTCTCCGCGCCCTTGTGATGGTGAAGCCGTCGAGCGTGGCACCAGAACTTGAAATATCTACAAGTGTGGCAGAATAGGAGGAGCCGAAGGAGTTGGAGATCACGGTATATTCCGGCCCCTCCATAGAACGCAGTGTGATGCCGGCAGTGATGTTCACGTATGTTTGATCGTCAGCGAACGTTGTGTAGACGCCGTTGGTGACGAGCACCGTGTCGCCGTCGGCGGCTACAGCGTAAGCGTCTCACGAACACCATCTATCGCTTTCCCCCGCGTTCGCGGATACTGGTGGGCTGAAAGGAACCAGTATCATGGACGAGACGAGGACTGCGACGAGTTTTGCGGAGCGGCGCGCTGCGGCG
>JAAYLN010000338.1 GCA_012521875.1 Lentisphaerota bacterium | reverse complement strand
GCGCCCCTCCGGGAAAGGCACCCGCTCTCGGTGAGATCGCCACCATGGTGGCGCAACTGGGAGGCTACATCGTGCGCAAGAACAGCCCGCCGGGGCCGCAGACAATCTGGAGCGGCCTGCAGCGGGCATACGACTTTTCGCTCGGCTGGAAAATGTTCTTCCGGGGAGCGGGCAAGCCGGGGTAAGTAAACAAGTTGACCTTTCCCGTCGGGCATGTCATCATAATTACCACCAGACTGGTTTTGTGAGGAGTTATGTCTGTGAAGGTTCAATGCGAACTATGTCCGCGCGGCTGCCGTATCGCGCCCGGCGGACGCGGAGAGTGCCGGGTGCGGATCAATCTCGACGGCAAGCTGCGCAGCGTGGTCTATGGCCACCCCTGCGCCGTGCATGTCGATCCTGTCGAGAAGAAGCCCTTCTTCCACTTCCTGCCTGGCAGCCGCACGCTCTCGCTGGCGACCGTCGGCTGCAACCTGCGCTGTCTCAACTGCCAGAACTGGGAAATCTCGCAGGCCGAGCCCGAGAACACCGCCGCGGCCTCCTGTCCGCCGGCCACGCTGGTCGAGCTGGCGCGGCGCCACGACTGCCCCGCGCTGGCCTACACCTACACGGATCCCGTGGTCTACTACGAATACGTGCGCGATACCGCCAGGCTGGCGCACGAGCATGGACTGCGCAACCAGCTCGTCACGGCCGGCTACGTCTGCCGCGAGCCGTGGCGGCAGCTCATGGCGCACGTCGACGCCGTGAACATCGATCTCAAGGCGCTCTCCGACACCTTCTACCGCGAGGTCTGCTCGGCCACCCTGCAGCCCGTGCTCGACACGCTGGTGCTGACCCGCGAGTGCGGTGTGCATCTGGAGGTGGTCAATCTCGTGATCCCCACGCTCAACGACCAGCCGGATCAACTGCGCGCGCTGGCCCGCTGGGTGAAGGAGAACCTCGGCCGCGACACCCCGCTCCACTTCTCGGGCTTCCACCCGCAGTACAAGATGCGCCACCTGCCGCCGACCCCCGAGGCCAGGCTGGAGCAGGCGCGCGAGATCGCGATGGAGGAGGGGCTCGACTTTGTCTATGTGGGCAACATGCGCAGCGGGCACGGGCAGAACACCTACTGCCCCGGGTGCCGGCGCCTGCTGATCGCCCGTGCCGGATTCAGGGTTATCGAGAACCATATCCAATCGGGGCGCTGTCCCGACTGCAAACGGGAAATCCGCGGCGTATGGGAATGACACGGCGAGCCTTCCTGCAATCGCTGCTATTGGGGGCCGCGGTGGCCGCCGTGGGGCGGCTGGTGCCGTCCCCCTTGTCGTGGCTGCTGCCGCATGACCCGGCGCCGCCGCTGAAATACCCCGGGCCGCTGCGGCCACTGCGTAATGTAGGACAAATGGGCATCTGGAAGGGCTGATGAAGATGAAACAGCAGAGAGAGCACAGGCAAGACAAGGAAGACAAGGAATCCAGAATTCGGAATTCATTCTGGCCACCGCCCCTGCGGGGCAGTTGGAACAGGCGAGAGACACGATTTTCAGGATTTGCCGGGCCTGCCCCGCTGCTTTTTTTGACAGGATTACAGGATTTACATGATTTTCAGGATTTCTTTTGGATGGCCGCGACGCGGTTGGAGAAGCTACGGATGTCCTGCTTCGCAGGCGCATGTGCGCGGATTTCGCGGATTGGTGTAGGGTGTCTCAGACCAGAATCCAGAGGTTTTGTCGCCCTGCGCCGGGCATTCCTTGGTCTGGTGGCCTGTGTCCTGGCGGGGTGCGACCGCACACCGCCCGCGGAAGCCGCACCGGCTGCAGCAGCACCAGCACCGGCGGCGCCAGCGGCGGCGCCATCACCCGCCGCGCCGCGGCAGGTGATGACCTCGACCATTCCCGGCCGCTGGTACACGGACGATGCGGTGGCGCTCGGCGTCCAGATGCGCGGACTGCTGGAGGCTGCGGAGGCCGAGCCGCTGCCCGATGCCATCGCCCTGATCCTGCCGCATGCCGGCTTCCAGTTCTCCGGGCCTACCGCGGCCGTGGGCGTGAAGTCCGCCGGCCGCAAGTATGCGCGCATTGTGGTGCTCGGCCCCAGCCACACAATGGCCATGCCGGACCACCTGAGCGTGCCGCGCGCCACGCACGCCGCCACGCCGCTCGGCGAAATCCCGCTCGACGAGTCCTTCATCGCGCGTTTGCTCGAGGCGCCCTTTGTCCGCGAGATTCCACAAGCCAACACGCGCGAGCATAGCACGCAGATGGTGCTTCCGCTGTTGCAGATCGCCCAGCCCGACTTCAAGCTGGTGCCGATCGTGGTCGGCGAGTGCGCGCCGGAGACCATCCTGCGCGTCGCCGCGCTGCTCCGCCAACTGATCGACGACGACACCCTCGTGGTGGTCAGTTCCGACTTCACCCACTACGGCCCCAACTACCGCTACATCCCCTTCCAGGATGATGTTCCGGCGCGTCTAGCACAGCTCGACCACGGCGCCTTCGAGACGATCCAGTCCCTCAACTTCCGCCGCTTCCTCGAATACTGCCAGACCACTGGCGCAACGGTCTGCGGCCGCACGCCGATCGCCATCCTGATGGCCATGCTGCCGCCCGATACCCGTACCGTGAAGTGCGCCTACACCACCTCGGGCGAAGTGACGGGCGACTACGCCAACTCGGTCAGCTACATGTCGCTCGCCTTCCGCGGCGGCTGGAAGCCGGGCACCGCACCGGCACCGCCGGAACCGGCAGCGGCGGCTCCCGCCACGGCGATGCTGGGCCCCGCCGAGCGTAGCCACCTCCTCAAACTGGCGCGCGCGGCGCTGACCGACTACCTGCGGCAGCGGCGCGTACCGACTGCCGCCGACCTTGACCTGGCGTTCGACAGCCGTCTGCTGCAACAGCCGCGCGGCGTCTTCGTCACCCTCGAGCGTGACGGACGGCTCCGCGGCTGCATCGGCGACATCTTCCCCCGCCGCCCGCTCGAGAGCGCGGTCATTGCCAACGCCATCCATGCCGGCGTCGACGATCCGCGCTTCCCGGCGGTGACGGCGGACGAGTGCCGGAAACTGACCATTGAGATCTCGGTGCTGACGCCTCCGGCACCAGTGGCGGGCTACGAGGCCATCCGCGTGGGCACCGACGGCGTGGTACTGCAAAAGCAGGGACGCTCCGCCGTCTTCCTGCCGCAGGTCGCGACCGAGCAGGGCTGGAACCGCGAGCAGATGCTCACCCAGCTCGCGCTCAAGGCGGGGCTCCCGCCCAATGCCTGGCGGGAGGGTGCCACCTTCCTCGTCTTCCAGGCCGAGGTCTTCGGCGAGGCCGACAAGTGAGGCTCCTGCAAGCCCCTTTGCATGAAGGTGCGGCACGGGCATCCTGCCCGTGTTTCATGGGCGGAACGCCCATGCCACGGGAGGAGGGCGGGCGCCTCAAATGAAAATGAGCCGTCTCCGCGCGCTGCCGGTCGTTGGCTACGGGATCTTCACCCTGGCCGTCCAGACCCTCCTCTTCCGCGAGTTTCTGACCTCTTTCGAGGGCAACGACATCAGCGTCGGGCTCTTCTTCGGCTCCTGGTTCCTGTGGATCGCCGCCGCAGCGGGGATTGCCCGCCGTGGCGGTACGCCGCTGGCCGACCGTCTGCTGCGGCGTCTGGACTATCTGCTGCTGGGCTACCTGCCGGCGGTGCTGCTACAATGGTTCCTGATCGTGCAGGCCCGCGCTCTGGTGGGCGCCCCCGCCTTCCTGCTGCTGCCGCTGCGCACGGTGATCCCGCTCGCACTGGTGGTCAATGCGCCGGTCGGGCTCGTGACCGGCCTGCTTTTCCCCCTCGTCTGCCGCTGGGTGCGCGAGGGTGGTGCCCGCGCCCCCGTCGCGCAGGTTTACCGTCTCGAGGCGCTCGGCAGTCTGGTCGGCGGCGCGGGCGCGACGCTCCTGCTGGGCATAGGCTGGTCGCCGCTGCGCCTGCTGCTGCTCCTGGCCGCCGTGATCGCGCTCGCCGCGGCCGTCGTGCGCCGCACCCGCACGCAGAGCTGGCGCTGGCTGCTGCTGCCGGGGCTTCTGCTGGCCGCGCTGGTCGCCGGTGCCGACCGCCCGGCCACGCGCCGGCTGCAGCAACTCAAGTGGGAGCGCCTGCTGCCCGGCACGGCCTTCGGGGGCTCGTTCCAGACGCCGCAGGGCGAGTATCTTTACGGCAACCTCGAGGGCCAGTGGGTCGTGCTGCGCGATGGCAGCACGTGCGAGGCGCTGCCCGGCGGCGAGGGCGACGCGCGTACCGCGGCCCTTGCTCTGTGCCAGCAGCCGCAGGCGGCCGATATCCTGGTGATCGGCTCAGGACTCGGCCTCTGCCAGGCCTTCCTCTCCCTCGACTCCGTGCGGCAGGTGACCTGGGCGCAGGGCGATGGCGATTACATGCGCCGGGTCATCCAGTTGATCCCGCCGGGGCTGCGGATTGACGACCACCGCCTGCGCCGGCTCGAGGGCGACGTCCGCACACGGCTGGCACAGGAGGGTGAGCGTTACGATCTCGTCATTATCAACCTGCCGGAGGCGACCCGCGCGGCGCTGAACCGTTTCCACACGCTGGAGGCCTACCGGCTTGTCCGCCGGGCACTGCGGCCCGGCGGCGTGCTGGCGGCGGCCGTCGGCGGCGGTGCCAACCGCATGGGCGAGGAGCGGCTGCTCCTGGGCGCCTCGATGCGCGCGACGCTGCTGCAGGTCTTTCCGGAAGTGGTGCTGGCACCGGGCGAGGGGAGCTGGCTGCTGGCCGCCGCCCCCGGCATCCTCTCCGGCGATCCGGACGTGTTGCAGGCGCGTCTCGAGTCGCTGCCGGGCGCGGCGCAACTCTTCCCGCCCGCAGGTCTGCACACGGTCTATCCGCAGGCGCGCGCCGCGGCGGCGCTGGAGCGCTATGCGCAAGCACCGCTGCCCCCGCGGCTGCTGATCAACCGCGACACCCGGCCGCTGGCCACGCTCTACAGCCTGCTGCTGGCTGCCCGCCAGGCGGGTGCGCGCGGCACGGCATACCTCGCGCAACTGGCGCGCTCCGGCCCGCTGGTGCCGCTGGCGCCGTTGCTGGCGCTGGTGCTGCTGCGCCTTCTCGCCGTCGCTACAACCCGGCGCACGGCGCGCAACGCGGCCTCGGCCGCCACCTGGCTGACCGCCACGAGCGGCGCGGCCGGCATCGGCATCTCGATCCTCCTGATGCATGTCTACCAGACCCGCCACGGCTCGCTCTACCTGCATGTGGGTCTCCTCTCGGCGCTCTACATGGCGGGACTGGCTGCCGGGGCGGCTGGCTTCGCCGCCCTTCTGGCTCGCCGTCCAGCACCGGATTCCGCCGGAAGCAGCGCTCCCGCCGCGCGGCAGACCACCGTCCTGCAGGGGGTGCTGATTCTGGCGCATACCGCGCTGCTGGCGGCGATTGGCTACTGGCCGGAACACGCCTGGCACCATGTCGCCTTCGGCGTCGCCTTTCTGCTTGGCGGACTCTGCGCCGGCGGCTACTTCCCGCTGGCGGCCGCCCGCATGACCGAGGCCGGCATCGAGGCCGGAAGGGCAGGCGCACGGCTCGAGACCGCCGACCACCTCGGCGCCACCGCCGGCAGCCTGCTGACCGGACTGCTGATGCTCCCGCTGCTCGGCAACCGCCTGACGCTGCTGGCGCTGGCGTTGCTGCTGCTTGCCAACCTGCCCGTGCCGGTCCTGCGCCGCCCGGCGGCGGAAGCGGCAGCGCCATCGTGGCCGGTTGTGTGGCTGCGCCGTATAGGCTATCTTCTGGCCGGCGTTGGAGTCACGCTGCTCATCGGCCACCGTCACTGGGCCGGACCGCTGCCGGCTGTACCGTCAGCCCCGCCATCCGATGCGGTCACTGTCACGGTACCGCCAGCCGATCCGACACCCGTACCGTCACCCGCACCTGCGGCCGCTCAGGAAGCCCCCGCCGCGACGGAGCCCGGCGCGGCCGATGAGACACCGGAGGAAGACACCTCTCTACTCCGTGCCCTGATCCGCGCCGGCCGCCTCTCCGACCACGAGGCCGACTTCTATCACCAGGTGACCGAGGACGATTGAGAGCGGCGCGGATGCACGCGAAAAAAGTTCTAAATTTCTAAAGTTCGTGAGTTCTAAAGTTTTGGGCTGGCGCCTGTATTGAGCCCCCGCCTATAGAGGACGAGGACGAGAGGATGCTGTACCGTGTGCCTATGCGGGCGCTTGCCGCTGCGGCTGACGGTACGGTCGCAGTAGTGCGAACGGAAAAGCCGGAACGCTGGAGCCCGCCGTCCCCGGCGGTGTCGTTCTCTATCCATGCGCCGCATCAATACACCGCGGAGACCGCGGGCTCCAAAGCGCATCTGAAGTGAACTGAAGGCCAAGCCCAGGGAAAAGCGCACGCTCCCCACCCTTTTACCCTCTTCTGCGATACAACTGAGTTGTTTCGCAAACGGTTTTCTCCCACTCGCACCGTCTCCCGACTCCCCCGCAGCACCACTGCCCACTGCTACTGCCTACCGGCCTGATGCACCGCTGCCGCTCCTGCTTTCGCATTCGACAAAGCGTAGGGACAAAGTGCGGAGACGAAGCGTATCCGACAAAGTGTGGAGACAAGGTGTGGAGACAAGGTGTTAGTGCGAAGCACACACTTAATCCCACACATAATCCCACACTTAAACCGCCAGCCATCTCCGGCGGGACGTTCGCTGTCCCATGCGCTCCCCAGTTCACCGCGGAGACCGCGGGCTCCAGTGGCATCTGAAGTGAACTGAAGGCCAAGCCCAGGGAAAAGCGCACGCTCCCCACCCTTTTACCCTCTTCTGCGATACAACTGGGTTGTTTCGCAAACGGTTTTCTCCCACCCGCACCGTCTCCCGACTCCCCCGCAGCACCACTGCCGACTGCTACTGCACTACCGGCCTGAGACACCGCTGCCGCTTGCTCTTCAGCTTCCGACAAAGCTTGCGACAAAGTAGATTCTGGCAGATTCTCTCTCCGCTCTTTCGCGGTATCTGCCCAATCGCAGTCCATTATGATATACTGAACGCATGAAGCGCTTTTGTGAACACCTGGAAACGAGTCCCCATGCGGATGGCAGCACGGCGAAAGGCGACCGCGTGCGGACGATTCACGGGCGGATGCCCGACAAGTCGCTTAGGATCCACGACTGTCACATGCATACGTGGGGCAATGGCAAGCCGCTCTCGCCCGCGGAGTTCCTCGACCGCACCTCCTCCTGCGGCGTTGTCGGCGGCAACATCTTCTCTGTCCATCCCGCCACGCGCAGCAGCCAGCGCACCATTGTTGTCGATCAGCGCAACGGCGCGCGCATGGACGCCGTACTCGAGTTCACCTCGCAAACTCCGGGATTCCTGCCCTTCTACTACCTCAACCCGACCGAGAAGGATGCCGTCAGGCAGGTCGAGGAGGCCGGGAAGTGCGGCATCCGCGGCTTCAAGATCATCGTCGGCATGTACCACATCGGCGACTACCTCGACCCGCTGTGCGCGGCGGCGGAGGCCAATCTGCCCGTGATGTTCCACTGCGGCATGTGCTCGGATCCCGATCCCGCCTCACAGTACAGCCGTCCGATCGAGTTCGAGTCGCTGCTGGCCGTGCCGGGGCTCAAGTTCTCGCTGGCGCATCTCGGCTGGCCGTGGTACGACGAGTTCATGGGCACGGTCGCTAAATACCACTTCAACCAGAAGATCCGTGACGATGGCAAGCCCATGGCGAAGATGTACATCGATCTCACGCCCGGCACTCCCGGCATCTACCGCCGCGAGGCGCTGCGCCACCTCTACCTCACAGGCTATCCCGTCACGGAGATCACGATGTGGGGCAACGACCTCGGCATCGAGAACTACGAGACGCAATACGCCCGCTGGCATCTCGAGCGCGATGGTGGTATCCTCAGCGAGATCGAGGATGACTACCGCAGCGGGCGCGTCGACCGCCGCTGGCTGCCGGACCTGACGGACATCCAGACGCCGGCCTTCGAGAAGGCGTGGTATGATTTCGTTGGCGAACCGCTGCCGCAGGATGACGTTTAATTGTAAAAACCGGAAAGACCAAAACCATGAAACACCACCCTGTTCTTGCCAGCGCCCTTCTTGGCGCGCTCGCGGTACATGCCGGGGTTGTTCCACTCTCGGTGACCAGGGGCGAACTGGTACCGCCACCCAGGTTCGATACCTCGCGGTACACGCTTACCACGCCCAGCGAGACCTTCGCCGTACCGCTTGATGGCTGGCGCATCACCTGGCCCCTGGCGGAGGCCGGCGCCGCGACGCCGACCTCGGGCGTGTCGGTCGTGAAGACCAACGTGGTGATCCGGGGCAGTGTCACGCCGGCTCTGCGCATCGAGCTTACACGCGGCAACTATGATGACCGCAACTGTCCCGTGGTGCAGCTCGACTGGCCGTTCAACGGCCAAACCCACAATATCCTCTCCTTCACCGCGCGCGTCGAGGTACCGGAGGGACTCGCGCCGGTGATCGGCGACTCGCCCTATATCCGCACGGGCATGCCCTCGGCGTTTTTCGAGCGCAACTTCGACGACTTCGGCGTGGCCGTGCATGATGTCGGCTACGCATGGATGGCACGCGGCGTCCCCACAACCCACTTCCACTGGCATGTGGTGCCCAAATCGCGCACAGCGGACGGTTTCGAGGATTTCCAGTGGGACATGCGGTACGAGGACTATGCCAGCAACAAGGGCTTCATGCGTGATCATGCGCGCGGCTTCGCCATTGTTTACGACACGCGCAAGATTCCCGAGGACAAGAAGGTCGTCATAACCTTCGCCAACCCCACCGTCTCCAGCGGCGCGCACCTCACGCCATTGCAGCCGGAACGCTATGCGGTATGGACCAACTACGTTGCCTCCTACAAGCCCGACTACTCCGACTCCTCCAAGTATCTCCAGCCCCCCGCGACGGGACGCCTCGCCGGGCCGCTGCCGATCGCGCGCGGGGGTAAGGCCGCGGCGGAGATCATTGTCGATCTCTCCGACGCGATCATTCTCGACAACCGCTTCCCGAAGGAGCCTGAATGGACCACGGAACTGCTGCAGGCGCGCGGCTATGAGTTTACCGTGGCACGCTTCGCGGCCTATGAGCTGGCGAATTGGCTGGGTCATGTGACGGGCGGCGAGTTCGACGTGCTGCTCGAACCATCGGGCGAAAAGCGCACCCACATCTATCTGGGGCCCGCCTTCGCACTGCCGCACTTCGCCAAGGATCTGGCCACCCTCTCGTCGGGCGGGGCGACAGACGGCTATGCCATCCGCGAGAAGGATGGCGCCATCTACATCTTCGGCGCACGACCCGCCGGCACGCTGTTCGGCTGCTACGCCTTCGTCGAGAACAACACGGATCTCATCTGGGCCTTTGCCAACGACCCTGACGGTACCATCTACACGGTAAACCCCGACCTCGACGCGGTCTGGGGCGACGTCTGCTCCAAGCCCGCCTTCATCCAGCGCGGCTGGGGCTTCAACGAGGGCGAGTGGAAACGCCACAATGCCGTCAACTTCTCGGGCGACTATGAAAAAGGCCAGTTCCACACGCAGGGCGGTCACTTCCTCTGCTCGCAGTATTACGACCGCTCCGTCGGCATCCGCCGCTACAACGCGATGATGAAAGGTCGCCGCCCGCGCCGCTGGAGCGAGTGGGAGATGCTCGCCTGCCTCTCCGATCCCGACTACATCGGCCACGCCGTCGAGTTCGTGCCGGGCATCGCCGACCTCATCTACCACCATCCCGTCCACTGCATCATCGGCCAGGACGACAACTACGGCTACTGCGAGTGTCCGCTCTGTACCGCGCCGATCATCGCCGAGGATGGCGAGGTGCTCACGCCGCAGTCGAATTACGCCGACTACTACGGCGCCTGGTTCTACACCTACCTCAACAAGGTTGACGACCTGATCCAGAAGCGCTGGCCCGGCTTCCGCACGGGCACCTTCGCCTATTTCGCCAACGCGCCCTATCCGCGCATCAAGGTGAACAAGACGATCTTCCCGCGTCTCTGCACCTACGTGCGCAAGGCCCAGAACGAGCCGATCTTCGCCCCCATCAACCAGCACTGGTGGAAGATCTACAACGACTGGCTGGAGCGCGGCCACGGGCCGAACATGCTGCTCTACGACTACTTCGGGCTCGGCTTCTACCTCAAGCCCAAGGCCGAGGTCCTGAAGTTCGACCTGCTGGCGCAGCGCGACATCGGCATCCTGCGCACCTACACGGAGGGCGGCGGCTACAACGAGTACATGGGCGTTGCCGACGAGCGCTGGTGCATGGCGCGCCTCGCGTGGGATCCCGATCTCGACGTCGAGCAGTTGCACCGCTACTTCAACCGCCGCGCCTACCGCGAGGCCGCGCCGTGGATCGACAAGTTCCGCGGCACGATCCGCGAGAACTTCTACAGGCACCTGCATCTGGGCATCGACTTCGAGGACGAGAACCGCCCGATCCCCATCATGATCGCGAACCTCGGTCTGGCGGAGGAGTTGCACGGCTACCTCGACAAGGCGCTGGCCGAGGTGAGGCATCCGCAGGCGAAGCTCTTCGTCGAGAAGATGATCGAGGACTACGATGCCTACATGGCCGGCAAGTCCGTGCGCCACTCGCGCCGTGCGCCCATGCCCAAGGCGCCGCCGGCCAAGCCGTCGCTGGCCGATCATCTCTTCACGACCAACCGCCTCGAGGCGCTGGAACTCGCCAGGCAGGGCGATAAGGGCGCGGCACTGGCGGCGATGGAGAAGACCATGGCGGACCGCCGCGTTGCCGACGGTACACGCTGGCAGTTCCTGGGCCAGGAGTTTCTGCCGGCGCTCGTGCGCGCCGCACCTGCCGTCACGGTACAAGAGGTCATCCAAATCTACCGCCGCCTTGGCCAGCCCGATACCGCCCGCGCCCTCGGCGTCAACACGGCGCGCCACCTCGGTTCGGACATCAATGCCATCGCCTCCGCCTTCGCCTCGCGCGGCGATTTCGATTCGGTCGTGCGGCTCTTCGATACCTATGCCATCTGGGACGGCGACGTCACGCCCATCGGCTACCGCGCCAACCGCACCACGCACAAGATCGACTTCCTGCGCGGCATCAAGCGTGGCGAGTGGAGCGACGCCGCCGCCAGGCGCGCCGAGGCCGAGAAGCCGGCCTGGCTCGCGCTGTTGCGCAAGGCCGCGGTCGAGGGTGAAAATCCGCGTACCCGTGGCAATATCCTGCTGCGGCTCTACGACGAGGAGCGTGCCGGCATGAAGCAGGCCGGGCGCAAGGCGGCGCTCGACCGTGTGCTGATGGACGAGTACATGGACTGCCATGTGCGCCAATCGGCGGCACGGCGGATCCCCACGGTCTATACCGATGGCCCCGTCACGAACTGGTATGCCATTGAAGACCACCTCATCCGTGCCGTCGCCGACGGCGACTGGAGCTATCTGCCGCGGAGCTGCTACAGCCGCTCCGCCCGCAGCGACCTGCGCCTCGATGTCCTCTGCGAGATCGCCGCGTGTGCGCGCAAGGCGGGACAGCTCGATGTCGCGCGCTCGATCCTCGACCGCGGCGCGCCGATTCTCGGCTATACCGCAGGCATGCCGATGCGGGAGTCCGGTGCCAGCGCCGCCGACATCAAGGGGCGCGTTGATAAGCTCGATGCCGAGATGGAGCGCTGCGGTACCAAGCGCCGCTGACAGGGACTGGTGATTTATTCCCTGTGCGGATTAATCAGGAACTCAAGAACTCAAGAACTCAAGAAGAATGCGCGGTTTCCACAAACAAACTCCTGATTCCATGAGTTCCTGACAAAATTAGCAGCAGGGATGTGCAATAAGTCAACACTTCCGACAGCGAGGTTTAAGCCATGTTTTCACTCGATACCTTCCGCAATCCGCCCGACGACTACCGCGGCACCGACTTCTGGATGCTCAACGACAAGCTCGACGACGACGAGCTGCGCCGCCAGTTGCACTCGATGCGCGGGCAGGGCGTCGCAAGCGTCATCGCGCGCACCTACATCGGGCTCAAGTCGGACTACCCCGGCGCGGATTTCAAGCACAAGATGCGGGTCATCGTGGAGACCGCCCGCGAGGTCGGCATCAGGATCTTCCTGCAGGCGTGCTACATGCCCGAGGCCGTCCTCGGCCTGCCGCCCGAGTTCGCGCTCGCCAACCTGATGCCGCTCGCGGGGGATGAGGCGCAGAACGCCGTGCGCGAGGGGCGCGGCCGCATCCTCGCCACCGCCGGCGGCTACGCCTATACCGCGGTCAACACCGGAACCTTCCTTGACATGCTCGACCGCGAGGCGGTGGCCTTCTACCTCGAGCGTTCCTACGGCGAGATGTGGCGCGAGTTCGCGGACGAGTTCGGCAAGACCTGCGTCTCGGTCTGGGTCGACGAGCCCTCCTACAGCCCCAGGGGGCTTCCCTGGAGCCGCTCGCTCCCCGGGGCCTTCCGGCGCCAGTGGGGCTACGACCTCGAGCCGGAAGCCGAGGCGCTCTTCCGCGACGTGCCCAACTGCGCGACGGTACGCTACCACTACTGGCGCATCGTGCGGGAACTTCTCGAGCACTCCTACTTCGTGCAGGTGCGCGACTGGTGCCACGCCCACGGGCTGCTCTTCAGCGGACACCTGATGATGGAGGAGACGCTCGGATCGCAACTGCTGCGCGCGGGCGCGACGATGCCCTACTACAAGTACTTCGACATTCCTGGCATCGACGTCCTGACCGGCGAGACCAACTGGCGCTTCAATCCGCTGCCGCGCCGCACGCCGGGGGTCAACTTCAGCCAGGGGCTCTACTCCACGCCGTTGCAGTGCGCCTCCGCCGCCAACCAGGCGGGCAGGGAGCGTGTCCTCGCCGAGATGTACGGCGTTACCTCCGAGAACTTCGGCCTGCGCGAACAGAAGCACATGTTCGACCACTTCGCGGCGCTCGGCATCAACCACCGCTCCGTCCACGGCATCTTCTACTCGCTGCGCGGACGCGCCAAGCGCGCCTTTCCGCCGCACGTCAGCGACTACCAGCCCTACTGGAAGCACTACGCGTTGCTCACCGACTACGTCGCGCGCGTCAGCTACTTCGTCCGCCAGGGCACAGCCGTCCGCGATGTGGCGGTGCTCCATCCGCTGCCTTCCGCCACCTGCGAATGGCGCGGCCCCGGCAGTCCCGATGGCCGCGGTTCCGATGAGCTCGACCGCCGCGAACACGCCTTCCTCGACCTCGAGGTCCAGCTCGTCGCGACCCATTGCGCCTTCGACCTGCTCGACGAAAGCACCCTCGCGATGTGGGGCGAGACACGCGCCGGCAACGGGGCGGAGCCCAGGCTCCAGGTCGGCAAGGCCGCCTACACCACGGTCGTTATGCCGGACCTCAAGGCGATCGCCGGGAGTACGCTTGAGAAGCTCGAGCACTTCGCGCAGTCCGGCGGACGCGTCCTCGCCATCGGCGGACTGCCTACGCTGCTCGACGGCATTCCCGAGCCTGCGCTTGCGGAGCGGCTCGCCTTCGTCCAAGTCCTGCCCGGCAACGACGACCTCGTGACCCTCCTCGCCGCCCTGCCGCGCGCCTTCCGCCTCAGTGCCGATTCCGACGTCACCGAGGTCATGGTCAACCACCGCCGCGATGCCGGCAGCGGTACCGACTACTTCTTCCTCTTCAACCGCGACTGCCGCGAGCAGCGCCATGTCTCACTGACCGTGCATGGCGCCAGGCGCGCCGTCCTTCTGCCTGCCGATGGCCAGGGCGAACCGGCGCCGCTTCCCGCGACCACCTCCGCGGACACGACCACCATACGCATCACGCTCCCCGAAGGCGGCAGCGCCATGGTGATCGTCAGCGAAGGCCAGGCTGCGGCCGGCGAGCGGCAAGTGACACACGGCGGCCGCAGCACCTTGCTCCACCTGGACTCCGCATGGAGCGTGCGCCGCTGCGATCCCAACGTGCTGCTGCTCGAGTTCGCGCGCTACCGCACCGGGCACGGGGAGTTCGGCAAGGATTACCCGATCCTCGCCATCCATGACCGGCTGATCCGTCAGGACTACCACGGGCCCCTCACGCTGCGCCTCGAGATCAACGCGGCACGCGACTTCGGGGGCTGCAAGCTCGCCCTCGAGGATGCCGCCTGCCAGCGCATCGTCCTGAACGGCAAGCCTGTCGCGACGCGCATAGACGGACACTACCTCTGCCGTTCCTTCGAGACCGTGCCGCTCGACGTTCCACTGAAGCAGGGGCTCAACATCCTTGAAGTCTCGCGCGACTACGTGCCGCTATCGCGTATGCGCTCCGGCATCACCTCGCTCTTCGAGACGCAGTCCGGCGTCGAGCTCGAACCCATGTACCTGATTGGCGACTTCGCGGTGCGGTCGCGGCGCAAGCCCACGCGCGCGGCGGCGATCCGCATGAGCCGCGACATGACGCTCGCGGACGAGCCGGAAATCGTGCATGGCGAGCTGGTTGACGCCGGCTATCCATTCTTTGCAGGCACCATCGCGCTCGAGCAGGCGATCAATGTGCCTGCGGAGTTCCTTGAAGAAGGCGGCGCGACACCCGTGCTCGAACTCGAGGGCGTCCGCGCCTGCCACGTGCGTGTGATATTGAACGGCGAGGCACAGGGCGACGTGGCGTGGTATCCCTATAGCGTTCCGTTGCGCGGACTCCGTGCCGGACGCAACCTCCTGCGCCTCGAGCTCACCAACACCATCCGCAACGTCATTGGGCCGTACCACCGACCCAAGGGCGAGTACGGCGAAGCCTGGGGCGGCGGCTACAACGCGCCCAACCTCGCGTGGCTCGGCGCGGTCGCCGAGGTCACCAACAAGGAGATTGCCGACTGGGAAGAGCGCCGCGTTCCCGACACCTCCGCCTGGGTCGAGGACTACATGCTGGTCTCGTTTGGTGTTTCTGACGTGAGAATCAGGAGGCAAGATAAATTTTGGATTTGTGATTTGTGATTTTAGATTGGGAGCTTCGCACTGGAGCATGCGCGATGCGGAGGCTGCGACTGGTTCTTTAGCTACGGATTACGCTGATTTGCGCGGAATGCTGCGCGCGTCCTCATTCGCGATGCGGTGGCTGCGACTGGTTTTTTTTGACAGGATTCCAGGATTACCATGATTGTGTTCTGGCGGGTGGTGTTGCTGTGGAGGGGCTGGGGGGGGGGAGCTGCGCGCTGGATCATGCGCGGTGCGGAGGCGGCGACTGGGTTTAGCTACGGATTACGCGGATTTGCGCGGAATGCTGCGCGCCGGATCATGCGCGATGCGGAGGCTGCGACTGTTACTTGAATCAGGAAGGAAGGAAGGCAGGAATGTTTGGTAGGCGGGGATTCTGGGGAGGGCGCTGGTTGTGGAGCTTGGTGGGGGG
>JAAYLN010000337.1 GCA_012521875.1 Lentisphaerota bacterium | reverse complement strand
GGAACCGTCCAGAAATGCCTGCCGTCGGCGTTGTGGAACAGCATGTCGCCGCCGGCGTCGTCCGCGTGCAGTACCGCGCGCCACACCTCGACGCCGTTGCGCGTCTCGGGCACGAGGCCGTCCAGGAAATCAGCGGGGAAGCCGCCGCTGTTGCCGTCAAGGGGGATGAGACCGCCGCCAAGCCTGACCCGCCGCTCCGGATCAGGCATGAGCATGCCCGCGCCACGCGCCAGCTCGCGCTCCAGCCGCAGCGTCATCTCCAGCGGCGTGGCGGGAGCCGGGCGCGGCGCGCGGACGGGACGGGCGACCGCCGCCCCCGCCTGCGCCAGCGCGTAGCCCGAGGCGAGAATGACGCCGACGGCGACCAGCGCCGCCGCGAGAAGCAGCAGGATGCCCTGCCTGCCGTTACTTTGGCCGTTGCTCTTCATGGTCATCCTTTTCCGTCATGCACAAGCTGGAGCCGCGCTATCGTTCTACCGTCATGCCTTGGGTTACGTCAGCGCCGAAACATGTAATGAACGCGATGTGTACATCATACATCTTCACCGATTCTGTTGCAAATGGCTTTACTTGCGAATTTAACCGTCGCGCTGCCACCGCGGTCATTCCAGTTGGTCTTTTACCGCAAGCAGCAGCCCTAGCGCACCAGCAGCAGCGTCGGCAACTCGCGCGGCAGCCAGACGATCTGGCCGCCATCGCCTGTCTGGACACTGCCGGAGAGCGGGTGCTCCCTGGTGCGTACCGTCAGCGTGTATCCGTTGAGCAGCAGGCGTGTGCCGGAACCGAGCTGGAGATCTGAAACGGTGCAGTCGCCGGTGATGTTGAGCGAAGCATAGTGCTCGACCACGAGCGTGACATTCTTGAGCGCGCTGGCCGGTTCGCCCATGTTGGTGGATGGGAAGTCGGTCATGTCGAAAGTGTTGTTACGGCTGGTGTAGCCGGGCTTGTTCGACATCCTGACGGTACCATGGCCGGGACGCACCGCCGCCGTCTCGGTGTAGATGGTGCCGGCCGAACCGTTGACGGTGACACCGCCAGTGCAGCCGCCCCATGCGGTCATGGTGCCCGTGAAGGCATCCAGCGAGGTCGCCGAGGTGGTGTGGACGGCAATGCGTCCGCCGCCGCCATACAAGCTGTTCTCCGACGAGGTCGAGCCGTTGGCGTTGAGGCAGCCTGTGCCCGAGAAAGTCGCGCACTTTATGAAGATACTGCCGCCGGAACCGGTATAGTAGCCAGTCGCCGCTCCACCCTCGACGGTGATCTCGCCATCGAATACGAAGTCACCGGCGAAGTTGAGCACCACGGCACCGCCGCCATATGCGCCCCAGGTGCCGCGCGAGCCGATGTTGGTCGGGTTCATGAGCGAGCCGTAGCACGGCATGGCGGCATGCGTCGCATAGCCGCGGCCTCCATGCGAGCCGCCGGCATCTCTACCAGCCAAGACGCCGCCGCCAAGGCCGTTGGCGGTCAGTCCCTTGCCGCAGCAGTTGATGCGCGCGCCGGCGGCAATGTAGCCATCACCGCCAATCACAAGGTCGATCTTGTATTGCTCCGTCGAGCCGGTGTTGACGGTGTGGGTCATCTCGGCACCATCGAACAGCACCAGACTGCCGCCGATCGTACCGCGCTTGTTCCAGACGAGCAGCCCGCCATCCTCGACAACCACCGAGCCATTGACGGTAAGCGAGTCATCCACCGTCACGTTGCCTCCCGAGGAGACGGTGAGCGCGCCGATGGTCGTCGCGGTGGAGATCACAAGCGGATTGGCGCTGTCGATTACGATGCTGTCGCCGGCACCCGGTACGGTACCGCCAGACCAGTTCGCCGGCTCGTTGAAGGCCGTGCCCGCCGTACCGAGCCAGCGCGGACGGTTGTCGGTGAAGAACCAGTTCACATTGCCGCCCGCATCCGTCGAGTCGGCCGGCACGATGGCGACACCCAGCGAGGCATCGCTGCCGGAGACTGTCGCGCCGGAGACAGAGGGATTGTTGACATTGAGCAACCATGTGCCGCCGGCAGTTGCAGGACGAAGCGTGACGTTCTGCAACGACGTATCACCGGCGATGGTGAAGGAGTTGGCCTTGAGCGTCATGCCGTTGGCAAAGGCTACATCATGGGCCGTAGCGCCGTCGCCAACTGAGAAACCTGCACAGGACAGATCGCCGGCGAAGGTGGCGGACGGCGTCTCGACCACGAGGTTATAGAGGGTCGCCGAGGTGGTCTGGAAGTTCTGCGCGGCGGCTCCATTCAGCCGGAAGGTCGAGGTGCCGGTCTCGAAGGTGCCGTGGAAGGAGACATTTCCCCCAACCATGACCTCGCCATTGCCCGAGGCGATCATGGCTCCGTGCATGGTGAAGTTGCCATCAACCACGAGCAGCTTGTTGCCGATCGTCAGCGAGGCGCCTGTGTTGACAGTCACCGAGGCGCAACTGACGCCAACCGAGAGGATCGGATAGTTGGGCGTGTTGCCGGGTATCACGACGTTATCGCTCCGGATGGGAACACGCGCGGGGTTCCAGTTGTCCGGATCGTTCCAGGCCGTGCCGGCGGCGCCCGTCCAGATGACCGTCTCGCCGGCGGCGACGGTAGTGAAGATCACATTGACGTTGTTGCCATTGTCCGTGCCGTTCACGTCCGTGACCTCGGCAACCGATTGACAACCGCGCAGTGCCACATCCGCAATGGATGCGAGGCCGGCCGACGTGTCGAGCGTCCATGTGCCATCCGGTGTGGCGGGGGCGAGCGCGAGGGGCGAGTGCGCCGTACCGGAGAGCGAGAGGTTGTCGGAGATCACGATCCGCGAGTCGTTAGCCACGGTGATTGATTTGCCGCCGACCGTGCAGCCGAGGTTCGCGAAGGTGTTGGTGCCGCCGAAGGTGAAGGCATCCGGCCCGCTAAACTGCACCCCCGAGTCGGCGCCGCTCTCGAAAATGCCGCTCCAGTTATGCCAGCCCGTACTGACAGTGATATTCGCGTCAGGCGCGGCGACCAGTTTGCCTTTGTTACGGATTTCAACTGTACCGAAGGCCGTGCCCTCGACCGCGCCGCCGACGGGCGTGCCGGCGGGGTCAAAGCCGTTGTCATTATCAATGATCAGCGTGCCCTCATCCAACTGCTGCGCAGCGGTGCGCAGGTAGATCGTGCCGGCTCCGCCGGAACGCGTAGTGGTATTGATACGCGCGCCGAAGGCGGTGATTTTGCCGAGATACGGCGCAAAATCAGCAGCCGCATCGGTGAGCGTCACGGCGATGCGTCCACCGCCGGATGGCCCTTTCTCGCAAGCGCTGCAATGCACCGGGTGCGCATCGGCCTTGATGACGCCCGTGGCGGCACCGGCAAGCGAGCCGGCGGTGATGTTCACGGAACCACCCGCGCCCCCGTAGTGATAGCTGCCTGTCGTTCCGCATGACTCGATCGAACCGTTGTTGGTGAGCATGCCTTCGACTACCAGCAGGATCACGCCGCCGCCCGCGCCGCTGCCGCCGGTGGCCGCGCCATGCGTGACAGGGTTGTAGATCGAGCCGTAGGGCTCCAGAGTGCAGGTGCCGGCACCGTCCCTGCCCCAGCCGCCATGCGACGCGCCGCAGTTGACGCCACCCGGTGCCGGGCCGTTGCCGCCGGAGTAGCCACTGCCGGTGGCGGATACGGTGCCGCCTTCGGCGATGGACATGTCGCCCTTCACGTGGAGATCGAGCGCAATGGATGGCGCAGCATACGGCCCCGTGGTCTGGATCAGGCCGCCTGCGTTGACGGCCATGCTGCCATCCACGGTCAGCGTCTTGGCAATGGTAAGCGTGCCGCCAGCGGCCACCTCGATGTCTCCACCAAACGGCGCGGGCGTCGTGAGATACCAGAGGTTGCCGTTGGCGCCTATGGTCAGCTTGGCGGTGTCGAGTTCGTAGCCGTTGGCTATCTTGAGATAGGACGAGATCGGTTGATCAACGGGATCCAGCACGAGATCGCCGCCTGCCATATAGATGCCGTTGACCTGCGACGACGGTGCCGCAACAACTTCCGTGCCGCGCAGGTCGAGCGTGCGTCCGGGCTCGACCGTGAGATAGACGGTGTTGGTGAGTGTGATCCTGGCGAAGTGGAGCGACGTGTAATCCTTGGTGAAGGGATTGCCGTAACGCCATGCGCTGTCGGGCATGACGCCATTGCCTTTGAGGATCAGCCAGCCCTCTTGCGGTGTGTCCGCCGCCGTCTCGGCATATATTGTACCCGGGCCGCCGGAGTAGGGCGCATCCGCCTGCATGGTGCTGGCGTTGGCCAGGTGGACAAGGTCGTAGGCGGAGAAGTCGGCACCTTTTCCGGTCAGGATCACGGCAATGCGTCCGCCGCTGCCCGAGTAGTTCTGGTTCTGCGAGCGCGACAACAGCGTGCCCGTGCCCTCGATGGCACCGGCGATAATCCAGATGGAGCCTCCGGATGGGATATAGTGTCCCCAGTTATTGCGGCTGCCGTTGGCGTTGATGACGCCATTGTGGGTCAGCGTTCCGGCGACCGTCAGCTTCACCGCGCCGCCTCCGCGCCCATCCTGGCCGCCGGTGCCGCCGCTCCCGGGCTCCTCCGGCGCATAATAGCAGCCGTAGGGATCGACCGCACGGGTGCCGTTGACACCGGCGCGGGCACCATAGCTGCCGCCCTCGTTGGCCGAGGTCTTCGCCACACCGCCATCGAGGCACAGTTGGCTGTAGCCGAGGGCCGCAACATCAATAGCCGCCGCCGGTCCGATGGCCATGTCGCCACCGACCCTGACATTGAGCCGGTAG
>JAAYLN010000336.1 GCA_012521875.1 Lentisphaerota bacterium | reverse complement strand
TTCGGCGACCCGCCCCTCTTCACCCTGCGCGGCGATCCCACCGTCGAGCGCGTCGGACGCGAGAGCGCCTTCCTGCCGATGGATGGCGAGCTCTACTGGACCGGTGGCGCCAACCCCGACCGCGCCTCGGGCATCAGGGTCATCGCCCGCCTCTCCCTCCACCACTACACCACCTTCAGCCTCGTCCACAGCAACTCGGAACTCGATCAGCGGCAGGAGAAGTGGACCATCGACACCTGGAAGGAGCAGCCCATCACGCCCGCCGTGCTGGAGGCGCTCGACGTGGCCTACGACCCCGGATACTTCGCCGGCACCGAGTCGCGCACGGCCTACGAGTTCATCCGCGACCACCTCGGCTACCGCCTCGCCCTCGACCTCGTCGAGTACCAGCGCACGGCCGCACCGGGCGAGCCCTACCGCATCAAGGCCGTCATCAACAACTTCGGCTTCTCGGCACCCGTCAACGAGCGCCACCCCGAGTTCGTCCTCGTCGGCGCCGACGGTGCCGCCGTCGAGCTGCCTACCAGCTTCGACTGCCGCGCCATGCAGCCCTCGGCCTACGGCGCGCGCCGCACCCAGGTGCTATCGCACCTCGTGCGCTTCAACGCACCGCTGCCCGCCAGGCTGCCCGCGGGCAACCTGCGCCTGGCGCTCTGGTTCCCGGACGCCGCCCCGTCGCTGCGCTACCGCCCCGAATACGCCATCCGCCTCGCCTCGCAAATCCCCGTCGAGAACGTCGGCGGACGCCTGCTGCACTTCGTCGGCACGATCCCGGCGCAATAGCCACCCCACCCCGCACTTTCACCAACCCCGCTCAGACCACACTCAACGGATGTCAAACACGGAGAACACCATGCAGGACTTCGAAAAGCTAGGCGTATTCTATCTGGGCAAGACGCAGTCGCCACCGGACTCCGGGGCAGCGGATAACCTTCTGCTCTACGACTCCAGGGATCTGACGACCCACGCCCTGATCCTCGGCATGACCGGCAGCGGCAAGACGGGGCTGGCGACGGCCCTGCTCGAGGAGGCCGCCATTGACGGCGTTCCCGCCATCGTGATCGACCCCAAGGGCGACCTCGGCAACCTCCTGCTGCAGTTCCCCGACCTGCAACCCGCCGACTTCCGCCCCTGGATCGACGAGGCCGAGGCCCTGCGCAAGGGCCAGACACCCGACGAATACGCCGCCGCCACGGCCGACAAGTGGCGCAAGGGACTCGCCGAGTGGGGACAGGACGGCGAGCGCATCCGCCGCCTGCATTCCACCGCCGAGATCGCCATCTACACCCCGGGGCACGCCTCCGGCCGTCCCCTGCAGGTGCTGCGCTCCTTCGCCGCCCCCTCGCCGGCCCTGGCGCAGGATCCCACCGCGCTGCGCGACCGCATCCTCTCGGCCGTCTCCGGCCTGCTCGGCCTGCTGGGACGCGAGGCCGACCCCGTGCAGAGCCGCGACCACATCCTGCTCTCCAACATCCTCGAGCACGCCTGGCGCGGGGGCCGCAGCCTCGACATCGCCGCCATCATCCACGAGGTGCAGAAACCGCCCTTCGAGAAGGTCGGCGTCTTCGACCTCGAGACCTTCTACCCGGCCCGTGACCGCCTGGGGCTGGCCATGGCCCTCAACAACCTCATCGCCTCGCCCGGCTTCGCGGCCTGGATGGAGGGCGAGCCGATCGACATCCGGCGCCTGCTCCACACCCCCGCCGGCAAGCCGCGCATCTCGATCCTCTACCTGGCCCACCTGAGCGACGCCGAGCGCATGTTCTTCGTGACCATCCTGCTCAACGAGGTCATCGCCTGGATGCGCACCCAGTCGGGCACCGGCAGCCTGCGCGCGCTGCTCTACATGGACGAGATCTTCGGCTTCTTCCCGCCCACCGCCAACCCGCCCTCGAAAACCCCGATGCTCACCCTGCTCAAGCAGGCGCGCGCCTTCGGCCTCGGCGTGGTGCTCTCCACCCAGAACCCCGTCGACCTCGACTACAAGGGCATCGCCAACTGCGGCACCTGGTTCATCGGGCGCCTGCAGACCGAGCGCGACAAGCTGCGCGTGATCGAGGGACTCGAGGGCGCCGCCGTCAGCTCCGGCATGGGCTTCGACCGCGCGCGTACCGAGCAGTTGCTGGCCGGACTCGGCAACCGCGTCTTCCTGATGCGCAACGTGCATGATGACGACCATGCGCTCTTTCAGACGCGCTGGGCCATGAGCTACCTGCGCGGGCCGATGACCCTGCCGCAACTGGCGCCCTTCATGCCCGCCGCCGCTCCCGCACTGCCCACACCGGACGTGGCTGCGCCACCCGTTGCTGACCCGGCTGCGGTTGCAGCGGCCGTAACCACGCCCGCCACGCCCGCAGCCACCACAGCCGCCGCGCCCGGCACCGCACGTCCCGTGCTGCCACCCGGCGTGCCCGTCCTCTACCGCCGCCCCGCCAATCCGGTTGGCGCGGTCGCCTACCAGCCCGCCGTCATCGGCGTCGCCAAGCTGCACTTCGTCGACGCCAGGGCGGCGCTGGATGTCTGGGTCACCCGCACCCATCTGGCACCCTTCTCACCCCTGGGCGCGCCCGCATGGGAGGAGGCCGAGGCTGCCGACGACCTCTCCGCCGAGCTCGACCGCGAGCCGGTCGTGGCGGCCGCGTTCGGCGAACTGCCCGCCGCGGCGCTGAATCCCAAGAGCTACGCCGCCTGGACGAGCGAGTACAAGAGCTTCATCTATCAGAACGACACGCTTGAACTGATGACCTATCCGGAGCTGAAGCTCGCCTCCGCGCCCGGCGAGTCCGAGGGCGACTTCCGCGTGCGTGTCAGCGAGCGGATGCGCGAAGTGCGCGACACCGAGGCCGCCAGGCTCAAAGAGAAGTATGCCGCCAAGCTGCAGACGCTCGAGGATCGCAAGCGGCGTGCCGAGGACCGCGTCGAGCGCGAGAAGGCGCAGGTGGGGCATTATCGACTGAACACCGCCATCTCGATCGGCGCCACGGTGCTCGGCGCCCTCTTCGGACGCAGCCTGCGCACCACGGGCAATGTCGGGCGCGCCACCACGGCGGCGCGCAGCGCCAGCCGCATCGGCAAGAAGCAGGCGGATGTCGCCCGTGCCGAGGAGAATGCCGAGGTGGTGCAACAGCGGATCGAAGAGTTCCAGAAGGAGTTCGAGGCCGATCTGGCCGCCCTTCAGGCGCCCATCGCGCCCGGGGCGCTGGAGATCCAGAAGCGCACCATCCGCCCGCGCAAGTCAGATATCGCGGTCAATACCCTGGGGCTGTGCTGGGTTCCGTAGCGCGAAGCCCCAACTTTGTCGCGAGCTTTGTCGGTAACTTTGTCGCCTTCGTCGAAAGGCAACAGGGAAAGCTCACGCGAAGGCGCGAAGAATTTAACCGCAGATTTGCGCAGATTAGCGCAGATTGGCATAGGGTGTCTCAGACTAGGGTTCAGGGTTCAGGAAATCCTAAACTTTGTCGCGAGCTTTGTCGAAAGCAACAGGGGCAGCTCCCGCAGAAGCGCGCCAGCACAGGTGGGGCGACGCCGTCCCGGCTAGCCGCAGCGATGGAGTGATGGAGCGCGGGAGAAGGTCTAAAGTTCGGGAGTTCTAAAGTTCGGCGGGCGCCAGTACCAAGCCGCCCTGCTGGTGTTGAACCGCCAAGACGCCAAGGCCGCCAAAGGGATTAATTTTTAACCGCGAAATGCGCGAAAGGCGCGAAAAGGAGAAAAGCGCCAACGGCGCGCCCTATCCCAGCCTAGGGTGAAGCCCTAGGAAAACACGGCAAAAGGAAACGAGGGCTGAAGGCCCGGCCTATCATTCGGCAGACAACCCTTCTTCCCGACACTATGTCCCGCCCCTTCAGGGCTCGTCTGTTTTTCATTCCATTCCCCAGGGCGTTGCCCTGGGCTGGTATATCGCGCCCTTTCAGGGCGCAGGGGCGTTTTTGGATGGACGATTATTGCGACCACTCAGTGGCTCGCAATGTAGAGGGTAAAAGCGCTGCGCTGCCCTTGCGCTGCGAAAGATTAAGCGGGTGGAGTAAGCGTTCCAATTAAGAGTGAGTTTAAGAGTGGGATTAAGTGCGGGGTTTAAGTGGGCGCTTCGCGCTTACACTTAGTCGGCAATACGCTTAGTCGCCACACTTAGTCGCCATACACTTAGTCGCGACACTTAGTCGTCCCCTCCCCACATTTCGACTAAGTGTATCCGACTAAGTGTATCCGACTAAGTGTTGTGCAGAATGCCCGTGCCACGCACCTGCAAGCAAGGGTTTTTACAAGAGTCTCATTCGAAAAAGGTTGCCGGGTCGCGGGCGAAGAAGGTTTCGAGCGCGATACCCTCCGCGCCGATGAGCCAGGCCCCGGCCTTGGGGTAACGGCGCCGGAAGGCCTCCATTCCCGAAAGCTTCCCCGGACGGCCGCTCTTGATCTCGATACCCCAGAGCCGCGAGCCGCGCCGCACCACGAAATCAACCTCCTTGTTGC
This sequence comes from Lentisphaerota bacterium, assembly GCA_012521875.1. Classification (GTDB taxonomy): domain Bacteria; phylum Verrucomicrobiota; class Kiritimatiellia; order RFP12; family JAAYLN01; genus JAAYLN01. Next base: position 7,005 of record JAAYLN010000336.1, on the reverse strand, counting down.
CATCGCGCCAGTAGGTGACCGACCACTCCGCTCCCTGCAGCCGGTTCAGGAGCTGCGCACCAATGGCGTTTTCCACGATCCGTCCCATCCATGCCCCGTCCCCGAACGTGGTGCGCCGGGTGCGCCCGCTCATGGCGTGGATCAGGGCGTTGTTCCAGAAGACCAGCTTGGGGCTGCTGCCGCGTTTCCGGATCTGTCCGGCGGAATACTGCTCCAGCCCCGAGACGAGGAAGGCGGACTCGAGCAGGCGCAGGTAGTGGGCCAGCGTGGTGGTGTTGCCCGCGTCCTGCAACTGCCCCATCAGCTTGGTATAGGAGACGATCTGCGCGGGATACTGCGCGGCCAGGCCGAAGAGGTGGCGCATGAGCACGGGCTTCGTGATGTTCGAGAGCTGGAAGACATCCCGCGACAGGACGGTCTCGACCATCGCGTCCGAGACATACTGCCGCCAGGCCTGCTCGTCGTCGGCAAAGGCGGCGGCACCGGGGTACCCGCCGAAGTAGAGCCAGTCGTCCAGATCCCACCCGAAGGCCGTCCGGCACTCCGGCCACCCCCAGTGCATGCAGCGGTGCAGGAAGAAGCGTCCCGTCAGGCTCTCCGTCAGGCCGGCCTGGACCAGCAGGGCGGACGAGCCAAGCAGCACCACGCGCAACGGCACGCCGGTGGCCAGCGTCTCGTCCCACAGCCGCTTGACGGTCTCGCTCCAGCCCCTGACCTTCTGGATCTCGTCCAGCACCAGCAGAACCGGCTTGCCGCTTCTGGCCGCATCTGTTCCCGCCAGACGCCAATGGCTCTCGATCCACTCCGCGCCCGGCGGCACGGGCGCATCGGCGGAGGCCCAGTGGCTGGGGTAGTCGAGATGTCCGCACACCTGCCGCACCGCCGTGGTCTTACCCACCTGCCGCGGCCCGACCACCACATGCATGACCCCCGGCCTCTTGTCCAGGGCCTTGCGCAGCACATCTACGAGGGGACGTTCATAATTCATGATCCTGAGTTTACCATGCCCACCACGCTCCGGCAACAAAATACTCAACGATTGAGTATTATTACTCAACCGATGAGTATTATTGCTAGCCTGAGTATTATGGCCAGGCGCGTGCTTTGCCGGAAACTTGGTCGAAAGCAAAAGAGCAAGCGGCAGAGGTGACTCAGATCAGGGTTTTCTCGTCCTCGTCCTCGAGCCCCGGTACTACCGTGACTGCCGGTACTGCCGGTACTGCCGGTGGCTGGCGCCCCATATCAACTACCCTGCCGTATTTTACTGGCGCACGTCGATGCGGCATCCCCGCCGCGTGGCCGCCTGCCAGTCCTGTGCCCGCCGTTAACGGCGGGTAGCGCGCCGCCCTCCCCGCATCCCCGTGTCTCCCCTGCCTCCTGTCTTCTGTCCCCTGCCCCTTGTGCGGCTAGCCGGAACGGCGGCGCGCTAGCCGCGCGCCTTCAGGGCCTGGTCGAGGTCGGCGATGATATCGTCCACATTCTCGATGCCGACGGAGAGGCGCACGAGTTCCGGGCTGATGCCGGCCGCGACAAGCTGCTCGTCCGTGAGCTGGCGGTGGGTGGTGCTGGCAGGGTGCAGCACACCGGTGCGGGCATCGGCGACATGCACGACGATGGCCGCGAGCCTGACGCTGTCCATGAAGCGCATGGCGGCACCCCGTCCACCCTTGACGCCGAAGGAGATCACGCCGCAGGTGCCGCGCGGCAGGTATTTCCTGACAAGCGCGGCATCCCTCGAGCTGGGCAGGCCGGGGTAGTTGACCCATTCGACGGCGGGGTGCTTCTCGAGAAAGGCGGCCACGGCCTCGGCGTTGCGGCAGTGGCGCTCCATGCGCAGGTGCAGCGTCTCCATGCCGAGGTTGAGCAGAAAGGCGTTCGTCGGCGAGGGGGCCGCGCCGAGGTCGCGCATAAGCTGCACGCGGGCCTTGACGATAAAGGCGGACGGGCCGAAGGCGTCGGCATAGACAACACCGTGGTAGGAGGGGTCGGGCTCGGTGAGCCCGGGGAACTTGCCGCCCGCCCGCCAGTCGAAGCGCCCGCTGTCCACAATCATGCCGCCGAGCGAGACCGCATGCCCGTCGAGGTATTTGGAGGTCGAATAGACAACGATGTCCGCGCCGAAGTCGAAGGGACGGCAGAGCACGGCGGTCGGGAAGGTGTTGTCTACGATCAGCGGCACCCCGTTGGCATGCGCCACACGCGCAAAGCGTCCGATGTCGAAGACTGCCAGCGCGGGATTGGCGATGGTCTCGCCGAAGACCGCGCGGGTGGTGGGGCGGAAGGCGGTCTGGATCTCCTCGTCGGTGGCATGGGGATCCACATAGGTGACCTCGATGCCCAGCTTCTTGAGGGTGACGCTGAAGAGGTTGGTGGTACCGCCGTAGATGGCGCCCGAGGCGATGAAGTGGTCGCCGCTGTTGCAGAGGTTGAGAATGGCGATCAGCGACGCGGACTGGCCCGCCGCGGTCATCAGCGCGCCGACGCCGCCTTCCAATGCGGCTATCTTGTTCTCGACCGCCTCCGTCGTGGGATTGCTGAGCCGGGTGTAGAAGTGGCCGGACACCTTCAGGTCGAAGAGGTCGCCGACATGCTCGCTGCTATCGTACTTGTAGGTCGTGCTCTGGAAGATGGGCAGGACGCGCGGCTCGCCGTTCTTCGGCTGCCAGCCGGCCTGGACGCAAAGGGTGTCTGGATGGAAGTTCATGGAATTTAGCAGATTAGTTGTTAAGAACCCAAGGGGTATCGGACGCGACGGCACTCATCGCGGTCGCCGCTCAGCAGCACCACCGCGCGAGACTCTGGGTGTCCGACGTACATGCACAGGATGATAACGCATGGACGGATATTCGACAACCTTCGTTAATGGGGAGGCGGCAATACACCTTGGCTCCACACATTATCCCGCCCCCACACACTCACTTTGTCGCGAGCTTTGCCAGTAACTTTGTCGCCTTCGTCGAAAGCGAAAGATTAAGCGGGTGGTTTAAGCGTGCCGATTAAGAGTGAGTTTAAGAGAGGGATTAAGTGGGTGCTCCGCGCTTGCACTTTGTCTCCACACTTAGTCTCCACGCTTAGTCGGCTACGCTTCGTCTCCACACTTTGTCCCTACGCTTTATCAAAGCCGAAGATGGGGCGGCTGGTGGGTAGTTGTGGTTTCGTCCTCGAACCCCGGTACTGCCGAGCCTGCCGGTACTGCCGGCACTGCCGGTGGCTGGCGCCCCGCACCCCACCACCCCGTCGTATTTTACTGGCGCAGAGCCCCGCGAGCGGCTAGCCGGGACGGCGTTGCTTTCGCGTCAGCGTAGCGCCAGTTTCGCGCTTTTAGCGTTTTTAGCGGTTAAACTAGAAATCCCTTTACGTTCCTTGCGCCTTGCATGTTTCCTCATCTGCGCGGGCCAGGTCCCGCGGTAGAAAGCGCGTCCGGGTCCGCGCACTCAAAACCGCTTGCGCACGTAGTGCGCCACGCGGGGTGGCCGAACAGGCCGTTTTGTATCAGCATCAGGCGTCCACCTTGCATACGCGGCGTCCCCGCCGCGTGGCCGCCTGCCAGTCCTGTGCCCGCCGTTAACGGCGGATAGCGCGTCTCCGCGTCTCCCCCTTTCGCCTCCTCTGTACACACGGCATGCCGTGCGTCTATTGAGTCCGCGCCTCACCTGTCTCCTGTCTCCTGTCCCCTGCCACTGCCTACTGCCACTGCCTACTGCCTACTGCCTACTGCCGCCGCCCCGCAGGGCGGGGCACCTGGTCTGAGACACCGCATTCCAATCTGCGGCATATGCGCCTGCGAAGCAGGACATCTGCGTAAATCTGCGGTTAGAACTCTTCGCGGCTTCGAACCTTCGCGCAGGCCTTCCCTGCTGCTTTCGACAAAGTTTCCGACAAAGCTCGCGACAAAGCGGCGTCTCCGACCTGTTCCAACTACCTACCCCACGCGCAGCACAACCTTGCCCAGATTCTCGCGCCGCTGCAGGATGGCGTGGGCCGCCTCGGCCTCGGTAATCGGCAGCACCGCGTGAATCTTGATCCTGATGTCGCCGGCGGCCAGCGCCGGCCAGAGGTGCTCTTCAAGGGCGCCGAGAACCTCGGCCTTCATCTCCGTGCTGCGGCTGCGCAGCGTGCTGCCGATCAGCTTGACACCGCGGCGGAAGAAGTCGTTGACGTTGATCTCGGTGACCGGGCCGCCCAGGGTGGCGATGATGATCCAGCGGCCGCCGCGGGCCATGGTCATGAGGCTCTTGCCGAGCTGCGGCCCGGCCACGCAGTCGAGCGCCACATTCACGGGATATTTGGCCAGCACCTCGACCGCGTCCTGCTCGTGGTGGTTGATCACCACATCGGCGCCCAGCTCCCTGGCAAAGGCGGCCTTCTCCGCGCCGCCGACCGTGGTCACGACCGACGCGCCGAGCGTCTTGGCGATCTGGATGGCGGCCATGCCGAGTCCGCTGGCGCCGGCCTGGATGAAGACCCATTCCCCGCTCTGCAAACCGCCCTCGACGCACAGGTTGAGCCAGGCGGTGGCGAACACCTCGGGAATGCAGGCGGCCTCCTCGAAGGAGAGCTTGCCGGGAACCGGCAGCACCATGCCTTGCGGTACAGCCACCTGCTGCGCATAGCCACCGCCGCCCAGCAGCGCGCAGACCCGGTCGCCCGGCTTGAAGCGGCTGCCTGCGGGCGCCTGCCGCACGACACCGGCAATCTCGAGTCCCGGCCACTCCGGCCAGCCGGGGGGCGGCGGGTAGTTGCCCTCGCGCTGCAGCAGATCGGCACGGTTGAGCGCTGCGGCCCGTATATCGATCAGCACCTCGTCGTGCTTCGGCTGCGGATCCGGCACCTCGGACCAGATGAGGCGCTTGGCTTCGTCAATCCTGATGGCATACATGCGGCTGTCTCCCTTGCTGTTGTGGCAGTCGGTACTAAATGATGAGTATAAGTTAGCATATTTGGGACATTGAGCAAAAGAGCGCAGTTTGCCAGGGTTCAGTAGCAGGGACGATTATTGCGCCCACTCAGTGGCTCGCAATTTAGAGGGTAAAAGCGCTGCACCGCCCTTTCGCCGCCCAACAGCAAAAACACCTCCCGCACCTTGTCTCCACACTTTGTCGAAAGCGAAAGAGCAAGCAAATGTTCCGGTGCCCCGTTCGCTTCAGATGCGCTCTGGAGCCCGCGGTCTCCGCGGTATATTGGAGAGCGCATGGATGGAGAACGACACCGCCGAGGACGGCGGGCTCCACGTTACGGCCTTTCCGTTCACACTACTGCGACCGTACCGATCCACCCCGCCCGCCGCTCCGGCGGAAGCTCACGGTACGGCAAACGAAAGGTAGGGCGAGCCGTCCCCGTCACGCCGCTATGCGGTGTGACCGGCGAGCCGCACACAAGGCGCTGTAACGCCAACCCCGTCCATTCCGCCACCTATCCGCCATTGCGAGAGCTACCCCAGAGTGGCGCGGACATTCCTGTCTGCGCGCGTCCACGAAGGCAGACAGGAATGTCTGCCCCACACTAGTCCGAGACACCACCAGCCGTCCCATCTCTAGTTTTAGACAAAGCGTAGGGACGAAGTGAAGAGACGAAGTGTATCCGACAAAGCGTGGAGACAAAGTGCGTGACAAAGTGTTAGAGCGGAGCACAACCAATCACAAATCACAAATCTAAAATCACCTTGGCGTCTTGGCGGTTCAAAGAAACTGCCTACTGCCACTGCCTACTGCCACTGCCTACTGTCCCCTGTCTCCTGTCCCCTGCCACTGGATTGGCGCCTCGTCGAGGACGAGAACGAGGACGAGGACGAGCGGGGTTACCACCCTCCCCCGCCGCCGCCACCGCCGCCACCGCCGGATGAACCGCCACCGCCGCTGTAGCCGTCGCTGGAGCCGGGAGGTGTGGAGGAGGAACTGATGGCCCCGGTCAGCGAGGAACCGAACGAGGAGGCAAAGCCCGCGGCACCGAGACTCTCCCACGAGGTGCCGCGGTACCACGAAGGCGAATAGGGTCTGGCCTGTCCATCCCCGTCCTGCACCGCAGTGGCCTGCGCCAGCACCGTCTCGAACTGCTCGGCCCACTGCTGCTCGACGTTCAGTGCCAGGGCATAGGGCAGAAACTGCTCGAAGAGCTCGGGTGTGCGCTCGGGGGGATTCTCAAGGTTCAGACGGTCCTTCTCGGCCACCGAGAGATAGAGGCGGAAACCCTCGATGTGGTCGAGCATGCGGCGTCCCAGTTCGGTACGCGCCCTCAGCAGGCGGTGGAAGAGAGCGTTGAGCAGCGCAATGAGAAGCATGAGCGCCGGTATCCAGTTCGAAGTCGCCTTGGCAAACTCCTTGGTGATCAGGATACCAACGCCCAGGAAGAGCAGGTTGACGAGGGACGAGCCCAGCGCCCGGAACCATTGACGCGCCCGCCAGAGCTTTACCGACGATGCAAACAGGTATATCAAGCCGAAGCTCCAACCGAGGAACATGATGGCAAACCCGAATGAATCACCGCCCTTGTAGCTCCACATGGCGAAAGCCACCGCGCCGAGAGTGAGCAGGAACCCGGGAAGCCAGTAGCGGAAATTGGTGCTGAAATGGGTTTTCTGCAGCTTGGATTCCAGCGCTTTCCTGAGATCCGACAGGGCACTGCCGATTATGGTGTGGTTATCCTGGTTCAACGCCACGCTATGGCGTGAACCGAGCAGTTCATTGAAGAGCACCCTCTCGTCGGGCAACATCTCGACGGTTGATTTCCTGCTGATCACGGAGTAGCTCTTGTCGGAATTCTGCTGGATAGAGAGCGCTCCCTTGGTCGCCAGACTGATCAGATTGGCCGCAAAGGCCTTGTGGTCGAAGCGCATCATGGCGAGATAGCGGCAGGCGGCGGGCGAGAAGTCCGGCGGCGGCCCGTATTGCGGAATGATGATGCCCTTCACCGGATCACGTCCGACCTTCGACCAGACAACCATGAAGTAGGCGAAAACCAGCAGCAGCCCCGCCAGCATGATGACGACATCCGGATTATCCCGCAGCA
>JAAYLN010000335.1 GCA_012521875.1 Lentisphaerota bacterium | reverse complement strand
ATCCGTAGCTCTCCCCGCGTCTCCCTCTCCTGTCCTTCCGCGCAATCCGCGCAATCCGTAGCTCTCCCCGCGTCCCCCCCTTCGCCTCCTCTGTACACACGGCATGCCGTGCGTCTATTGAGCCCGCGTCGCCCTGCCACTGCCTACTGCCACTGCCTCCTGCCACTGCCTCCTGCCACTCCCCGTCTCCTGTCTCCTGTCCCCCGCCGCGTGCCAGTCCTGTGCCCGCCGTTTACGGCGGGAAGCCGTTCTTTCTTGACTCCTAGCCCGCAACCTTGGACACTAGCACCGTTCAGAAGAACCATACCCAGACACACCCAGACCACCGCACCGGAGAACCGCGACATGGCCAAATCCCCCGCCCCTACCCAGCTTGATGCCGTCCTAGCCCAGATACGCAAGGAGTTCGGCGATACCGCCATCCTGCGCATGGGCGATGCCGATGCCGCCAAGAACATCCCCGTCATCAGCACGGGAGCCTTCTCACTCGATCTGGCCCTCGGCGTCGGCGGTCTGCCGCGCGGGCGTATCGTCGAGGTCTATGGCCCCGAGTCGTCCGGCAAGACCACGCTGGCGCTGCACGTCATCGCCAGCGCGCAGCGCGAGGGCGGACTGGCCGCCTTCGTCGATGCCGAGCACGCCATGGACGCCAACTACGCCCGCCGTATCGGCGTCAAGCTCGACGACCTGCTCGTCTCGCAACCCAACTCGGGCGAGGAGGCCCTCACGATCACCGAGCAGCTCGTCAAGAGCGGCGCGCTTGATGTCGTGGTCGTCGACTCCGTCGCGGCCCTCACGCCGCAGGCCGAGATCGACGGCAACATGGGCGACGCGCATGTCGGCCTGCAGGCGCGGCTGATGTCGCAGGCCATGCGCAAGCTCACCAGCTCGATCGCCCAGACCAAGACCCTCTGCCTCTTCACCAACCAGATCCGCGAGAAGATCGGCGTCATGTTCGGCAATCCCGAGACCACGCCCGGCGGCCGCGCGCTCAAGTTCTACGCCTCGGTACGTCTCCACGTGCAGCGCATCGGGGCGCTGAAGGACACCTCCGGCGCGGTCATCGGCAACCGCACCCGCGTGAAGGTGGTCAAGAACAAGGTCTCGCCGCCCTTCACCGAGGCCGAGTTCGACATCCTCTACTCGCGCGGCATCTCATGGGAAGGCTCCGTGCTCGATGCCGGCCTGACCCACAACGTCGTCACCAAGCGCGGCTCGTGGCTGAGCTTCGGAACCGAGCAGCTCGGCCAGGGCGCCCTGGCCTCCACCGAGTACCTGCGCCAGAACCCGGATGTCGTGCAGCAGATCGTCGAGAAGATCAGGGAGACCGTGCCCGCCGCCGCCGCCGTCAGGGGCCGCCCCGCCGCCGATCCCGATACCGAAACCGAAGCGGAGATTGACGCTGAGGAGTGAGCGGAGGGTGCCGCCGCCCCTGTGGGGCGGCGGCAGTGGCAGTAGGCAGTGGCAGTAGGCAGTTGGAATGGGTCAGAGGCACACTTTGTCTCCACACCTTGTCCCCACACCTTGTCGGATACGCTCCGCCCCTCCCATGCTGCGCTACACGCTCAGGCGCCTGCTGGCGCTGGTGCCCACCACGGCGGGTGTGCTGCTGCTGACCTTCCTGCTCTTCCACGTGGTGGGCGGCTCGCCCGCCGAGGTGGCTCTGGGCCAGCATGCCAACGCCGTCTCGCTGGCGGCCTTCGACGCCCGCCATGGCTACGACAAGCAGCTGCTGGCCGGCCGCTGGGCGCCCAGCCGCGCCTGGAGCGCGGGCGCGCCGCTGCCGGCGGATGGCCGCCTGGCTCCCGCCTTTCCACTGAATGAGGGAGAGTGGCGGCTCGACCTGCGCGGGGGTGGTGGAGCACCATCCGCCGCCACCATCCGGCTGGTGCGTGCCGATCACGCGGCGACCAACGAGGTCGTCGCGCCCTTCCATTCGCAGATCTTCGGGCTGCGCTGCAATACCACCTTCACCATCCCCGCCGGCTGGAGCGCGGTGTGGATTGACGTGGCCGGTGCTGAGGCGCCGGCCGCCGCGCGCGCGCCGCGCGCACGGCTCACGAGGCGTAATGCCCACCTGCTCGACTCGCAGCTCTTCCACTACCTGGGCGCCCTGCTGCGGGGCGATCTGGGCGACTCCACCGCCTACGGCATGCGCGTCGCGCGCGTGTTGCGCGAGGGGGTCGGCCCCTCGCTCGCCCTAACCCTGCCCATGCTCGTCGGCGGCACCCTGATCGCGCTGATGCTGGCCATGGTGGCCGCCGTCTGGCGCGGCAGGGCCCCCGACCGCGCGGTGCTCTTCGGTACCACGCTGCTCATGAGCGTCAACTATGTCGTCTGGGTGCTGGCCGGACAGTACTTTCTCGCCTACAAGCTGCGCCTCTTCCCCCTCTGGGGCTTCGAGCACTGGACCTACCTGCTGCTGCCTGTGCTTATAGGCATTGTAAGCGGACTCGGCCGCGACACCCGTTTCTACCGCACCGTGCTGCTCGACGAGCTGCACCGCCCCTACGTGCGTACCGCCATCGCCAAGGGCTTGCGCCCGACCCGCATCCTCGTGCGCCACGTGCTGCGCAACAGCCTCATCCCCATCGTCACCTACGTCAGCCTCTCGGTGCCCTTCCTCTTCACCGGCAGCCTGCTGCTCGAGAGCTTCTTCGGCATCCCCGGGCTCGGCGGCGCGAGCCTCAACGCGATCCATTCGGCCGACATGGCCACCGTGCGCGCCATCGTCATCATCGGCGCGCTGCTCTACCAGCTCGTCAACCTCGCCACCGACCTCTGCTACGCGTGGCTCGACCCCCGCGTGAGGCTGGGGTAGCGCCATGACTCCCGCCAACCCCACCATCCTGGCCCGGCTCTGGCAGACGCGCAGCACGCGCCTCTGCCTGATCTCCCTCGTGCTCTACACGCTCGCCGCGCTCTGGGGCGAGGTCACCTACCGCCGCGCCCGCTGGCGCGACGAGGTGCCGCCCTACAACCGGGTACACGAGGCCTGGCGCTACCAGCCGCCGGCCATCATGCGCCTCCTCGCCCCCGCCGTAGGCGGCGGCGAGGAGGGTTCAGGGGGGGATCTATCGTCCTCGTCCTCGTCCTCGACGGGGCCGGGGTTCAGGGTTCAGGCACCGGACACGGAGGTCCGGCGTAACGAGAATGCCGAAGGGGAAGGCGGAACCGCGAATAGCCGCGAATGCGCGCGAATGGAGGAAGAGTTTCACCGCGAAACACGCGAAAGGGCGCGAAAAGAAGGGGGAGCGTCAATAGGCGCACGGCATGCCGTATGCCCCAGAAGCGCGAATGGCCGCGAATGGCCGCGAATGGAGGGTTTGGGAGATGTAGGGCGAGCCGTCCCCGTCACGCCGCAACGCGGCGTGACCGGCGAGCCGCACACAGGGAACCGCGAAAGACGCCAAGCCCGCAGCCACGGGAGGGACGAGCGTCTGCTCGTCCACCAGCAGGGCACCAGCGCACGCTCCTGGCACAGCTACTCGAAGGGTAGGGCGACGCCGCCTCCGGCTAGCCGCAGTGATGGAGCGTGGAGCCAGGGTGCCCCGTCCCGGACGCCGGATGCTTTGCACGAGGTCTCCCCGGCCGGAGTACCGCCTTCAGGCGGAAGTCATTTAGGGGCTTCAGCCCCGTCCGCATGTCCGGCCTTGCCGGGCACACCTTACTCCACCCGCTTACTCCTTCGCTTTCGACAAAGTTTCCGACAAAGTTCGCGACAAAGTGGTGTTTCTCACTCCCTCCAACCGCCCCTCTTCCTCCTCGGCAGCGACAACCTCGGGCGCGATGTGCTGCTGCGCCTGGTGCAGGGCACGCGCATCGCCTTTCTCGTCGGCGTGCTCACCTCGCTGATCGCCCTGCCGCTGGGTGTGCTGCTCGGCTGCCTCGGCGGCTACTTCGGCGGACGGATGGACGCCTTCGTGGTCTGGCTCTGCGCCACGGTGGCCTCGATACCCAGCCTGCTGCTGATCCTGGCGGTCTCGATGGTGGTCGGCAAGGGTTTGGCCGGTGTCACCTGGGGCATCGGCCTGACCACCTGGGTAGGCGTCTGCCGCAGCATCCGTGCCGAGGTCATCAAGCACCGCGGACGCACCTACGTCGAGGCGGCGCGCGTGCTCGGCTACGGCCACGGGCGCATCCTGCTGCGCCACATCCTGCCCAACGTGATGCACCTGGTGCTGATCTCCTTCTCGGTACGCTTTCCGGCGGCGGTCGGCACCGAGGTGTTTGTCAGCTTCCTGGGCATCGGCGTGCAGGGCGAGCCCTCCTGGGGCGTGATGCTCAACAACGCCCGTCTGCGCCTCTGGCAGGGGGTCTGGTGGGAGATGACCTTCGTGACGCTGGCCCTTTTCGGCCTGGTCCTGACCTTCAACGTGCTCGCCGACCGCCTGCGCGACCTGCTCGACCCCGCGACCGCCCAGCAGGGGGGCGGTAAAAAAAATATTTTTTGAGGGGGTTGACAGCACCCGCCCAAAAGTCTAAGATTGCATCATACACGCAATAGGGTTTCTCCCGCCCGGCGGGGGGAACTTTTAACCACTAACTGGAGTACACCATGAAGTACGCAAGAATCGCCCTGGGGCTAATGGTTGCCCTGGGCATGATGACGAGTACGGTGCTGGCACAAACCACTTACTATAGTGAGGGGTTTGAAGGTGCCAGTCTAACGAACGTGCTGAAAGCGACCGGCTTGGCGGACACATCCGCATGGTCAGGCGGTGTCGATGACATTTCGTCAATCGTCGCAGGCACACCCACCGAGCCGGATACCTTCGGCTATCCGAAGCCTTTTAAAGGCACAGACCATAACAAGGTGCTGCAACTGGACACCGAGGGTGGAACGCTGACCAACGCGCTGAGCTCGGTGGTTGGCTTTGCGGCCGAAAACATCTACGTCGACACGATGATCAAGTTCGTTCCCAGCGAGGATAAGGCGGTCATTGATGACAATGGCGTCAAGGTGGCGGTCTATGCCTATGCTGCCGAGGATGGTGCCTCGACCAATCTGGCCATCTATCATGGCGCATTTACCACCGAGGGCT
>JAAYLN010000457.1 GCA_012521875.1 Lentisphaerota bacterium | reverse complement strand
GATTTAGATGGAAATATGACATGGGACGGGCGTTTCAACTATACGTATGATGCCGAGAACAGGCTAGTTGCCGCATACTCAAACAACGTGTGCGTAGTCTCCAACGCTTACGACCACCTTAGCCGCCGGGTGCTGAAATTCACCCCCGAGGCGACGCATACCTACCTATATGACGGCTGGAATCTGGTTGCCGAGACAATCACCACCAACCATCAACCACCAACCACCAACCACTATGTGTGGGGGCGTGATCTGTCAGGAAGTATGCAAGGCGCGGGCGGTGTTGGTGGGTTACTGGCGGTACAGATGGACGGCGCATGGTACTTCCCGTTCTATGACAACAACGGCAACATCATAGCATACGCTGATGAGCAAGGCGCAATCGTGGCCGAGTACGCCTACGACGCCTTCGGGCATACCATCTCCAAGTCCGGCCAACTAGCAGACGACTTACGCCACCGTTTTTCGACCAAATACTATGATGTCGAAACTGGGTTTTATTACTACGGTTATCGTTTCTACTCGCCCGAACTGATGCGGTGGCACAACAGGGATCCGATAGGGGAGAAGGGCAGCCAGAACGCATTCGTATTTTGCCGCAACCGTCCGACTGGACGGATTGATCCTGACGGCTTAGCAGATTACGACTTTCGGCCTGACCCTGTTCAGAACTGCACGTACACCTACGAAGATCTTGGCGTAGATGATACAAGGGGAGATAATGGGCTGTTTCCCCGAATCTTGGGCCAAGTCAGAGAAAATCATTTTGAGGTCGTTTGCACTTGTCACTGTCAAGATGATTGCACCGTAAGCATGCACTGCAAGATATATCTGTGGATCGACATGTTCCTTGATGCTAGATACAAGCCGCCGATGGGTGAGCAAATATCAATCGAAGATAAACGTGGCACATATGGACATGAACAAAAGCATATTATGAGTATGCAATCGCTTATCCGAGATGAACTCATGCCTGATCTGAACCGATGGGAATCCGGAACCCGCACGAAGGAACATTGCGATCGTTGGGCGAAAACAGTCCAACACATGGGTTTGAAGCGGATTCTCCGTTATTGGAACAATGAGGCCGACCATGCTAATCCGGGAAGTCCAGCGCCAAGTACGCCCGAGCAGCCGCTTGGTGGTGTTATGCCGTAAGAGGAATAGCGTATGTATAAGCACTTTACAATAGTTAGTATCTGTCTGTTCCTCGCGGGATTCGCCGCAAATGCACAGGTATCCAGCGTACAACAGAAGGAGCAAGAAGATATTCTCCATATTCTTCTCCAGTCCTCTGATTGGAATGATCGCTTCTATGCCAAAGTTATGCTTGCCTTGAGCGATCCCGATCAAGGAACCAATGCCCTTGCCTCAATCCTTCTTCGGAATGAACTGGAGGCGGAACTGCACGAGCAAATGACGGCTCGGAAGCGAAATAGTTCTTATGCCAGCATTTCGTATCATGCATCCTGTGTCATTGCAGCAGTAGATGCGGCTGGGGTTGAGCATCCGGGCATTAGGTTGATTCTTGCTGAATACTACTACGGTAGCGTCGATCAAGCTGTAGAATTGGACGATAATGCCCAGATATTTAAAGCCATACATAAATTGGTTGGCGTGCAACAGTTGCCAAAGCCATGTCTGGCAATCGACAGTCTAGAATACCTCAATGATCACCAATGTTGCCGTGTAAAATATTCCAACCCCTGCGGCGGCACCTTTGAAACTACACTGCATCTTGTTTCTGCAGGAAACATTCGCATATGGCTACCGGTTAAGCATAGGGTTGTAGGCATTCGCTGATACTCTGATGAACCAATAATGGCGCAGTCGGAATGACAATCTCCCGTTCCACCGACACCCTCGGTCGCGACACCGGCTTCTTGCTCGACAAGGGCTACGAGGTGTCATATGCTTATGACATGTTCGGTCGCTTCCACAGTGTCTCTTCATCCGTGGCATCCGCGCCATCCGTAGCTACATATTCCTACCTTCCCGGCACCGATCTCATTTCGGGCATGACCAACTCCGCCGGTTTCCACTGGTCGCGTGCCTACGAGCCGCAGCGCGACCTGATCGCATCCGTGGAGAACGTCTTCAATGCCGAAACAGTTTCGCGCTTCGACTATCTCAACAACGCCATTGCCATGCGCACACGGCGGGTGGACACACTTGGCGGCAGCGCCCTACCCGTAACCAACGCTTTTGCCAATAACATGCGCGGCGAGCTTACCGCCGCCACCATGGGCACCAACAGCTACGCCTTCGCGTATGATCCCATCGGCAACCGGCTTGCGTCCACAAACAACCTTTCGGGGTGGGTTTATTACTCCAATCCGCTGAACCAGTACACACTGATCACCAATCGTGTGAATCATGTTCATCCGTCCCAAATGATTCCCACCTACGATTTGGACGGCAACATGACCTACGATGGCCAAGAATGGCACTACGTCTGGAACGGCGAGAACCGCCTTATAAGAATTGAATCTCTCCCTAGCGTCCCCGATGATTTCAAATTCTGTATTGAAAATGAGTATGACCACATGGGGCGAAGGGTTAGCAAGACGGTGAAGCATGATTACTCCATGGGGAGTTACACGGCGACTAACTCCACCACGTATATTTGGAACGCCTGGGATCTTGTTTGCGCAATGTCAAGCAACGGATTTACCAACTATTATGTTGGCGGTACCGGCTGCTTGCTTTCGATGACACTCGTCACGAACCATGATGCCAAAACCTATTTCTACTGTTAGGACGCCCTTGGCAACATCGTCCAGATGCTTGATGATGAAGGGGCAACTGTAGCAGAATATGAATATGACCCATATGGCGGCCAAATTCGCTCAACAGGCTCCAAGGCCCTCGGCAATATCTTCCGATATGGCGCTCATATTTACGACCAAGAGGCAGGAATCTACTACGCGAGGAATCGCTACTTCTCCCAAAGTATCGGCCGCTTCTTATCTCGTGATCGGATAAGGGAGGCGGGCGGAATCAACATCTACGAGTATTGTTCCAATGATCCTGTCAACCAGGCCGATTGGTTTGGACTTGCAGGCTACAAGATTGGAACATCCGACCCGCACATCACGCCGGATCCGGGATCCGGCCCATGGAATTCCGAACCAGCCACTATCGGGATGGTTATGCTCAAAGCCTCTATAATTTATGCCGCCAGTGAGGATGTTGTCTGGCTTGCCTGATGCTGCAGCCCATCTGCTGTATTACTTTGGCAATTTAGGCGGCCAATACACAATTCGACTCCAGGCAATGATAGATGACGTACCATCTGCTAAGCGGGTTTTTGCAAGAGAGGTGGAAATGGCAAAGGGTTTTACAGAAACCTTAGACAACGGCATACACCGAATTACATCTGGCAGTGTATCTCCCGGGTACAACCTGAAGACTGAGAACTGGAACTGGTATTACGCAGTTGGAGGTTATAGTGCATGGGGTAAAGGCACGGCCGAGGTTTACGGCGATTGCTACACGCTGGAAATGGAGTACAAGGTTTTCGACAGGTATAACTGGGATGCCGGAAAGTTTGTTAAAATTCTCGGCCAAGAAGTAACTGACGAGTTCATGGGAACTTTCCATAAGCAGGGTCTTGCACAGGAGTTCGACATGAATGGTTCTGTCAAGAAGACAATTTAATGGCGCAAAGGTGAGGCTCACGCCATAACCGACGGATGGGAATCCGAGAGAGGAGGTCGCTAATGCACATCTGCAGATACGTCTTTCTGGTTCTATCTGGTGCTTTCGTCGTCGTATATGGTGTTTCGTGCGTAAAGTCTAACAATGCAATGACCTTCAATATGGAAACTGTTGTTGCGGACATTGAAAACCAGACAGCGCTTGACCTTCCACCAGATGTTGTAATTCTTAGTGCCGATGACGGAGGAGGAAGAGACCCCAACTATAACTATTATGAGTGGGTTCTTTTTTCTCCATCGTCGATAACTCTTCCAAAAATGCAACTACCCGGTGGTGTTACAAACTATCTGGATTTGCAATTGGATACCACCGTTCCACTCATCGAGTCGAGGCTAAAAGGACGAAAGCTTACTCAACCTCGTAGTACATTATCGACGGAATGGGTTGTCAATGAGGCGAAGTTCGAGGCTGATTTAGTCGAGGCAAAGGACGGAGTATATGTGATCATAATGCGTTTTCGTAAGCCGTAGCGTACTACAACCGCTTTACAGGCCTGATTTCTAAACGCTTACTCGTGAAATAGGCTTCCCCTAACAATGTCTATCTTCTGCAACTGCCTTCGAAACGCCGTGACGAATGCCATTAAATGCCGCAACCTAAATGGCGCGGCCGCGACAGGCTATGGCACAAACAGCCATGCTGACGAGTTTTACAACACTTTCAATTCACTTGGTCTGGCCTACCAGCTGCTTAACCCCCACAACAACTCCGCCGGTTTCCACTGGTCGCGTGCCTACGAGCCGCAGCGCGACCTGATCGCATCCTTGGAGAACGGTTTCAATGCCGTGACGGTTTCACGCTTCGACTATCTCAACAACGCCATTGCCATGCCCACGCGGCGGGTGGACACATTTGGCGGCAGCGCCCTGCCCGTCACAAACGCTTTTACCAATAACATGCGCGGCTATTATGTCGGCGGTGCCGGCTGCTTGCTTTCAATGACACTCGTCACGAACGATGATGCCAAAACCTATTTCTACTGCCAGGACGCCCTTGGCAACATCGTCCAGATGCTCGATGATGAAGGGGCAACTGTAGCAGAATATGAATATTACCCATATGGCGGCCAAATTCGCTCAACCGGCTCCAAGGCCCTCGGCAATATCTTCCGATATGGCGCTCATATTTACGACCAAGAGGCAGGAGGTTATAGTGCATGGGGCAAAGGCACAGCCGAGGTTTGCGGCGAATGCTACACGCTGGAAATGGAGTACAGTTTTCGACAGGTATAACTGGGATGCCGGAAAGTCTGTTAAAATTCTCGGCGTTGAAGTAACTGACGAGTTCATGGGAACTTTCCAAAAGCAGGGTCTTGCACAGGAGTTCGACATGAATGGTTCTGTCAAGAAGACAATTAAATGGCGCAAGGGTGAGGCTCCCACCATAACCGATGGATGGAAATCCGGGCAAGGAGATCGCTAATGATCATCTACAGGAACGTTTCCCTTGTTTTGTGTGCTGTCTTGATCACTGTTTATGGAGTTTTGAATATACGACTTAATGAGGCCATAATCTCTAATCAAGAATCTGTGATTAGGGATATTGAAAGCCAGACAATGCTTGATATCCCGCCAGATGTTGAGATTCTTAGCACCGATGACGGAGGAGGACGAGACCCAAGCTATAACTATTATGAATGGGTTCTCTTTTCTCGGTCGCCGATCACTCTCCCAACAACACAACAGCCTGGCGTTACCGTCTATCACCGTATTCCATTGGAAACCAGTGTTCGATTAATTGAGTCTAGACTCAAAGGGCGGAAGCTTGCTTTTCCTCATAGCTCATTATCAGCCGATTGGGTCGCTAACGGGGTGCAGTTTAGGGCAAGCCTAGTCGAGGCAAAGGACGGAGTATATGTGATCATAATGCGTTTTCGTAAGCCGTAACGTACTGCAACTGCTTCGCATGAATGATTTTTCAATGATTACTCGTGAAAAGGGGCTTTACTTCACAATGCCGATCTTCCGCAACTGCCTTCGAACCGCTGTGACGAATGCCATTAAATGCCGCAACCTGAATGCCGTAGCCGCGACAGACCTTGGCAACCGCAGTCTGGCCGCCGAGACCAGCCATCTGGCCGTCATCCGGCGCCGGTACGACGCGCGCGATTGCACGGTCGCGACGCTCACGCCCGGCGCCGGAGGCACGTGGCTCGTGACCACCAATATCTACGACGGCACCACCCCGCGCCTGATCCGCACCGAGACGACTGGGCAGCCCGCCACCGCCTACCTTTATGATGCGCTGGGCGACACCGTCGCGACCGTCCGCAGCGGCATCACGACCGCCTCCGAAACCCGCCACGAGAACATCGACGGGACTGTCTGGCGGGTGGACACCAGCAGCACCTCGTGCGGCGGCGTCACCAATGCAGTCTCCACGACCCGCCGCCAACTGACGGGACTTTCCGACGCCCTGCGGAGCCAGACGGTTAGCATCGCACCGGACGGCTCGGCGACGACCGAGCAGAGCAGCTTTGACCCGCAGACCTGCGAGCTGACAACCATCCGCGCCACCGATGCGGCGACGCCGCTTGTCACCGTCTCGAGGTTCGGGCGCACGGTTGAGCGCGAATCGCCACGGGAAACCGTTTTCAACTACTTTGATCAGATGGGACGCGCTGCATACTCGGAGGCGCGTCACCCTGCAGCAGGCGGATCGCTCTATTGGCGCTGGTCGCAATACGACGGGTCCGGCAACGAGGTCGATTACGGAACCGACTATTTCGACCATGATACTTACGAGTATCTGTCCG
>JAAYLN010000334.1 GCA_012521875.1 Lentisphaerota bacterium | reverse complement strand
GCTGAGGTCAACCTTCGAGAGGTCGCCGTCCACCTCGAGGTCGAAGCGGCCGTCCTCCATCATCTTCTCGACGGTGTCGGCCCCGACGCCGTAGTACTTGCGCGCCGCCTTGCCGATCTCCTCGCGCGTGCCGAGCGTCAGGCGCACGGCGCAGCCCACGGCCAGGCGCAGGCCGTCGGCCATGCCGGTATTGAAGGGGTCGGCGGTGGCCACGGTCAGCACGCCGTTGGCGAAGCTCACCGGCACCACGCCATACTGGAAGACAGCCCGCGGCGGCAGCCGCTCGATGGTGTCGCGCTCCGGCTCCCGGCCCGCCAGCGCGGTGAACTCCATGCCGAGCAGCGGCGCGAGCCTCTCCAGGAAATCGGCCTCGCGGCAGCCGGTCACGCTGACCACGGCCGCGACCAGCCCCCCCTCCATCGAGGGGGCGGCCTCGAGCGCCTGCCCCACCTGCTGCTCCGTGAGCAGGCCCGTGCGGGTCAGGATCGACGTTAGGAATGCGGCATTCGGGGTTGGCATGGCTGCGTGTCTGTCAGTGGCGTCATCGGCGTTCAAACGAATGCGCCTATTGTACCCGAACGCGGCCCCTAGAACAAGCCGCTATCTTGACCAAACTGTCTTGGCCGACTCCGCTCGGAGTTCGGGTTGCCTGGATGTATTTCCGTAGAGCAATTCGATTGTTCTCGATACTTTTCAAGCACCCTTGCTTTCTGTACTTCGTATTCGGGCTTGGAAAGGTAGCTTCCGGCCTTTTCGCCAAGCCCCTTCCTAAGTGCATACAAGGCGAAGTTCCTTACATCTGCCGAGTCATCATCAAGCAACGCGATTAAAACCCGCTTATGTCTGAGAATCATGTCCGGGGAGCAGCGAGAACATGCCAATGCGGCACGTGACCAAACTCTCGCCGAGTTGCTCGACAACAAATGGACAATCAATTCATGATCGTCGTCATTTGACAGTTCTGCAAACAACGACACCACTCTTTCAAGAACTACTCTGTCATTTGCTCCTGTTAAAAGAACAACCGCCTTTCTGACATCATGCAACTCATCGCCCAACAAGTCATCTGCCCGATACGCCAGCTTAAGGATCAGCGCAACCTTGCCAAGAAGTGCAGCCTGATTGTGCGAGAGTGCCTGCTTGTTCGCATAGGCATCCTGCAGCTTCTGTAATTGTGCAACAGCAGCCGAAATAATGATACGGTTGGTGCTTGGTAAGCCGTCTGCCGAGTCAAAGGCAGAATATGCAACCGAGGCCTCATCAGCAAAGAGCAGGTCGGATACGCTACCTAAAGCAACCGGAATGTCTAAATGGGATAGTGCCGTGATGGCGCGGCGTTTTAAGAATGGTGGACTTCCATCAGACCTAAGCACAGATTGGAGCACATCAGCGACATCACAAGCCATCTGTTGAAAGATTTCATCATGGTTCCAAGATTTATCAAAAACAAATGTGAAGATAAATGGCTATGTAACGTCATACGCGGCGTTTGACTCTATCCTCATTGACAGGGTGAGGTTCCGTCGCGAGCCACTGTCAACCTTGTCAATAAGGTCAATGGAACAACAAGCCCCCTTGGGTCGGGAGGGTGCGATTCAACTTGGTTGAATCGCACAGAATCCAGAATTCAGCAAGGCATCCAGTATCCAGAATATTGCAAGGCAACAATTTGAGTGTTTTGCCGTCCATTCAGGATGTGTGTCTAAATTGCTTGGACACGAAAATGGAAGCAAAAGGAGGCGCTTTTTCATTCTGAATTCTGAATTCTGGCTTCTGAATTCTGGGTGCGCATCCACTATTGTGGAGCGCACCCGGTTCGGGACGCCCTGTCCCCACGCTCCATCACTGCAGCTAGTCGGGCGGAAGTCCGACACCAAGCTTCCGCAACCGCCCGCGCCACTCGTCACGGACGGACTTGACGCGGTCGAGAACCGCGACGGCATCCGCGCGGCGCAGGGAGACATCGTCCGCGAGGCGGAGCAGATCCGCCGCGCCCGGATGCTCCCCCTCGCCGGCAACGGAGAGCGGCTGCCAGCCGTTCGGGCCGTGGGCAAAGGTGAAGTCGTAGAAGGGGGAGAGCCGCCAGACGCCCTTCTCATCCATGAGGAACGCGAAGTTTCATGTGGCACGCCCCTTGCGGCGGATGCGCTGCTGCGGCTTCGCCCGCGGCTCGAAATCCTCCAGCGACTTGGGAAGCATCGCCAGACGTTTGCGCTCCTTGAGAAAATCGTGGAAGGCGTCGAGCGCACCGAGGGCGAAGAGCAGGCGTGCAAGGGTGTCCGCCGATCCATGGCCCGTCCGCTCGAGACGGGACAGGGTTGAGACGGGGACTCCCGACCGCGAGGAAAGTTCGGGCTGAGTCCAGGACTCCCTCTGCCGCATGGCGCGCACAGTCTCGCCAAGCACCTTCGTGAAGTCACGCGGTGAGGTTATCTGAAGGGAAAGCGGGTAATCCATATATGCGACATTTTATTCTAAAGTGCGGCAATTATCAAGCATAATCCGTGATAATTACAAGATATGGGATGCATGAAAGGCGGGCGGGGCGGCCCCCCACCCCACTTTGTCGTGAGCTTTGCCGGGAGCTTTGTCGCCTTTATCGAAAGCGCCGTTATTTTTTCTCACAGAGGCACAGAGGCGCTGAGAACAGGAACCGCAAATGGACGCGAATTCACACGAAAATGGAGTAAGCGGGTGGCGTAAGACAGCGTGCCGTTTAAGATGGAGATTAAGAGTGGGTTGAAGTGGGTGCTTCGCGCCTACACCTAGTCTCCACACTTTGTCTCCACGCTTTGTCGGCTACGCTTCGTCCCCGCACTCCGTCCCTACGCTTTGTCGAAAGTGAAAGCGGGAGCGGCAGAAGTGCATCAGGCCAGACCAATCGTCCTCGTCCTCGAGCCCGGTACTGCCGTGCCTGCCGTGCCTGCCGGTACTGCCGGCGGATATCGACAGGCGGCGACAGGATCGCCGACCATCGCCGAATGCTGCCCCAGTGTGGCGCGGACATTCCTGTCTGCGCTGGCCTGCGCGGGCAGGCAGGCCTGCCCCGCACTGCCTGCCTTGTTTAAGCCCTCGCGGCTGCACCGGGACTGCCCACTCACTCGCCCCCCATCGACCCCTGCCGACCCCCGTCAACCCCATCGAAGCTGATTGCCGACGTCATCGACACCCATCACCATCCCACCTGTGCCACCGACTCAAATCCACGGACATCTGCGACATATGCGCCTGCGAAGCAGGACATCTGCGGTTGAACCAATTCCCCACTTGGCGGCCTTGGCACCTTGGCGGTTCAAAACACCTTCCTGCCTTCCTGCCTTCCTGATTCAAAAACCAGTCGCAGCAGCCGCATCGCGAATGAGGACGCGCGCAGCCCCAATCTTGCCTATAACTTGGACACTTTGTCGCAGTTACTCATGGTTTTCTCGCGGCGCAGCCGCGCGGCAGTCTAAAATCACAAATCCCTACAGCCAGCCCAGCTCGCGCAGCCAGGCTTCGCATTCCTTCGTCCAGCCGCTGGCCGTGCCCGGCGCCTCGCGGGCCAGGCCGAGTCCGTGATGCCCGTTGGGATAGACGTGCAGGGCGAAGGGCACCTTCGCGGCATCGAGAGCCTGCGCGTAGAGCAGGGCGTTGGCCACCGGCACCGCCCCGTCGTTGAAGGTGTGCCAGATGAAGGATGGCGGGTTGGCGGGCGTGACGGTCGTCTCGAGCGAGAGCTTCTGCAGCAGTTCCGGCGCGGGGTTCTCGCCCAGCAGGTTATGGAACGAGCCCGCATGTCCGCTCGGGCCGCTGCTGACGACCGCATAGCAGGAGATCAGCGCCTGGACGCGCGAGGAGTAGCGCGCGACGGGATCGTCGGAGCACGCCTCGCCGTCGTCTCCGAAGTTGGCCACCGAGCAGGCCAGATGCCCGCCGGCGCTGAAGCCGAGCACGCCGATACGCGACGGATCGACGCCCCACTCGCCGGCATGCGCCCGCACCAGGCGCACGGCGCGCTGCGCGTCCATCAGCGGCGTAGGATGCAGCCAGGGATAGACCCGGTAGTTGCAGACCACCGCATTCATGCCGATCCCGTTCAGCCACTCGGCTATGGGCGTGCCCTCGTGTCCGGCGCGGCAGCCATAGCCGCCGCCGGGGCAAACCACCACCAGAGGCCGTACCGTGCCATCCCCGGGCAGCAGAAACGGTACCAGATGGGGTATCTCCCCGGCCATCGGATGATCACGCTGATCCTCGCGGCAGGAACCCGGCAGTTCCCCCGGCCAGAGATTCAATGACTTCGCCGCATGCGTCTCGCTCATGGTCTTCCCAACTCCTGTAAAAAAGTTGCGCGCATTATAGAAGGTGAACCGGCTCTGGGCAAGGTATTCGGCGGCACAGGGCCAGAGAAGGGGAAGGGGAAGGGGAAGGGAAGGCGCGGGAAAAGCCAGCGCCTCGTTCTCGTCCTCGTCCTCGAGCCAGCGCGGGAGCCTTGCAGTTGTGGGCTTGCAGTCTTCAGGCTGCCCGGTACTGCCGTGCCTGCCGGTACTGCCGGTACTGCCGGTGGCTGACGCCCCACATATCCCGCCATGCCTTAATACTGCTGCAGCCCATCGTCCTCGTCCGCGCAAAAGGGTTGCTGACATTATTTCCCGCATTGTGTAAACTTCGGCCTTTCCCCGCGCATTTGGGGAGGACGCGCGGCAGGACGTCGGAACTACCTGCCCTAACGAGAATCCCGTGCATCACCTGGTTCAGCATCCGGCGCCTGGAACGCACCTTCTGGCCTGCGCAGGCGACACAGTCACCTTCACTCTACGCGTGCCGTCCGGCACCGCGGGCAGCGCATTTCTGCGCACCAACGCCGTGCGGGCCGACCTGCGGCGCGCGGAAATCATCGCCCACACCGAGCACGAGCGCCCCTTCCTGGCCTCGGACTGGCTCGATATCCCCATGCAGCGGATCGGCGCCGACCTGTTCGAGGTGCGCCTGCCGCTGCTGCACCCCGGCTGGTTCGCCGCCAAATGCTGCCTCATGCCGGAGGGACGCCCGGGGCCCGAGTGGCCGGAGGGCGACAACACCTCGCTCAAGGTGGCCTCGGCCGCCTCGGCCTGTGCCAACACGCTCTACACGGCCTTCGTCCGCCAGTTCACCGCCGACATGCGCCCGCCCGCCAAGCCCGAACTGGACGCCGCGACCGTGCCGCTGGATGCCGCCGGCTATACCGTCATCCCCCCCTCCGGCACCTTCCGCAACCTGATCCGCCAGCTCGACTTCATCATCGGCACGCTCGGCTTCCGCATCATCCAGCTCCTGCCGATCCACCCCACCCCCACCACCTACGCGCGCATGGGCCGCTTCGGCAGCCCCTTCGCCGGGCTCGACTTCCTCGATGTCGATCCCGCCCTGGCCGAGTTCGACCGCCGCACGACGCCGCTCGACCAGTTCCGCGAGCTGGCCGACGCCGTCCACGCCCGCGGCGCGCGCCTGCTGATCGACCTGCCCGCCAACCACACCGGCTGGGCCTCGACGCTCCAGACGCACCACCCCGAATGGTTCGAGCGCAATGCGGACGGCACCTTCACCTCGCCCGGAGCCTGGGGCACCATCTGGGCCGACCTCGTGGCCCTCGACTACACCCAGCCCGGACTGCGCGCCGCCATGGCCGACGTCTTCCTCTTCTGGTGCCGCCAGGGGTGCGACGGCTTCCGTTGCGATGCCGGCTACATGATCCCCACCGAGACCTGGCGCTACATCGTTGCACGCGTGCGCCAGGCCTACCCCGAGACGCTCTTCCTGCTGGAGGGGCTGGGCGGCAAGATCGAGGTCACCGACGAACTCCTGACCGAGGCCAACCTCGACTGGGCCTACTCGGAGATTTTCCAGGAGGAGGATCGCCGTGCCCTGGAACGCTACCTGCCGGACGCCATCGCGCGCTCGCAGACGATCGGCCCGCTGATCCACTTCGCCGAGACGCACGACAACAACCGCCTCGCCGCCCGCGGCCCCGTCCATGCCCGCATGCGCACGGCGCTGGCCGCCCTGCTCTCGCAGAGCGGCGCCTTCGGCATCACCAACGGCGTCGAGTGGCTGGCCACCGAGAAGATCAATGTCCACGGCGCCACCGACCTGCGCTGGAACGCCCCCGACAACCAGGTGGAGGCCATCGCGCGCCTCAACCGGCTGCTGGCGCGCCATCCGGCCTTCGGCTTCGGCGCCACGGTCGAGCTCGTCCAGCGCGGCGGCGGCAACGTCGTGGTGGCGCGCCGTACCGCGCCGCAGGGCAAAACGCTGCTGGTGGTCGCCAATCTCGATGCCGGCCACGCCCATACCGCCGAATGGCCCACCGGGGTCTTCACACCCGACACCGCCTGGGATATGCTCACGGGCAAAACGGTCACCATCCAGCGCCAGCGGCACGCCACGCTCGACCTGCGGCCGGGCGAGGTGTTCTGCCTCACCACCTGCCGTGCCGATCTCGACCTGCTGTCAGCACCGGACGGCGACGAGCCCGAAACCGCGCGCCGCCAGCGTAACCTGCTGGCCCTGCGCACGCGCTACTGGCTCACCGGCGCGGTCGCCCTGCCCCACGACCTCCCGCCCGACGAACTCGGCGACTCCCTTGTCGCCGACCCGGTCGCCTTCTGCGCCGAGACACTTCCACCCGCTTCCCGCACGGCACGGCCGCACCATTCTCGTACCGGCGGATCTCCGTGTCCGCCCAATGTGGCAGCTTTCGACAAAGCTCGCGACAAAGCTCGCGACAAAG
>JAAYLN010000333.1 GCA_012521875.1 Lentisphaerota bacterium | reverse complement strand
TTCTTTATTCGATACCCTGATTTCTTCTCGAACACCAACAAGAGCTGCTTGTCCTCAAATCCTGCTGCCGTCATCAGAACCTCGCTAGCCTCGGACTCCCTGTCCACGTGCTCCGCCACCTTCTTCAGGTCGATTCTGTTCAAGACATCAATCGTGACCGGTCGTTTGGCGTCAAAGAAGACAAGCGATCTGAGGAATCTCTGACAAACGTCGGAATTAAGAAGCTCACACAAGAAGCCAGCCTCTTTCTCTGATGAACACGGGATGAAATAGCAGGTGTCGTCCAACACAATCGGTTTACCATCCTTTTGACCTATGACCTCAAACCTACAATTCTTGTACAGGCCGGATACAGCGACCTTCCACGGCGCGAAAGTGTAGTCGCCTACGCCAAAAACGGAGAACCGTGGACGTTTCTTGTAAATGATACTGCCCCTATTATCAAGAATGTTCGCGTGTGACGTAAGATAAGCCCAAGTCTTGGGGGCTCTCTTCCGAATAACTTCCGTGTTATCCGACGGGCTCCGCTGCGTGACGATGACATAACGGTCTGGTATTGTCCGCCCGTTGGCAACGTCCGACGATTTCAAGAGAGGAAACAGGTACGTGGGCTCCAGTTGGCATTTCTCGCCTCGTCCGTTAGTAAAATGCCCGTTATCTTGCTTGAGTTCCATAACACCCGCTGCGTCATGCTTTATGCCCGACCGCCATGTATAATAGGGGATGCCGTCAATATCACGCAATAAGAGGTACTCTTCCATGTCAGCCACAAGCTCATTTCCAACCAGGCCAAAGGTCGTAATCCGGCTCTCAAACGACAGCCCCGGATAGACTGAGGCGGCAGCTGTGGACTCCGCAATGCCCGTGTGTACGATGAGAAGGCAGGCGTCAACTGACGCCTGAAAGTGCTTCTGCGCGTCGATCAGATGAAGCGATGCACGTCCGACGTTCATCCGGTTGATCCAGGCATGGCGCAACAACTTCCGCGCCGTAGCGGTTTTACAGAGCATGGCCACACAACCTGCGCGGCTGTGCAGAACTTCCAACATTCGGATCAACATCCACTCGGAGATGTCAAAGTTGGCCTTGCCTGTTTTGGCGGCAAAGCCGCCAAGCCTCTGGAAGTTCGTCTTCTCAGGCAGGTTGTTGCCACCAAGTGCTCCGAGAGCCGAGTTTGTCACCCACGGGGGGTTGCCGATCACAAGGACGTGACCACTCTTGTCCGAGAAGAACTCATCCCAGTCCACATGGAAGAAATTCCTGCATTCCAGATGGGCTTTCCGTACACCGGCGATTCCGAGAGCCTGTTGGGCATCACGGACATATTCGGGATTTATGTCAAAACCGTAGGCCGCCTTTGCATTGGGGAAGGCATCTATGGCGGCACAGATGAAACTACCTTTGCCGCAAGTCGGTTCCACAATCACGTCCGTATTCACACCGGTGGCGCGAAGGAACTCGCAAATCTCCCTCGCGAGAACAGGTGGTGTCTGAAAATCACCGAATTCGACTTTGCTCGCCTCGTTCATCAGATGACCTTGTTGATTCCTGCCACCTTACCGGCCTTTCGATCACACGACTGTACTGAAGTCTCCACTGCAGCGCGTTTGAAATGGTAAGATAGCCGACTTCCGGTCGTTCCTTCAAAAGCTCCTCGGCCAACTGCCGCGATTGAATATCGTCAAGCGGCAGGAAGCGTTCAGACAAGAAAGCCATGATGTCATCAGCATTTCCTGAGTTGTCAAGAATCTTAAGGATTCCAGTGGTGGTCTGGTAGTCTGCCGTTCGCCTGGCTTCCACAAAAACAACATGATTGATGTTGAGGGTGGCGGTGCGGCTCTTCCTGTCGTCCTTCTTGTCGTAAACGAACGCGAGCAGGGAGTATCCCAGACCATACACCTTCTGGCGGGCAGACTGGAACGGACACGACGACTGAGGTTGCCTGATACTCGTGACCTTGATGTCAACACCGAGCTTGGGGAAGTCGATCCCTTTGGCCGACGACCCCTTGACATACGAGTACTCCTGCTGAAGACCGTCTTGGAACTTGTGTTCCAGGTAGGTGCCAACTGCTTTGCCGTCTGTTACACCGAATAGGCTGCGTTCGCGGTGCCGCGATTCACGTTGGGCAAAGTCTCTCGCTTCCTGGACAAGCAACTCAACTGTCAGTGGCGGCTTCATTCCGTCCCTTTCTCTCTTCTGGCATCAAACAATGTGCGGATTGATCGTACTTCTGAGAACAATTCAAACAGGGTAATAGTCTAAGGATTCCATCATCTAACTGTCAAGCAGCGGCGGTGCAGCGGCGGTGCGGGGCACGGTGTCTTTGAACCGCAAGGACGCCAGGAAAGGCGAGAGGTGGCACTGCTAGCTGATGGCATTGAAGCCGGCCATAAGTCTCCTCTCTTCCCTTTTCTGTACCAAACCGCTAAAATAGCCCGCATCGTCGCACGATAGAGGAAAGAGACATGCCATCCCTTGCAACAACCTACCTTGGACTCTCCCTGAAGAACCCCATTGTCGCCAGCAGTTGCCCCCTGACCAGCGAGTTGAAGACTGCACGCGCGCTGGAGGAGGCGGGCGTCGGCGCACTCGTCGTGCGCTCGATCTTCGAGGAGCAGATCCGCGACGAGGTCGCCCACATGTACGCGGCCCTGGAGGAGGCCGGCTCCAGCGCGGCACTCGACTACCTGCGTGCCGATCTGCCGATGCGGCTCGGGCCGGAAAAGTACATCGAGAACCTCAAGGTGCTGCGCCGCGAGCTTAAGATCCCCATCATCGCCAGCGTCAACTGCATCGCGCCCGACCAGTGGGTGAAGTTTGCGCGCAAGATCGAGAGCACCGGCGTAGATGCGCTGGAACTCAACGTCTATGACATCCCCGACACCCCTACCGTCAATTCGGCCGCCATCGAGCAGCGCCATACGGAGCTCGTGGAAGCCATCCGCGCCGAGGTTTCGCTGCCGATCGCCGTCAAGCTCAGCCCCTACTACACCGGGCTGGCCAATGTCGCGTGCCGCATGAACCGGCTCGGCGTCAAGGGACTGGTGCTCTTCAACCGCTTCCTGCAGCCCGACATCGCCATCAACACGCTCGAGCTCGACTACCACCCCCACCTCTCGACCCCCGCCAACCTGCTTCTGCCGCTGCGCTGGGTGGCCATCCTGCGCGACATGGTGGATTGCGACCTGGGGCTGAGCAGCGGCGTACACGACGCCGGGGCGGCCATCAAGGCGCTGCTGGCCGGTGCCAACTCCGTCTACTGCTGCTCCGTCCTCTACCGCGAGCCGGTCGGCTCCGCAGTGCCCGCGATCCTCAAGGGCATCGAGAAGTGGATGGCGGAGAAGGGCTTCGGCACCATTGACGACTTCCGCGGAAAGATGCGCGAGACCGTGCTCGGCGACGGGCACGGCTTCGAGCGCGCCCACTACGTCCGTCTGGTCACCAAGGCCGAATAGAAGCTTGCCTTATGGCCTGTTTCACGGTATGGTGTAAATTTGTGAAGTTAACGGGGATTCTGCCTACATGTCGAATGAAGATGCAATTGAGGTGATGGGTACCGTCGTCAAGGTGCTGCCCGCCACCATGTACCGGGTGAAGCTTGAGAACGGCCACGAAGTGCTAGCGCACGTCTCGGGCCGCATGCGCAAGCATTTCATCAAGATCACCACGGGTGACAAGGTCACGATGGAAATCTCGCCCTACGACCTGACCAAGGGGCGCATCACGTACCGTCACAAAGTCTAACCCCGCAGCGCCGACAAAAACCTCGCCCCCTGCTCCCCTGCCCTGCGTGGCTTCACGAGGAGTTCCCATGCCAGCCAGAACCATTACCGAACGTGTCCAGTGGGTCGGAGCGGTCGACTGGAACCGCCGCCTCTTCGACGATCTGGTTCCCCTGCCCGAGGGCACCAGCTACAACGCCTATCTAGTGCGCGGCTCGGAACAGACCGCGCTCATCGACACTGTCGATCCCGCCCTGCAGCATAACCTGCTGGAGGCGCTAGAGTCGCTGCCCAGACTAGACTACCTCGTCTGCCAGCACGTCGAGCAGGATCACTCCGGAACCATCCCGCAGGTGCTCGCGCGCTTTCCCGAGGCCACGCTGCTCTGCTCGACCAAGGCCAGGCCGATGGTCGAGGAGCATCTCCATGTGGAGCCCAGCCGCATCCGCACGGTGGCCGATGGCGAGACGGTCTCGCTGGGCGACCGTACACTGCAGTTCATCTATGCGCCCTGGGTTCACTGGCCGGAGACCATGCTGACGCTGCTGCCCGAGGAGCGCATCCTCTTCACCTGCGACTTCCTCGGCTCGCACTTCGCCACCTCGCGCCTCCTTGCCGGCAATGATCCCGCCGTAATCAACGCGGCGGCGCGCTACTACGCCGAGATCATGATGCCGTTCGCCCCGGCCATCCGAACAACCTCAAGAAGCTCGACGGGATCGAGTTTGACATCATCGCCCCCAGCCACGGGCCGCTCCATGACCAGCCCTCCCTGATCATCGAAGCCTACCGCGACTGGATTTCAGACCGCGTCGCCAACCGCGTTGTAATCCCCTACATCTCAATGCACGGCAGTACCGAGGCGATGGTTGACCACCTGATCTGCGCGCTGGCCGAACGCGGCATCGCGTCGGAGAAGTTCAACCTGACCGTCACCGACCTGGGCCGGCTGGCCGTGTCGCTGCTGGATGCCGCCACGCTGGTAATCGGCAGTTCCACCGTGCTCATGGGGGCACACCCCTCGGTGATACATGCCACGGCTGTGGCCAACGTCCTGCGCCCGAAAGTCAGGCACGCCGCAATCATCGGCTCCTACGGCTGGGCGACCAAGATGACCGAGCAACTGACCGCCATGATTCCGAACCTGAAGGTCGAGCTGCTGGGCACAGTGCTCTGCAAGGGCCTGCCGCAGGCGGACGATCTGGCCGCGCTCGACGCACTTGCCGACACGATCCGCGACCGTCACACCGCACTGGGACTGCTATAGGCGCTCAAAGGCGCGCCGCGCGATGTCGCGGCGGAAGTGGGCGCCTTCAAATTGGATCGCCGCCACGCCCTGGTAGGCGCGATCTACTGCGGTACGCATGTCGCCGGCCCACGCCGTGACCGCCAGCACCCGGCCGCCCGAGGTTACGATCTGCTCCCCCTTGCGGGCCGTGCCCGCATGGAAGACGCAGACATCCGGCATCGCGGCCACCGTATCGAGCCCCTTAATCTCACGCCCCTTGGCGTAGGCTCCGGGATAGCCTTCGGAAGCCATGACCACCGTGGCGCACGGGGTAGCGCTAATCTTCAGGGCAGCGGGATCGAGTGTGCCCGTGGCACAGGCCAGCAGCAGCGGGGCGAGGTCGCCCTCCAGCCGCGGCAGTACCGCCTGCGTCTCGGGGTCGCCGAAGCGGCAGTTGAACTCCAGTACCTTCGGGCCATCGGGACCGATCATCAGTCCGGCGTAGAGCACGCCGCGGTAGGTGATGCCGCGCCGGGCCAGCTCGGCGAGCACCGGCTTGAAGATGCGCTCCCGCACTTCGCGCGCCAGATCCTCCGTGACCACCCGTGCCGGCGAGTAGGCACCCATGCCGCCCGTGTTGGGACCCTGATCATCATCGTAGGCGCGCTTGTGATCCTGCGCGGGCGGCAGCAACGCGATACGCCCGCCATCCACCAGCGCCAGCACCGAGGCCTCCTCCCCCTCCAGAAACTCCTCCAGCAGCACCAGACTGCCGGCCGCACCGAACTGCCCGTCCTCCAGCATGCCGCGGATCGCCTCCCCGGCCTCTTCGCGCGTCTGGCAGATGATGACACCCTTGCCCGCCGCGAGACCGTCGGCCTTCACCACCACCGGCAGGGAAAAATCCGCCAGCGCCTCCAGCGCCGCCGCGGCCGAGGTGAACGAGGCGGCACGCGCGGTCGGCACGCCGGCCGCCTGCATCACATCCTTGGCAAACTGCTTGCTGCCTTCCAGCCTTGCAGCGGCCTGCCTAGGCCCGAAGACACGCAGTCCAAGCTTCTCGAAGCGGTCGACGAGACCGGCGCAGAGCGGCGCCTCGGGGCCGACGACGGTCAGGTCGGGACGCGCCCCGGCGGCCCACTGCGCCAGTCCGTCGATATTCTCGGCGGCGATGGGCAGATTGGTGGCCAACGCCTCCGTGCCGGCATTGCCGGGCGCGCAAAAGAGCTCGTGCGAAACAGAATCGCGGGCGAGGCGCCAGACCAGCGCATGTTCACGTCCGCCGCCGCCGATGACAAGAATCTTCATGTGCCGCAGTATAGCCGAAGTAGCGGCAGGATGCCAACGGGGAATTGTTGCCACTGGTAATCCGGGTGCGCTCCACAATAGTGGATGCGCACCCGGAATTCAGAAGCCAGAATTCAGAATTAAATAGCGTCTCCTTTTGCTTCCCTTTCCGTGTCCAAGCAATTGACACAACAGCCGAGACATGTAACGAAACGTATTATTTGTTGCCGTTCAACATTCTGGATACTGAATACTGAATTCTGGATTCTGTGCGATTCAACCAAGTTGAATCGCACCCGGTAATCGGCTAGTGACAGGGGTGTGCATGAGTAGCGGATGGGATGCGGAACGTGGAGACCGACGCCCACACCACCGCTCGTGCAGGACGAAGACGCCCCTTACCCGCGCACGACCGAGGCAAACAGTTTCTCAAGCGCGACGCTCATGCTGGCGGTGCCGTGCATGAGGTTGCGGGTATATGCATAGGCCAGCCGCTCCCGCTGGAAGGCCTGCCCGTTGGCGCCGCCATAGCCGCCGTGGCCAAACCGCTGGCCGATGCCGTCGGCATCGGGATGGCTGACGACATAGCCCAAGCCATGGGTACACCAGGCGGCCGGCGATGACGGCGGTGCGTCATCGGGCGCCAGCGTCATGGCGCAGGCGGCGCGAACCGTCTCCCGCCGCAGCAGGCGGTTGCGCGTTTCAGAGTCCAGAAGCAGCGAATAATGCCGCGCAAGATCCACGGCGGTGGAGATGCAGTTGAAACCGGGCAGGCAGGCCTGCCGGATCACGCGGTTGTTCATGATCTCTTCCAGCGAGTAATCCCAGCACGGCGGATTCTCCGGCACCGGCGGAAGGCCGGGGCCGCGGGGCAGCCGGGCCACGCGCGGCAACTCACGGTCGGGAACGCCGAAGAATAGGTCGCGGAGTCCGGCCGGCCCGTAAACCTCCTCTTCCAGAATCAGAGGCAGGGGCTTGCCGGTGATGCGCTGCGCCAGCTCGCCCAGCAGCCAGGAGTAGTTGATCGTCTGGTAGCGCGTGGCGCTGCCGGGTGGAAAGACGGGCTTCGCGGCCGCGACACGCGCGCACATCACATCCCATTCGGCAATCTGCCCGATGGTGTCGTAGGGCGTGCGGATGCAGACGCCCGAGCGGTGCTGGAGGATGTGGCGGACGGTCGTCTCCTCCTTGCCGTTGCAGGCGTACTCGGGCCAGATTTCGCCAACCCTCTGGTCAAGCCCCACCAGCCCCCGCTCAACCAGCCGCAGAAAGGCCGTGGTGACGACGCCCTTGCCCGCCGAGAAGATCGGGAACAGAGTGCGCGAGTCGACCGGCGTGCTGCCGCCGCTGTCCGTGACGCCGGCGCTGGCATCCACCACCAGTTCGCCGGCGACGAACACGGCCACCTGGCAGCCGATCTCCTCTCCATCCGCCACGGCCTGATCCAGCAGCCGCTGGACGTTCGCCTGCAAGGCTTGCTGCGTGTGACTTGTCATCTGGAATCACATTATGGTTGCATGGCGCATGGTTAGGCTACTCGACCACCAGTGCCGCCAGCCGCTCCGGCACGTGGTGGTTGCGCACAAAATGGGGACTCAGCGCCACGGTCGGGACGGGTGCCGCATAGTGGCGGATGGCATTGAAGTAAAGCGTCTGCCCGGACTTCAATCCTCCGGAAACCACATGGGTCATGGGCAGGCTCAGGATTGTCGTCCAGTCGCCATCCTTGAGTTCGGCCGCGATCTTGATCCCGCTTTCCCAGGTGGACAGTTCCCCGTAGGCGTGAGCCTCGAAGGCGCATCTTGGCGTGATGCCGACCTGGCGGTACGGCTTGTCCCGCTGCGCGGCCCAGAAAAGCTCCCAGCCGTCGCCGGTAAAGACGGAAGAGCCCATGGCCAGGCCGTCCGCGCCGACATGCTCCCGCAACCACACGTAGAGATGCCGTCCGTCATGCGCCAGCCTGATCTCCGCCCGTGGCGCCCCGGCGGCCTGCTCGGCGGCGACACGTGCCTCGACCTCTCCCGCAACCTCGCGGGTATCGGGCCGGAGCGGGGGCGCAGGGTAACCGTAGAGGTCACGCGTGATGGGGATCGCCTGCACCTGACCCCAGTCGACTTTCCCGGCATCGCCCGCCGCGGGCGTCTTCAGCCGCGCGATGCGCGCCGAGGGGGGCGGCGCCTGCTTCAGGGCTTCGATATCGTTATCGTGGCTGGCCTTGTTGTCCCACTGCTGCTTGGCCCTGACCATCGGCTCCCACTCGGCCTTCCGGAAGAGTGCGACACGGGCCTTTTCCGTTTCCGTCCGCGCCGCCGCCGTGGCCTCCGACATGTATCCGGCCCACCGGCTCATCCTCTCGGTCGTGCCCATGAGGCGCCACGAGGTCCTTTCGGATATTCCCACATCCTTGCCCGGATTGTCGGGATCCAGCGGCCAGTTCTCGGGCGAGGTGAAGACCTCCTCGATTTCCAGCCAGAGCTTGCGCATGGGCGCGGCGGCGGATCCGTAGTAGAGATCGAAGAACTCGTTTATCAGGGTCTCGGCATCCTGCTCCGCGTCGAACGTCAACTGGTTGTACATGTACTGGTTGAGCTGGGTCGTGGGAAATTCCGCCAATATACCGAAAATGTTGTCCTTTACGTAGCGCTTGATCTGTCTGGCGGACAGACGCGCCCGGAAGCCCGGGAACGTGGTGTAGCCCGCGCCCCAGGGTGCCGCCTCCGGAAATTCCGTGTACAGGTAGAGCACAATCGGACGCTGGCCCGCCGGGGACGCCACCCATTTCCCGTAAAGCTCCCAGATGTGGCGATTCGCGATATTCTGCGGATCGTCGATGCACATGTTCCCCTCCAGCGCCAGATTGAGCGCGATGTTCGGCTCGACCTGGAAGCCCGGATGGGCGGCATAGCACGAGTAGGTCAGGGCCGACACGTACTTGTCGGGATGGGTGCGGCGCAGTTCCCGGGCCACCCTGTTGCAGAAGGTGAACCAGTAGTCGCTGGCGCGGCCATTGGAGAAATGGTCGCTCTTCACCCCCTTGGGCCGCGGCTGGATGAGCTTGATGCAGGCAGCGCACTTGCAGAACCAGTCGTTGTCGTCGGGGCCGAGGGCATAGAAGCGGTTCTGGTTCTTCTTGCCGTCCTGGGCATCGAAGAAGGCGCGCGCATCGGCCACCGTCTGCGAGACCACCGCATCGCTGCTGTAGCACACCTGGGTCGGCCGCGGCCGTCCCTTGTAGCCGTGGGCGAACCATTCCGGATGCTCCTCCACCCATGCGTCCGGGTTCCTGGGATTCTTCTCCCAGAACCGGTCGTACCACGAGGGGAACGAGTGGCCCAGGCTGAAGGCCTCGCCGCCATTGCGCATGCGGTGCAGATAGACCCACATCTCATCGGGCGTAGGATCGTTCCACAAGCCCTTGACCGGGGCAGAGAGCTGGCCGAAGGAAAAGACCGTCAGGTTGTTGCGGTAGGCCATGGAGGGGAGGCGGCGGATATCGCTCACCTGAACATCGAGCGTGGGCCGGTCGGGAATGACGGTGCAGATC
>JAAYLN010000332.1 GCA_012521875.1 Lentisphaerota bacterium | reverse complement strand
CGAGCGGGAGGAAGCCGTCGCCGAGTCCGTAGTAGGCGTAGAGCATGATCTCCGACGAGTGCCCCATCCAGTCGCGGTAGCGCTTCCACCAGCCGCGGTTGACCGGCGCGGAGATCGGCTGGTTGTGCGTGGCGCGCCCGTAGGTGCAGAGCCACGGCACAATCGTCGGGTTAACATCGATCGGCGGGTAGTTCGCGTTGAAGAAGTAGGCGAAGGTGCTGGTGACATAGCCGGGCCAGACCTTCTGCAGTGCGTCGTCGAGCTGGTTGAGATACGTGTAGTAGGCGGCGCTGTAGAAGAGCCCGTGGTTGTCCTTCGGCGTGATAAAGGTGCCGTCGCGCGTCTTGATCGGTGCCGTGCAATTGGTGCATTGGCAGACGCCGCCATTGTCGTCGATGCCGAAGACACAGTTGTAGAGCGCGCCGCTGTACTTGATCTCCTTGACGTTCGGCACGACCTCGCTGGCGTGCTCGAAAAACCCCGGCTGCGACAGGCAGACGAGCGAGTGGGTCTCGCCCCAGGCCTGGACACGCTTGCCGCGGTGCACGGGGTTGAACCGCTGCATGCCCTCCGAATAGTCGTAGTACTGGGGCGAAAAATAGTGGCCGCCGTGGAGCCTGAAGGCACCGTCGTCGGGGTTCCCGAAGAAGTTGCTCCGGTTCTGGCGCTTCCACTCCGCCACGCCTCCCTGCCAGCCGCGGTGGATGAAGACGGGCTTCTCGATGGCATCGGCCCAGACGACGTCAAGATTCGGATGCTCTGTATAGACTGCCGAATCATTGCCCCAGTTGTAGCCCCAGATGATGTCGGTGTTGTTCTCGAGGAAGGCGTAGACGCCGAAGAGCGTGCCGGCAGGACGCGCGCCGAAGAGGTAGATGTCGCCGTCCTTCACCCGCACGGCAAAACCGTCGGTCGATCCGCCCGACGCCAGCCGCTCCAGATCCTCCGGGAAGTGAGGCTTGGCGAAGGTGGCGCCGAGGTAGATCTTGACGTTCTCCGCGGCGCTGGGCTTGATCAGCACGGGGAAATCCCCGCCAGTCAGCTGGAACAGCCAGGCGCTCAGCTCGTTCGCCGCCAGACGCGCGACGGGAACCTCGTGGCCGCGGGCCGCGCGGAGCTCATGATTGTGAATCGCCGGGAAGAAGTTGTCGATGCGGATCGCCTCCGAGAGATCCACGACGATCTCGGCCAGCGCCTTGCCGTCCCGCGCGATCGGAATGGGCTTCGCGAGGCGGCCGGTCGGCGGCGGCTCGAGGTACTTGGACGAATCGCTGTAGTCGGGCTGGTAGTTCGCCGTGAAGTTGGTCCATCGCGCATAGTCCGCGACGATATCGTAGTCCGGCACGACACGGCGCGGATAGGGCGCCCGCCCCCCGGCCTTGGCAGCCGGCTGTGCCTCCGCCGCCGCCACCCCGGTACACATGGCCAGGGTGCAAACGGCCAGCGCCGCGGTTGCGATAAAACGCAATACCCCATGGCCTGTGGTCAGCATGAAGCCAGCCCTGCCCCACGGGTTGTTCCGGAACTCCGTTGCCCCGGTGTGCTGCGCATCTGTTGGTTTCAAGTCTTGTCGTCCTCTCGCTTGAATGGGCCGCACCGGTACACCCCGTGGTTGCTCCTTATGATAACGCTGGTGTCCGTAACCCATGGAGCAGAGTGTATGGGGAAACAGGCAGGCAGGTCAAGCCGCTTGGCGGCATTAACGGGTGCCCAGCCACTCGACCCCCGTCAGAAAATGCTCCGCTGTGGAAAAGCGCTCGTAGGCACAGTCTATCGTAGCGGCGGCATGAGAATCGGCAGAAAGGATGAACCGGACACCGCGCTCGCGCAGCAGATCGCGGAATGGACGTGACGGATACGCATCGTCCAGCCAGCCGCGGGAAATGGCGCCGGTATTCACCTCGACGATCTTGCCGGATGCCGCGACAACATCCGCCGTATGCGCCACCTCGTCACAATACCATGGTGCCGTCTCGTCGAAATAGGGATTACGGACGTTGAATTTCCGGATCAGATCCAGATGCGCGACAATGTCAAACGCATACCGCGACACCATCTCGCGCAGTTGCCGGTAGTAGGCTCTGATATATGCCTCCACACTACCCCGGAAGTGCGCGGCTATGCCGTCCATCAGCATCCTGGGCGTATTATCAACGGGAACGCGGGAACCATCGTCCGTAACCACATAGTGAACAGCTCCGATCATGTAGTCGGGATTCAAGGCGGAGTAGCGCGAACTCTCGGGAGCGGTCACCCCGGGAATGTAGTCAGCCTCCAATCCCAGAAACACCTTGATGCGATCGGCGTATCTGGCCTGGAGGTGGCGAATCTCCGCCGCGTATTCCAAGCCCTTCCGCGGGTCAAGCATTCCCGGAATCGTATCCGGGAACGCCACATGCGATGAGAAGCCGATCGCCTCATACCCCTTGGCAATCGCCGACATGATGACCGCCTCGGCCGAATCCGCCCCGTCGCACCAAGTCGTATGCGTATGATAATTCGCCCGGATGAGAGTGTCCTGATGCGGGACGAATGGCTTGAAAGCCGGCTTCTCCTGACTCTTTTGCATGTAGCCAAGTGTTGCCTATGCGGAGTAATAATGCAAGCCCATTGCGTGGTGCGATTCAATTCTATTGAATCACGGAACTCAGAACACAACAAGGGGGCTGCGGCCCGTATTTCATGAAAGGACAAGGCCTCAAACTACGCACCACTGACGGTCGCTGGAGACTGACGGAGCAGGTCGATGCGCCGCCAGCGTCCGCCATGCCACCGCCAGAGAAAACCGAAGGAGAGCAAGGCAACGTAGATTGCCATCCAATACCACGCGTGGAGGATATTGCCGCCACGGTAGAGGATCAGCAACTCGCCGGGAATCCACATCCCCCACCCCATGATCAGCATGTAAAGCATGACAAACCGGGTGTCGCCTACGCCGCGCAACGCTCCCGTAATCACAATGTTAGCAGTGTCGAAGAGGCCCCAGAGTGCCATGGCCACCATCATCGGGAAGCCGATAGCCTGCAACTGCTCCAGGGTGAAGGTGGCATCGGCGGCGTAGAAGAGACGGAAGAACGCATCCGAACCAAGCAGGAAGACAAAGACCATCACAGACATGTAGGCACACGCTACCGCCAGCGCAGTCCAGCCTGCCGTGGCTGCCGCGCTACTGTCGCGGCGGCCCTGATGCTGGCCGGCAAGAATAGCCGCCGCCCCCCCGATTCCCGTGAGCGGACATACGACCAGCCAGTTGATGCTGAGCGCGATATTGCTGGCGGCCAGCGAGAGCGCATCAAGGCGCCCGGTAAGCATGACAAAGGCGGCAAAAGCGGTACCGTCGGCCATCATGTGCAGACCGGCTGGAAAACCGAAGCGTAAAATGCGCCCCATCAGCTTGAAATCGGGATACCAGATGCGGTGTACTCCAAGGCGCCGCACCACCGGGTCGCGCAGGAAATAAACGAACTGGATCAGCGGTGCCACGGTACTGGCGATGACCGTGGCGATGGCACCGCCCCTGAGACCCATGGCCGGGAAGCCGAGTTTCCCGAAGATCATGACGTAGTCGAGGATCACGTTGACAACGGCGCCTGCGATGTTGGCCATCGTATTGAGGCGCATGCGGCTCCGACCTGTAAAGAAGCCGCCGATCACCCATCCGAGCGGCACGAGGAAGCCGCCGCGCATCATCCAGTTGAAGTAGATGCGCTCCTCGGCCATAACCTCTGGCGCATGCCCGATGAGGGTCATCAGCCAGTGGCCGACGGGAATCAGCAGTAGCAGACATGGCAGACTGGCCAGGGAGAGCCAGATTCCCTGCACGGTCACATGTACACATTTGCGCCGGTCGCCTGCACCGTGGTATTGCGCCACAAAAGTACCTGCATAACCGGCCGTGGCCGCAAAGATGCAGATGAAGGTGAAGGAGAGGATGCCGGCCGGCAGCGCCGCCTGAATCGAGATGTTGCTGTGACGGGCCAGAAAGAGGCGGTCGCAGAACTGCATCACGGTCAGGGCGCTGCTGCCGATAATAAGGGGCGTCGCGATACGCAGCACCTCGCGGACACGCCCCTTGTCCGGCAGAAACGGCAGAAACGAGAGCTTGTGTACTATAGACATGGAGAACATCAGTATTCGTGAAAAGGCGGCAGTATAGCGAATCAAGTCCGCATAATCGAGTGTTGCGTGGCATTTTGCAAATTTTGCAAATTTTACAAACTATTTACAAACGTTTGACATCTCCATGACGACTCCGCACCGTGTTTCTGGTGTAATGGCACCGTCGAACAGAACCATCACTGGTACAATGGAGAGGAGTTACAACATGAAGAAGACAACGACCACCCGTCAAGTGCTACCGCATGTCCGTCCCCCACGTCTGGCCGCGGCCCTGCTGCTGGCGGTCTGCTGCGCGTCCACTCTGGTGGCCGCGCCGGAGAGGGGCGAGCTGGTCGCCTGCCGCATCGAGACCGACCGCGGCGTCGTGCCCGCTGACAAGCCGGAGACGGCGATCGTCAAGGTGACGCTCGCCGCCGACCGCGTGGCGTCGCGGGAACGTCCGCCGATCAATCTGGCCCTGGTGCTCGACCGGTCGGGCTCCATGGGTGGCGAGAAGATCGCCCGCGCCCGCGAGGCGGCCATTGCCGCCATCCGCCGGCTCGATGGCCGCGACATGGTCTCGGTTGTGGTCTACGACCACGAGGTCGAGACGCTGGTGCCCGCCCAGCCGGCCCGGAACAGCGAGTGGATCGAGGGACGCATCGCGCAGATCACCGCGCGCGGCAATACCGCGCTCTTCGCCGGCCTTAGCCAGAGTGCCTCGGAACTGCGCAAGAACCTCGATACCGGCAGGATCAACCGCGCCATCCTGCTTTCGGATGGTCTGGCTAACACCGGCCCATCCAGTCCGGATGAGGTCGGGCGGCTCGGCGCGGCCCTGATGAAGGAGGCCATCGCCGTGACGACCATCGGGGTCGGCACCGACTACAACGAGGATCTGATGACCCGCGTCTCGGGCAACAGCGACGGCAACAGCTACTTCGTGGAGAAGAGCGACGACCTGCCCGCCATCTTCACCAAGGAGCTCGGGGATGTGCTGAGCGTCGTGGCCAGCCGCGTGCGGCTGACGGTACGCTTCCGCGCCGGCGCCACGCCCATCGAGTGCATCGGGCGCGACGGGCGGATCGTTGACAACACCGTCACGGTCGATCTCAACCAGCTCTACGGCGGGCAGGAGAAGTACCTGCTGATACGCGTCGAACTGGCACCCGGTCGCGATGGGGAGACGCGTCTGCTCGCCGATGCCGAAGTGAACTTCGAGGATGCCACGAGCCGCCGTTCGGCGCAGGCGACGGCCGCAGGCCGCATCCGCTTCAGCCGCGACGCGCGCGAGGTGGCGGAGAGTGTCAACGTTCCCGTCTCCCGCGAATACACACTCAACCGCAACGCCCAGGAGCTGGACCGGGCCGTGAGGCTCGCCGACGAGGGCAGGAAGGAGGAGGCCGCGCGGGTGATGCGCGAGTCGGCGGGACGGCTCGAGGCAGCGGCCAGATCCCTGGATGCGCCCGAGCTCGAGATTGAAGCGCGCCGCCAGAACGTGCAAGCCGACTCTATCGGTTCCCGCGGCATGGGGAAGGCAGAGCGGAAATTGATTGTGACGGACAACTACATGCTCTACAATCAGCAGTCGAAGTAGGCTGCAACCACACATGTCGTCCGGGCGTATTCATCTCTACTGGCTGCTGATCGCCATCCCCACGCTGCTGCTGGGGATGGCGTCGGTGCGTCTGCTGCTCGGCGAGGAGGCGCGCCTGCGCGCGCTGGCCCGGCGTGCCGACATCGAGCGTGCCGAGCGTCTGGCCGAGACCGTGCGCGGCATGGTCGCCTCCGTCAGGCAGAATGTCATGGAGCAGCTCGCGGCGCTGCCGGCCGTTGGCTACCAGGAGACCCTGGGCGACTGGATGAGCCGCGATCCGCGCATCCGCAATGTCTTTGTCTGGCTCCCAGGCAAGGGCGTTGTTCTGCCGCCGGCCCGTGGCGGCAACGCGGAGGAACGCCGCTTTCTGCAGCGCTATGCGCCGCTCTTCGAGGGCGAGGTGCCGTGGGCGCAGCGTCCGGTTGCAGATGATGGCGGATTAACGCGCACGAGTCCCGCCTCGCCGGAGCGCCAGGCGCGCGTGGCACTCGACCAAATGCGCGCCAGGGCACGGCCGGTTGCGGCGACCGCTGCGCCCCCCTACCCCACGGCAACCGCGTCTGATCCCATGAAGGGCAGCCGTGCAGCCGGAAGCAGCAACGAGCGCGCGCGGATGGGAGACTTTCAAGCCAAAGTCGCCCTGGCGGAAGCGGAGCCGGAACTGGAACGTGCCCCGGCCGGCAAAGCAGATGCGGCGCCGGTATCGGTGCCCGCCTCGGGGGATTCTTTGCCAGATCCCGGTTCGAGACATTTCCAGCCCGGCACTGCCAAGGATCATTCTCGTACCGGCGGATCTTCGTGTCCGCCCATTGAGACGGATTTCGACAAAGCTCGCGACAAAGAGGGGGCTATGACCGATTCCGTCTGGCAACCGCCGGTCGCCAGAGGCGCGACTGCATCGGGGCAGTGGCGCACCTGGTTTGATGGCAACCAGCTCTACCTGCTCGGCTGGCAGCGACTGCCAGACGGCGCTATCCGCGGCGTGGAACTGGAGACGGTCACGGTGCTCTCGCGGCTTTCTGATATTTTCGCGACCCTGCGTAATGCTGCCACATGGGTGGCAATCCGCAACGGCGAGGGCGAGGTGATGGTGCAGAGCGGGGGTACGGCGGCAACGCCCGGACAGGCCGGAATCGTGGTGTCGCTGGCACCCGAACTGCCGCACTGGGAAATTGTCTTTTTCCGCCTGGATGCCACCGGTGGCCGGCGTCCGATGATGCTTGCGGCCTGGTTATTGCTTAGCGTGGTGCTGGCCTCGCTCGTCTCCGGCGGCCTGCTGCTGGCACGTGATGCAGCCGCGCAGCGGCGCGACGCCATGCAGAAGACCAGCTTCGTCTCCAGCGTCTCGCATGAGCTGAAGACGCCGCTGACCAGCATCCGCCTCTACTCGGAGCTCCTGCGTGACGGGCGCGTGAGCGAGCCCCGGAAGCAGAGCCAGTACCTTAACGTGATCGTGGCGGAGAGCGAGCGCCTGACACGCCTGGTCAACAACGTCCTCGATTTCAGCCGCATGGAACAGGGACGCCGCCGGTACGCGATAGAGTCCGCCGATCTGGCCTGCGTCCTGCGCGGGGTGGCCGAGGCCCAGCACGACCGCCTGCGTTCTGCTGGGCTGACGCTCACGCTGGCGGGTTGCGACACGCCGGTTGTCCTGCCGGTCGACCGCGATGCCATCGAGCAGGTGCTGGTCAACCTGCTCGACAATGCCGCCAAGTATGCCGCCGACGGCGTCGAAGTCACGGTCACGCTGCACGCGGTGCCGGAAGGCGCCGAGATCACGGTGGAGGATCGCGGACCCGGCATCGCGCCGGCGCACCGGAAACGGCTCTTCGAGTCGTTCTACCGTGCCGACTGCGAGCTGACATCCCGCAGCAGCGGCTGCGGATTGGGGTTGAGCATCGCGCGCCGGCTGATGCGCGGCATGGGCGGGGATCTGCTCTTCGCCCCGCGGGAGGGCGGTGGCTGCCGCTTCACCATAC
This sequence comes from Lentisphaerota bacterium, assembly GCA_012521875.1. Taxonomy (GTDB): domain Bacteria; phylum Verrucomicrobiota; class Kiritimatiellia; order RFP12; family JAAYLN01; genus JAAYLN01. The sequence goes on along the minus strand of JAAYLN010000332.1, from coordinate 10,577 downwards.
GCGTGGCCGGGGAGACAACACGGGAGACACGGGCATGAAGCCGCTAAGGATTCTGGTAGCCGAGGATGACGCCCATATCCGCGAGGGGCTCGAGGCTACACTCACGAGCGAGGGCTATGCGGTCGAGGCCGTCGCCGACGGCGGGGCTGCCCTGGCAGCCTGGCGCCGGGAACGTCCCGCCCTGCTGATCCTCGATATCATGATGCCGGTCCGCAACGGCTACGATGTCTGCCGCGAGATACGCGCCACCGATGCCCGTGTGCCGATTATCATGCTCAGCGCGAAGAGCGAGGAGATCGACAAGGTGCTGGGGCTGCAACTCGGCGCCGACGACTATGTTACCAAGCCCTTCGGCATCCATGAATTGCTGGCGCGGGTGGCGGCGGCGCTGCGCCGTGCCGAGGCGGAACATGCTCCCGCGCCTGAGACACCTGCGGATACCGACTTCATGGTGGGGCCCGTCAGGGTGGATGTACGGCGCTACCGCCTCGTGCTCGACAAGGCCGAATGCGACCTCAGCGACCGCGAGCTGCGCGTGCTGCGCTGCTTCCACGAGCATCCCGGCGAAGTGCTGAGCCGCGACCACCTGCTCAACGCGGTCTGGGGCGTCGGCTACTTCGGCACCACACGCACACTGGACCAGCACATCGCCCAGATCCGCAAGAAGCTCGCCGGGATCGGTGCCGATACCGGCCTGCTCCGGACGGTTCACGGAGTCGGCTATCAGTATTGCCGCTGCCCTGCAGGGCGGCGGCAGTAGCAGTAGGCAGAAGACGACAAAGTGGCGTCTCTTACCTTCCAACCGCCCCGCAGGGGCGCTACTCCCTTGAACCGGGCAGCCCGCCGTCGGAAATGATCTGTCTCAAGCGCGCCTGCCGCGTCTCCGAGTAGCTCATGACCCACTGCATGTTGACATTGTCCAGCAGTTCGACGAGGCACTCCGGCAGATAGGCGGCCACGGTCTTCTCGTGCTCCAGAGCCTCTTCGTAGCGGCCATCGAGGAAGGCCTCGTACTCCTTCCAGGCCAGACGAACATAGCCAACCCAGGACTGGTAACGGGCGCGTGTCGCGCTATCCGGGAGCCAGGGCAGGATCCTCTCCAGACGTGCCAGCGCACTGGCGGGATCCTCGCGCGCCGTCAGGCTCTTTTCAATACGCTCGAGGGCAAGGCGCACGGCGCGGCCGAGTGAGCCGCAGGCGGCGCCGTAGTAGCGGTCCAGATAGGCCTCGGGCTCCTCATCGGCGTTCCAGAGTGACCGCGCCATTGCCAGTTGCAGGCTGGCATCGGGCCAGTTCATGAACTCCGTCTCGTGGGAGAAGTAGCGCACGCCATGGTCGCGGTACCACTTGACCTCGTCAAAGCGCAATTCCGCCGGGGGGTGGTATAGGAAACGCTGGCGTTCAGTACGGAAGGTCTCGTCATGCCAGAGGATTCCGCCATATTCGCAGATCCCGGGAACCGTTTCGCTGGCCTTCCAGACTGGTGCCCAGGCGCGGAAGAGCTTGCCGTAGTCGCGGTCATCAACCGGATTGAGCCGGTCGGGTTCCGGATAGGCCGTGCTCATGCCGAGGCGTGGTCCGCCCAGCTCGTAGAAACGCCGCTCATAGGGACGCTGGCAGGGGCAGAGCATGGTGACGATCCGGTTGCTGACCGGCAGTTCCTCACCGGGCACGGTCAGTGTGTTGCCGTAGGCGATCAGCTCGATCGGCAGGGTCGGTGCAGTGCGCTTGGCCAGCGCCAGCGCAATATTGTACATCTGCTCGTATGGCGTCTGCCCGAGGCAAGACGGACACTGGCACCAGTTGTTGACACCGTCGAGCGGCCGGATCGAGAAGATCTCGATGTCGGGAGTCTGGCGGATCTGCGCCGCCATGTTGGTGGTGATTGTATGGATCACCTCGGGATTGGTGTAACAAGGCTGGATCGGCAGGTCGGCATCGAGGTGGCTGCTCTCCGGAAAGGTCACTCGTGCCCTTGCCATGCGCTTGCCGTCGCGCATGCCGCGCCACTCGGGATGCGCCTCAAGCTCGCTCTCCGGCAGGTAGAAGTCCATGGCATGGGAGCCGCATACGAGGTGCATGGCACGGGTACGTACAGAGTTCAGAAAGGCGGCACGACGCTGCGGCGAGAAGTCGTTCCACGCCTTGCCGGTGATGACCCGGCCGTTATAGCGGTTGCGGCTGAGCCAGGTATTGTAGTCCGACTCGGTGGCGCCATCGGGGCCGCTACCGTCACGGAAACGGTACGGGAAGGAGGGTGCCTGCACGCCCGTTGGCAGCTTGCGTGGAGCGGCAAAGACAAGCTGGTCGTCGCGCACGCCGGCCCAGATAACGCCGGTCAGGCACTCCAGTAGCTCGTCGAAACCGTAGAGCGCACCCTCGCGGCTGCCGGCGATCACCCAGATGGCCTGGCCGTCTCGGATAATCTGGAAGCTCTGCCGCTGGATTTCCCAGTCGCAGCGCTCGCTGAAGTTGGTGGGCGGTTCCACAGCCGGTATCTTAAGGTCGTGCTTCGGCAGGTCGCTGGGATAGCCGCCGCGATCCAAGGCGAGGACATAGACATAGTTACCGGGCATGGAACGCCTGCGCGCCCGTGACTTCTCCACGGAACGCAAATCTTCCTTCAATGCCGTAAACAGGGCATTATCAAGATTGTGGTTGTCAATTTTCATGAGTCTGTCAACCAGCGTCGCACTCTATGCGCCCCACTCGGGCGCTTTTCATAACTATTCTAATGCAACGCAAAAACCACACGCTTTATGTGGGTAATGTGCGGATACTATTATTTTGCTTCAGCCTTGTCAAGCACACGAAACTAACACGAGCCTAACGCTCGCATAACGCTTTTTCCACATAGATGATTGGGGTTGTGTTTACAGAAACGCCGCAACATGCAATACTACCCCCAATCCAAGGGCGGAGCCTCAAACCGGTGCGATCCGGTAACGCACCGGCTGCTTTTACCAGGGATCCGCCCCGGCACAGGAGACCCGCATAATGTCACGCTACATCCCCTTCCCAGCATATCCCGGCACGGCACCCATCGACCTGCGGTTTGTCTTTGAGAACGACGCCCCCGCCGGCTGCCATGGCTTCCTGAAGGCGGTCGGTGACCGCTTCGAGTTCGAGGATGGTACCGAGGCACGCTTCTGGGGCACGAACTTCAACTCGGGACTCTGCTTCCCCTCGCATGACTATGCCGAACAGGTCGCCGAGCGGCTCGCCAAATACGGCTGCAACATCGTCCGTTTCCACCAGATGGACTCGGAATGGGCCACGCCCAACATCTTCCAGTTCACCAAGGGACCGCGCCAGGCCAACTCAAGCGCTCCCGATCCCGAGAGCCTGGACCGGCTGGACTATCTGATCTACTGCCTCAAGAAGAACGGCGTCTACGTCTACCTGGACATGCTGACCTACCGCAAGTTCAAGTCGGGCGACGGCATCGAGAACGCCGAGCTGCTGGGCGACTGCGCCCGCCCCTACTCCTATACGTATCCCAGGCTGATCGAGCTCCAGAAGCGCTTCATGGAGCAGATGTGGACGCACGTCAACCCCTACACCGGCCTGGCCTACTGCGACGAGCCGGCCATCGTGCTCACCGAGATCGTCAACGAGGACGACCTCTTCGCGCGCCAGGTCGTGCGCGTCGAGCCCTACTTCAGCCACTACCGCGAGCTGTACCGCGAGTGGGCCGCGAAGAATGGCGCCGCCTACGATCCCGACAACTTCGACCCCGATGCCAACGACGACGACCAGGTACGCTTCAAGGTACACATCATGGAGCAGCACTACCGCGACATGATCGCCTTCCAGCGCAGCCTCGGCGTCAAGATCCCGATCACGGGCACCAACTGGACGATCAACGGCGCCGTCACCCGTGCGCAGCACGTCACCGACTTCAACGACGGCCACTCCTATTTCTCATGGGGACGCTTCGACGCCACCGCGCGGCGCATCAACAACGTGGCGCTTACGCAGCAGCAGGGGATTTTTGGCAATCTGGCCTTCAACCGCCTGCCCGACAAGCCCTATTTCGTGTCGGAATGGGACATGCTCTGGCCCTGCGACTACCGCGCCGAGTCGCCGATCCTGATGGCGGCTGTCGGATGTCTGCAAAACTGGTCCGGCTACACCATCCACACCTACGCCTACAGCAACCGCCACACCCCCTACCAGCCGCTGGGGCTGGAGGTCAGCTCGCGGAGCATCGGCAACGGCTACCACCGCGAGGGGCAGTTCGCCACCTGGAACGATCCGGCCAAGTTCGGCGTCTTCTACCACGCGGCGCTGATCATGCGGCGCGGCGACGTGCGCCCGTCCGTCGGAAGCGTGGCCATCAAGGTCGACGATCTGCGCCTGCGCAACACCGAGGCGATGGATTTAATAGCCGAGCACACGCGCCTCGGCACGGAGTACGAGGGTGTGCCCGCCAAGAGCGCCAGGACGCACCTTGGCTATAACGATCCCGCACCTATCGATGCCGCGGCACGCGAGGTCACCTCCGATACCGGCGAACTCTACCGCAACTGGGGCCGCGAGTATGGACTGATCGACTCGCCGCGCTCGCAGGTGGTCTACGGCTTTGTGGGACGCAACAGCCCGCTCAAGACCACCGACCTGAAGGTGGATGCGCGTACCGACTTCGCTGTCGTCGCCCTCTCGTCGCTGACCGACGCGCCGATCACCGAATCCGACAACCTGCTGCTCTCGACCATCGGGCGTGCCCGCAATACGGGCGAGAAGCGCCAGGACGGCCAGATCGTCGACTTCGGCACCTGCCCGATCCTGGCCGAGGTGATCGAGACCGGGGTGTCGATCCGCACCTCGGTGCCCAATCTCATGGTCTGGGCCATCAACGCCGAGGGCTTCTATGTCGGACGCGTGCCGGCCACCTACGCCGACGGTGTGCTGACCTTCCGCCTCGGCGAGGTCTTCCCCTCGATCTACTACCTGATCCGGACGGAATAGTCGCCCTACTCCTCAAAACAGCCGTATTCCGTCAGCATGTGCTTCCCCAACTGATAAAGCAGCGCGATCGCCTGCTGCTTTATCTCAAGCGGGACGTTCATGAGCCGGGTCACCTTCTCGCCTCGGAACTCCCATTCGCGCCGGTAGTTGGGCCACACACCGCCATCGCGCAGGATGTTGCCGGCCTCGAAGGTGAAATAGCCGCCATAATGGCTATCCTGCAGCCCCTGCATGATGGAGTCCATGTTGGTAGTGCCCTGGAATGGCGCCACATGCGAATCCATGTCGCCATAGTTGTCGTTGATATGGAGCCCCTTGAGGTGCCCGCCAAGCTCGACGATGCTGCGGTACTGATCCACCCCCTGGACGTTGGCATGTCCCGTATCCCAGCAGGCGCCGATCAGCGGATGGTTCACGTACTCCACCATCTCCACCACCTCCGCGGCCGTGGAGAGGTAATGCCTGCTGTTCTCCCTGGTCGGAGCGTGCCGGTCGCAACTGTTCTCGATCAGGACGCGGACACCGGTCTTCTCCATCGCCGGGAAGAGGCAGGAAAAGAAGTCAAGGTTGCGCTGCAGATTCAGGTCGCGGTACTCCCTCGATGGGTATCCGCCAATATCCCTGCCATGCACCACGGTCTGGGGTATTCCCAATCTGCCGCAGGTCTCGATCGAGCGGATGGTCGCCATGAGGAACACCTCATACTCCTCACCGGTGGAAAACTGGTTGCCGTAGGGCGAGTGCGCCTGGCAGAAGCTCATGCCGTTCGCGGCGGCGGACTCCGCCACCTCCCCTACCCACCTGTCCCAGCGGTCATCGAGGAATGGCGAATCCGGATAGATGGCCTTGTAGAGATTGAGGTCGAGATGGCGGAAGCCCGTGCCCTTGAAAAGGGCGATGCATTCCGGCTTCTTGTCAATGGAGAGGCGGAAATCACCAGTTGTTGTTGCAAGTTTCATGGTTCTATTCACTCGGGGTCGGTCACGTTAATGATAGCAATACTTCTCAATCTGCCATAGCGGTTTTCGCCAGTGATTACGACACGGCACTGGCCCGCCCCGGCGAGAGCCGCGGCGGGAATCGTCACCCGCCCCCGGCTGCGGTGCTCGTCGTTCAGCCATATGGCATGCGGCACCACCGGCTTGGCATAATTCGGAGGGCTCGCGCTCGATACCGACAAATGAATCGGCCTGATGTTTTCAGCGTGGAATTCGATCTCCAGCGGCTGGCCCGCGACTGTGTTTTCAGGTACGGTGCGGAATTCGAGGGCGCAAACCGAAAACTCGCAGGTCTGGCTGGCTGTGCCGTCCGTCATGATACAGTGGGCGGTGTAATCACCGGGACGGGCAAAGGTGCGCTCGACCACTCCGGGGCCTTCCAGCGGAACCTTCGCGATCTGCTCCCCCCCGCGCTGGATTACCAGCGCCTTGACGCCCTGGTTATCCCGATCCATGAGGTTGAAGGCCACCGGCTGATCCCGGCGATAAGGCACCCAGTCGCCGAGATCGAGCAGCAAGACACGGTTCACGGTCGCAGTGGCCGCATCCAGCGCATAGTTGGGGAAGAGATAACGCTCCGCGCGGTTCTCCCCCCGCCAGGCGTCGTGATCCGCGATCCGGTACAGGATGCCCTTGCGCTGCGCGAGGTAGTCATCGAATTGCCTGGCCGTATAGTTCCTCGTCCGCGTGGTGGGCGACCAGCTATCCTCGACGCGCACGCGTGTTACCCCGTCCTCCGGCGTGGCCGCGACGCGCGTGACGATCTCGACATGCCCTCTAGACCAGAGGATGTCCCCCACCCTGGCACCCTGCGCCGACTGCGGCCGGGCGGACTCCACTCCCTTGCGGTGTTCAGGGCCATGGAAACTGCTGCCCACCTGCATCGCCAACTGCAGCGCGTAGGAGGTAAAGCCGGAGCATACGGTGCCATAGAAGCCGGCGGAATTATTCCGCTGACCGCGCAGATCGGTGGTATAGATCACACTCCGTGGGTTCTCGACCGCCGCCAGATACGTGCGCAGATTGATGTCGAACCCGATCATCCTGCCATCCCAGCCACCGTTGGAATACGGCACTCCCGTATATCTGGTACCGGCCCTGAACTCGCCCTTGCCGCGGATCGGTATGCCGTTGGTCACTGGCGACCATTTGAGCCGCGACAGAATGCGCGCATACCTGACTGCCTGCCGCCGCCAGGCATCCTCTTCCGAAGCCTTCACGATATTACCCGCCATGGTTAGCATCACCATAAACACTGTACCCAGAACACGAAACTTGCAGTTTCCGAACATCATACCTCTCCCCGCGCAACAGCGCAAATCATGACGACTATGGCCGACGATTATATTGAAGCACAGGGCAATTGTGAAGTCAGGTAGCGCATTTAGCGAATATGCTAGTCGCATCATTGAACAAAGGGTTTTCGGAAATGATAGTTACCTTGAAGATAACACCTTCTCAACCGGGCATCAGATGGTGAACGTTTATCGCATTCCTGAACGATACTACGAAGTCCGCAGCGATAATTCAGCGATTGATGTGCAAATTCATGAGAAGCAGGGAGGATCGTTAGGCCAGCAACGCCGGGAAGGCGGCATCGATCTGCTCGATCAGAAACCGGGCGAAACTCCGGAAGCGCGGATCGTCTGAGGGCTGAATGAGTGGCCTGTCGAGGTTGGCTTTCAGGCGCAAGAGGGATTCGCGGGTGATGAAGTCCGGCGGCAAGTCGCCTTTCCGGTATCCCGGAAAAACAGAGTCATAGAGCGGTAGGTAGTCAACCGAATGGAGCGGATGGGCGGCATGGGCAGTGTCAAATGAGGTGTGCCAGCACTCAATGGCGGCATCGTCCAGATGCAGCGCGATAAAATCCTCGAAATTGTGAAACGAGAAGAGAAAGTCGGGAATACCGATGGGTTTGCCTAGATAACTCTCGCGATTCTTGCGTTCGCGGGCTGAGCCTTGCCGTACGTAGATATCGTCGTCAACCCAGACCTCGATTTGTAACTTCTTGTTCTCATTCCGCTGTCGACGGTAACATCTGGTCACATTCGTGTAGAATCCACCACCGCTTTCGTCCCCATCTGGATTTGCGGGTATCTTGGGAATGAAATTTAGCGGCACATTCCAGCCACTCGCTTGAGAATCAAGAAAGCTCTGCAATCGTTGCAGGTAGACAAACTCGGAGCGACCCTCGCAGACCATGATGTATGACGGCATTGGCATGCTCCTCAAATGGCGGGATATGGGATGCCTGAATAGAAGCCATCCAGATATTGCTTGCGGAAGTTGGTGACATTGCGGACGTCCAGTCCGTCTTCCTTGAAATCAACCAGGCGCCGGACAAGCGTGCCGCCCGCAAGCGTCTTGCGGACAATCGCCACCTCGCCCAGACGCAGGACGGAGTTGTCGAGAATGTCCGTGTTGTGCGTGGTAAACACGAGCTGTGCGCCGGACTGGTTGTAACTCTTATCCTTGAACATCCGGATTAGTTCCTTAAGCAACAACGGATGCAGCGAGTTTTCGAGTTCATCGACGAATAAGGTGCGCCCGCCCTTCAGACAGGCAAGCATCAATCCGACCAGACTCGCAACACGTTGTGTACCCATCGACTCTTCAGCTATAAAATCAAATTCGACAGGTTCCCCCTGTGCGTTGTTATGGACACTGCGGATGTCCACAACCTCTATTTTCCTTCGGTCGGGGAGTATCCGGTGTACTCTCCCTTTTACATTAGACAAGCTCTCCTCCGTTATTGCAACCACACGATGGTCGAGGGCAATCGAGCGAATGTCGATGTCCAGACGACGGACAATCGCGACGATCGCGTCCAGGGCGGCTTTGCGGTCGCCGTTATAGAAGGGACTCAGCAAATCCAGCGCGTCCGACAAATCCAGCGCGTAATTGCCGAGAACAACGAGGTAGTTGTTGAACGCGTCGAACATTTGCTTCAGATCGGCGTTCAAGCCGGCGTAATTACGGGCGACCCGGTTAAGGAAACAGGCCGTCTGGTGGCCCTTGCCGTCGGAACATTCGACATCCAGAATGGATTGCAGGCGTTCGTTAGAATAACCTTCCGCGCGGATGGCGAACGTGAAGTCCCCTTTCTGACCGTTAATGGCATAGAGCGGAGCAGCGTTCTTCGTCAAGGTCTCCTGTCGAATTTCCACACCGTTGTATTCGAGCCGGTAAACAAACACGTCGCCACCGAGGATGGTGGTCAGCTCGAACATTGTGGTGTCCTGCCCGTCATGGAGCTTATTGGGTTCAAAGTGTACTGTGGCGGGGGTATCCTTGCCTGTCACGACATTGCCTAGCATCTGGAAGGCTTTGATGATGTTGGTCTTGCCGGAGGCGTTGGCACCGAAAATGGCCAGGCACGGTACAAGGCGGTGGCCGGCGGCATCCTCGATAAACGGAAGGGTGGCCCAGTTCTTGTACCCGTTCGGGGCCTTGCCTTCGGTGAAGCGAAAATCCAAGGTCATGTCAAGGATCGACCGGAAATTCTTGATCGTGAATTGAGCGATCATTGGAACAACGTCCTGATGGTTGGTAAAAACGTTGAATAGTATTGCATCATCCAAAGAAACAGTCAACATAAACAGAAAATCTGTTTATTATGGCTGTTGCACGAGGTAGAAGCGCTTGCAAAACCACCTTGCCGGCCACACGTGGCACGGGCATCTTCCCGGGTTTCACGGGCGAAACGCCCATGCCACAAGGGGTATTTGCAAGAGCCTCTGTCAATTTGCACCATGCAGAGCATTATACACATATAGCCCGGCCGGAAACAGCAGAAGGAACAATCCCCCAAGCGCCACGATACATCCCGGAGTTCGGGTCATCGGGCCGCCCTGCATCAGCATGCCGGAGTAATCCCCCATCTCATCGCTGAACAAGATGCACGCCATGGGTAGAGCCAGATAGACAAGAAGTACCCATACATCCCATCCGACCCCCGCCATCAGCGCTATGACGATATACGCAGTTGCCACCAAGATTGCGAGTAGCTTGCTGAATAGTGCCATCGCACTCACTCCTTGGTTGCTACCTTAGCAGCAGCATGAGGGCGCCGCCACGGCTTTCGTAGCAGCCCAGGTCGATGCCGGCACTGATGCGTGAATTCCCGTCCAGATCAATGCCGCCGCCGGGGAAGGCACGCCGGTTACCAACGTTGCCGCATGGCGATCCCCTGCCCAGACGGTAATTGCCGCCGGGAGCATCGACGAAAAGCGGATCGGCGGAGATATTACCCTCGCCATCGAGCTGGTTCTGTGCGCAAGTGTAGGTTGCCACGACGCTGCCGCCTGAATTTGCAACGCTACCGGCGGCATTTCCCCAGAGAATCGTGTTCATCAGGGTCAAGGCACCGTCAGAAACCTGCGCTCCGTGACCATCGTAGTCGGTGATCGTAACGTTGATGGCTTCGGCATTACCGCCGGAGATGGTGAGGGCGTTGGTAGTTGACGCACTTGAAGCGATCAGCACGTTGGTCATCGCCAGCACTCCCGATGCAAGCTGGATATCGCCGCGCAGATGCGCGGGGTTGTAGTCGGCACCTCTGGGGTTGAATCCCGTCCATTCGTTACCGAGGAATGCGCAGCGCGTGAT
>JAAYLN010000045.1 GCA_012521875.1 Lentisphaerota bacterium | reverse complement strand
CCGGTGCCCGACTGGTTGCCCGAGTTGCCGAAGACCATCGCCTGCACGTTGACCGCCGTGCCGAGGAGACCGCGGATATCGTTGAGTTCGCGGTACTTGATTGCGCGGGGGTTGTTCCAGGAGCCGAAGACGGCGTTGATGCCGCGGCGGAGCTGCTCGCGGGCGTCGACGGGGAAGTCCTTGCCGGTCTCCTTCCTGACCATGCGCATGTAGCGCGCGACAACCTCCTGCAGCGCGTTCTCGTCGAGATCCGAGTCCAGCTTGACGCCGACCTTGTCCTTTACCGCCGCCAGCTCATGCTCGAAGCGGTGGTGCTCGACACCAAGGACGACGTTGCCGAACATCTGGATGAAGCGCCGGAAGGAGTCCCACACAAAGCGCGGGTTGCCCGTGCGGGCGATCATCGCCTGGACGGTTTCGGGCGAGAGGCCCAGATTGAGGACGGTATCCATCATGCCGGGCATCGAGGCCGCGGCACCCGAGCGTACCGAGACCAGCAACGGATTGGCGCCGTGGCCGAAGGTCTTGCCGGTGGCCGTCTCGAGACGCGTGATGGCGGCATCAAGCTCGGCGCTCAGCAGCTTGTGCAGTTCGCCCTCGCCGATCTCGTAGAACTTGGCGCAGGCCTCGGTGGTGATGGTGAAACCTGGAGGCACCGGCAGGCCGATGCTCGCCATATCGGCCAGGTTGGCACCCTTGCCGCCCAGCAGCGCACGCATGCTGCTCTGCCCCTCGGCCTTGCCGTTACCAAAGAAATAGATGTACTTCGACATGTCTTGCTAGACTCCGCGTTCCCGCAACCGCATGTGGCTTGTGCGGCAACTTGTAAGCTTCCACGGCAGGTTAGCCACAAGCACCCGCCTATCCGACAAAGTCATGAAAGAAAACATGAATGATAACAGAATCCGGGGCGGTGTCAAATCGTCAGCTCACCATAAGCTCCCAATTGGCGGGCAGAAGGCACGCACCTCGTCAATCGCCGCCGCATCGCAGAGCAGCATCGCCAGCCGGTCGACGCCCAGGGCGATGCCGCCGCATGGCGGAAAGCGGCCTGCGGCCAGATCATCCAGAAAGCCCTCGTCGAGCGGATAGACATCGCGCCCCGCCGCGCCCCGCACGGCATTGGCCTCCTCGAAGCGCCGGCGCTGTGCCACGCCATCGGTGAGCTCCGTGTAGGCATTGGCCAGTTCCATCCCGCCCAGGTAGAGTTCCCAGCGCTCCGCGACACGCGGATCGTGCGGATCAAGACGCGCCAGCGAGGCGGCGGGCGCGGGATAACCCTCTAGGATGCAGGGGCGCTCCCGCGGCAGTTGCGGCTCGACACGCTCGACGAGGTCGATATCGAAGCGGTCCGCATCCCAGTCGCCCACCGGATCCCATCCCGCCCAGCGCATGAAGGCCTCGCGGACGGTCAGGCGCTCCCATGTGCCGCCTACCTCGACAATAGTCCCCTGATAGACAAAGCGTGTACCGCCGGCCAGCTCGCGCGTGACGTGCCGGATCAGTTGGCAGCACTCATCACGAATCACGTCGGAGGTGACGCCGGTGTGATACCATTCGAGCAGGGTGAATTCCGGGTTATGGCGACGCCCCCGCTCGCCACGGCGGAAGCAGGGGCCCATCTGATAGATGCGCTCCGCACCGGCCGCCAGCAGGCGCTTCATCTGGAGTTCCGGCGAGGCCCGCAGCCAGGCACCCTCCGACGCCGGACAATCTATCTGCTCCTCCGGTGCCGGGGCGGGGATACGCACGGGCGTCTCCACCTCGATATAACCGGCATTCTGGAAATAGCCGCGGATGGCACGCAGCAGACGGTCGCGCCGGGCCAGGTTGGCTAGAGAAACAAATGGGGTGGTGTACATGCGGTCAGGAACGGGGCTGAAACTATGTTGTCTGAGCAACTAAGCATACTAACCCGCACCCCTTTTGGCAAAATCTTAAGCGGAGCTTACGCGAAGCCTGCAACCGCCGCAGCCAAGCTGGCGGTACAGCGGTGTGGTCGGAAGAATCGAGTGAATCGAATCTTTCGATTCCATCGATTCCATCGAAACCCCCACCCTCGACAGCAATCGAATGCATTCGACAGCCAGCGAGGAGCATTCTGGCTCTGCCGCACTTCCCCCACGTGTCCGTCCGCCAACATCATTGACGCCCACCGCCTTTACAGGCTAAGCTTCCGGCATGAAACAGACGATCTGGATTGGCTCATACACTGATGAGAAGCGCACGGGCATCCACGTGCTGGAGTTTGATCCCGCCACGGTTTCCCTGCGGCAGCTAGACGCGCTGCACGGCATCGAGGGCTCAACCTATCTTGCATTGAACCGCGCGCGCACGCGGCTCTACACGGTATGCAGCCGTGGCGCGGGTGCTCCCCGCGAAAACTCCGGCGCCGTCGCGGCCTATGCCATCGATGGCACCCGCCTGACGCTGCTGAACCTCTGCCCCACGCCGGGCACCGTTCCCTGCCACCTCTCGCTTACGCCGGACGAGAAGTCGCTGGTCTTTGCCGAGTATGCCCTGGGGCATTGCGGACGAGTTGATATCGGCGCCAACGGCGCGCTGCTACCCGATTCGCTCACCTCGGTACAGCATGAGGGCCACGGCCCGAACACCGCGCGTCAGGAGCGGGCCCATGCCCACTACGCCCACGCCACGCCGGATGGCCGCTGGGTCGCCGTCTGCGACCTCGGCCTTGATCAGGTGCTGCTATACGACGCCGCCACTCCGGGCAGTCCCTGGCCAGCCGAACCGGCACACATCTTCCACGCGGCACCCGGCGCCGGGCCGCGGCATCTCTGCTTCCATCCGAATGGACGGCTCGTCTTCCTGCTGAACGAGCTCGACAGCACCGTCGTCTCAATGCGCTACGATGGCGAGTCGCTGAGCGCGATCCAGACGCTGAGTGCCCTGCCCGATGGTTTCACGGGCGAGACCAAGGCCGCTGCCGTGAAGATTTCGGAAGACGGACGCTTCCTCGTCACCTCGAACCGCGGCTACGACAGCCTCGCCACCTTTGCCATCGATCCCGATAGCGGCAGGATGGAGCGCATGGCGATCTCGGCGCTGACCGGCCCCTTCCCGCGTGACTTCGAACTGCTGCCGGGCGGCAAATTCGCACTCGTCGGCCACAAGCTTGCGGACGAGGTGGCCTGCTACGCCTTCGACGCCGCCAGCGGCAGCTTCACGCGCGCCGCGGCCACCCACCCCACCTACCGCCCGACCTGTATCGTGGCCGACTAGAACTGGAAGTAGTTTACAGCATTGCGGTAGGAGATATCCTGCACCATGCCGCCGATGAGGGGCAGGTCGTCCGGCAGCTCGCCGCGCTCGATCTCGCCGCCCAGCAGGTTGCAGAGGATGCGCCGGAAATACTCATGCCGCGTGTAGCTGGTGAACGAGCGGCTATCGGTGAGCATGCCCACGAAACGGCTCAGCATGCCCAGTTGCGAGAGCGACTCCAACTGGCGCAGCATGCCATCCTTCTGGTCGTTGAACCACCAGCCGCTGCCGACCTGCAGCTTGCCCGCCACAGGGCCGCGCTGGAAGACGCCGATCATGGCCGCCACCAGCTCGTTGTCGCGCGGGTTCAAGGGATATATGATCGTCTTCGGCAGGGCGTCCTGACTATCGAGCCGGTCCAGCAGCTTAGCGAGGCCGTTGCCGATGGGTGCGTCACCGATGGCGTCGCCGCCCGCATCCGGCCCGAGCAGTTTGAAGAGGCGCGTGCTGAGGTTGCGCAAGGCCCCGTAGTGAATCTGCCAGGTCCATCCGGCGGCGGCATCCATCGCGCCGCAGGCCACCAGCAGCTCGAAGCGGAACTGGGCCGCCTCCCCAGGCGTGACCTTGCCACCGGCGCGCGCCTTGTCGAAAATGGCAGCCAACTGGCCGGGGGTGCAGGGAGCGGCAGCCGGCACGGTCTCGACGCCATAGTCGGAGAGACGGCAGCCGGCGGCATGGAAGAAGGCGTGGCGGCGCTCCAGCGCCTGCAGCAGATCGTCATACGAATCAACCGACACTCCCGCAGCAGCCGCGAGCTTGTCGAGCCAGCCGTTCCAGAACTCCGGGCGGTCAATCAGCAGCGCCTTGTCCGGCCGCCAGGCGGGCAGCATGCGGACTGAAAATCCGCTTTCGCGTACCGCGGCATGGTGTTCGAGCGTGTCGGTGGGATCGTCGGTGGTGCAGACCACCTTCACATTGCTGCGCTCCATGAAACCCCGCGCCGAGAAGCCGGGCTTGGCCAGCATTCCGGCGGACTGCTCCCAGATGGCGTCGGCCGTGTCGGGCGAGAGGATGGTGGTGATCCCGAAGTAGCGCGCCAGTTCCAACTGCGCCCAGTCGAAGAGCGGATTGCGCAGCAGATAGGGCATCGTCGCGGCGAAGGCCCGGAACTTGTCGCGGTCCGTGGCGCTGCCGGTGATGCACTCCTCATCAATGCCGTTGGTGCGCATGGCGCGCCACTTGTAGTGGTCGCCTGCGAGCCAGAGCTGCGCCAGATTCTCCCAGCGCCGGTCGGCGGCCACCTCGGCCGGCGACAGGTGGCAGTGGTAGTCTATGATCGGCATCCCGGCGGCATACTCGTGATAGAGCTTGCGCGCCGTGGGCGTGTGCAGCAGGAAATCGTCGTGGATAAAGGGACGTGATGAGGTCATTGGGTTGAGTTCCGGTTGTGAGTTAGCTAAAGAGACGGAATTGCCTGTGATTGTAGGCCAACCGCGAAAGCCGGTCAAGGAAGCGGCTTCCCAAACCAAAACCAAAACCAAAACCAATAACCATAAGACCAAAACTATGTAATCGGGTTGCAACGTAAGCCGTGAAGGTGTATTGTGCGTATTGCGAACAGCACATTTTTTTCGATGCTGACGTAAACCAAGCCAAGGCATGACGGTAGAACGGTAGCGCGGCTCCAGCTTGTGCATGACGGAAAAGGATGACGATGAAGAACAACGGCAAAAGAAACGGCAGGCAGGGCATCCTGCTGCTTCTCGCGGCGGCGCTAGTCGCCGCGGCCGTCATTCTCGCCTCGGGCTACGCGCTGGCGCAGGCGGG
>JAAYLN010000044.1 GCA_012521875.1 Lentisphaerota bacterium | reverse complement strand
GCACGGGGCAGTTCCGCTTCTCGCTCGAGAACTGCACTTTCGTCAGCAACCGCCTGGAGCGCGCTGGCTCCGGCGGTGGTGAGGTTGTCTGCGCCGAAGTCCTCACCCGCGCAACGGCGAGCGGTGCCAACAGCCAGGTCGGGCTCGCCAACTGCACCTTCCTCAGCGACGGCGCTTCTGCTGTCGTGGCGCAATACGGCTCAGACCATTCCAAGACGCTGGCCATCGTCAACACCGTCATCTCAGGCCCCGACAGTGCCTACCAGCCCTTCTCCTTCGTCAGACCCGATCTCGTCTCGCTGCTGCACTGCTCGATCGACCCCTTCGCCCAGTTGCCCGAGGGCCTTGCCGCGACCAACAGCCTGCAACGCGACCGCGTCCCGCTCCAGCCTGTTGCGGGGCCGCTCGGCTCGACGGTCTACCGCCCCTACGCCCGCATGCCAGGACTGCTCGACTCCTGCGATGTCTCGACCAACTCGACCTCCTTCCTGTGCCAGACCTACCGCTACCGCACGCCCGGCACCACAACCTGGATTTCGCTGACGCCGACCATCGCCAACGTTTCCCAGTCCGCCGCCTTCGGCCCGATCCCCGACACGCTCCAGGAACCCCGCTTCTACGGCACCTTCACGCGCGGCGCGGTACAGACAGTCACTGACGGCACCAATGGCTGTGTCCTCGTTGTCCGTACCAAGCCCCTCGGCGCCGGCGGGATCACCGCCGACGGTATCGCCGACGAACGCGCCTACGCCCAGACCTTCGCGGCAGGCACGGCACCGGCACCCATTACAGCCACGGGCCACGAAGGCGCGACCTTCAGCGGCTGGTACACAACCAACGACGTGCTGCTCTCTTCCAACGCCACCTACGCCCCTGATGCACTGCATGAAGACACCATCATCGTCGCCAGGTTCGAGCCCGCGCGCGTGGCGATTACCTTCACGATCCAGGGCGGCGATGCCCGCTTCACGGACACCCTCTCCGACACAATCACCCTCCAGTGCGCCATCGGCACCGCCTTCCCGCCGGTTCCCGCCTACGAATACAGCACGGATGACTATGTCTTCGAGGGCTGGGACAAGCCTTTCCCGGTCTATGTGCCCGCCGAGGACGCCACCTACATCGGCACGCTCTTCACGACCTCCCTGCGTATCATCCACGTTGTGCCGGAGGATGAGATGCCGGCCGGTTCCGACGGCTCGGGCTCCTCGTGGGCCAACGCCTCGACCAACTTCCCCGCCGCCTACGCCGATGCCGGCCACTACCGCGGCGAGGTGTGGGTAAGGCAGGGCCGTTACCACACCGGCAACATTCTGCCGCTCTCGAATGTAGCACTCCGCGGCGGCTTCGCCGGCACCGAGAGCGATGCCGCCGAGGCCGATCCCTCGCTCTACAAGACGATCTTCTCCGGCGACGTGAACGAGAACAACCACTGGATTCACGACAAGGCCAACAAGGGGAGCATCTGGCAGGACGGCGTCTTCACAATGCCCTCCATCGAGTGGAAGCCGAGCGGCAATAACGGCGACGATATCGCCTACTTCTTCGTATCGGCCGACAACGTGACCAACTGCGCCGTCGACGGCGTGACCTTCACCTGTTTCAAGAACGGCGTCTTCCAGCAGCTCTCCTACAGCACCGACGTCTCTCTGAGCCGCTGCGACCTCCTGGCCAACAACACGGGAGAGAGCGGTACGGTCATCCTCACGCGGGGGCTCATCGCCCTCCGCGACTGCCGCTTCATCGGTTCGCCCTCGATGCTCAACCTCAGCGGCTCAAGCACCGGCACGAACTTGATCGAGGACTGTCTCTTCGCCTACTCCTACAATGGCAACCACGGCATGATCCGCAACACCGCCAGCACGCGGCTGGATATCCGCCGCACCACCTTCACACACAACCGCGACACCTCCTGGTGGGCTCACCACGCCGCCGCGCTCGACTACAACGGCGGCAGCGGCACGGTCGAGGATTGTGTCTTTGCCAACCACCGATCCTCCACCTCCAGCATGGGACCCGTCCGCATCGGACAGGCCGGCAAGGCACCGCTCGTGGAGTTCATCCGCTGCGCCTTCACCAACAACGTGCATGATACCGGCAACCACGAGAGCTCGCATGCCGCCTGTGTGCGGATATTGAACTCTAGCAGTTGCATCTTCCGCGACTGCCGCTTCGCCGGTAACACGGCCAGCGTAACAACCACCAACGAACGCTCGCTCGCCAGCACCGTGATGGTCGACGCCGGCTACGCGCGGTTCATCAACACCTCCTTCGAGGACAATGTCGTCGACGCACCCGAAGGAACAACCGGCTCCTCCATCGCCTGTATCCGCACCTCCGGCGACAGCACCTGTGTTGCCCTGGTGAACTGCGCCTTCCTCAACAACGGCACATACGTTGCCACCAACACGCCGCACTCCGACGTAGGCTTCTACGGCAAGGGCACACTAGGCATATTCAACACCGTCTTCGATGCCGGCGACGTTGCCAGCTACCTTGCCATCCGTACAAGCGCCAATACAGCCGCTATGGTAGTCTCCATCGTGATCGACGCTCCCGCACCGGAGCTTCCTGCCGGCGGTATCTATACCAACGTCTGGCACGGCAAGGCCCCGCTCCGCGAACGCATGGCCGAGAAGGAGGGCTATCCCGCGCACCTGATCGTCGCCGCCTCCTCACCCCACGCCCGCCAAGGCACACCCGTATGGTACGCTCCGGATGGCCGTTACTACTGGTACGACGCGGTCACCGACCCCGCCAAGCCCTGGCGCCGCGTGCTCGACAAGGCCACCTCCTACGCCTCCGTTGCCGGCCTCTCCCTCGCGGATGCCCCGGTTCCCGATGCCTTCGGCCAGAGACGCGGTGTCAAGAGAATGCCCATCGGCCCCGTCAACCCCGACGATGCCGGCTCGCTGCTGATTTTGCGGTAGCGGGCGCATGAGAAGCGGGCGGGGACGCGGATGGATCGTCCTCGTCCTCGTCCTCGACTCCCTGCATTGCCGGCAGCACCACCCGCTGCCGGCACGGTCAGAACCGTCTGACAAGTCGGACAAGTCAGACCTGTCGGACTGGTCGAATGCAATCGAGTGCAATCGAAAGCAATCGAAAGCAATCGATAGGTCTCGATGGGATCGAGCGCCCCTGTTCACCATCCATGCTCCAAAGCTCCGAAGGGGCGGCCTCATTATATAGCCCAGGGCAAGCGCAGCGCAGCCCTGGGTCACGGGAGCATTACATGTGGCCTGTAGGGCCACCTCAAAAAATGCGGGAATGCGTCCCCCCTCCCGACTGCCACCCAGTGTGGCGCGGACATTCCTGTCTGCGCGGGCGGGCTTGCAGTTGTATGCTTGCAGTCCACCACTTCTTGCCTTTCGTGGTTCCCGCTTCCTCTTTCGCTTTCGACAAGGTGACAAAGCCAGTGAAATCAGGGCAGACGCATCAAATTTTTTGACGACAGTTCCACTGTACGCCCGGGATTCTTTCCCTGGCGGGGCGTCAAGTGTTGTTTGTCGGGGCCCCGTGCCGTAACCGTTGCCCCGTCAGCCGTCACCGGCGGTGGTCAGTTGCCGCCCGCGAGCACTTCCTCCAGATAGGCGGGGTTCCAGGCCGCGAGCTTCTGGCATCGGCG
>JAAYLN010000331.1 GCA_012521875.1 Lentisphaerota bacterium | reverse complement strand
GTCCTCTCCACCGCCAACGAGGACATCCGCAGCCTCCGAGAGCTCATAGTCTATGGACTCAAGGGACTGTCCGCCTACTCGAAGCATGCCAATGCGCTGCTGCAGGACGATGCGGAAATCGACGCCTTCATCCAGTCCGCCCTGGCGAAGACGCTGGACGACTCGCTGGACGCAGCCGCGCTGACCGCCCTTGCTCTGGAGACCGGCAAGTTTGGCGTGCAGGGGATGGCCCTGCTGGACAAGGCGAACACGTCGGCCTACGGCAATCCCGAAATCACGGAGGTCGAGCTGGGCGTCCGCAACCGTCCGGGCATTCTCATTTCGGGACACGACCTGCGCGACCTGGAGATGCTCCTGGAGCAGTCCGCAGGCCCGGGCGTCGCCATCTACACACACTCCGAGATGCTTCCCGCCCACTACTACCCCGCGTTCAAGAAGTATCCGCATTTCGCGGGCAACTACGGTAACGCCTGGTGGAGGCAGAAGGAGGAGTTCGAGAAGTTCCACGGGCCGATTCTCATGACCACCAACTGCGTCGTGCCGCCTGCGGAGAGCTACAAGGGCCGCCTGTGGACGACTGGCGCGGTCGGCGTCCCAGGATGCAATCACATTGACGGCGCATACGGCGCGGTCAAGGACTTCTCGGGCATCATCGCCCAGGCGAAGGGCTGCCAGCCGCCCGAGCAGCTTGAGACAGGCAAGATTGTCGGCGGGTTCGCCCACGAGCAGGTATTCGCCCTGGCGGACAAGGTGGTGGCCGCGGTCAAGTCGGGGGCCATCCGCAAGTTCGTGGTCATGGCGGGCTGCGACGGGCGCATGAAGTCCCGCGAATACTACGCTGAGTTCGCCGCGAAGCTGCCGAAGGACGTGGTCATCCTGACGGCTGGCTGCGCCAAGTACAAGTACAACAAGCTGCCCATTGCCTACAACATCGCATGGTACGAGCAGAAGGCGGTCATCGTCCTGCTGGCCCTGCTGCATCTCGGCGTGAAGAACATCCACCTCGGCCCGACGCTCCCAGCCTTCCTCTCGCCCAACGTCGCGAAGGTGCTGGTCGATAACTTCGGCATCGCGGGCATCGGCACGGTCGATGACGACATCAGGCTTTTCTTCGGGGAGTAGTGACATGAAGGAAAAAACAGGCATGGTCTTCTCCATAGCAAGGGACAATCCCCCTCTGCCCGGCTGCACCGTCTCCCGTGAGGTGGCGCATGGGGGGGACGGCGGATACGTCGCCTATTTCTCGCTGGCGGCGGAGACCGATATCAGCGCGGAGTCCTTTCCCTGCCGCAAGCTTCTCCTTGTGGCGGACGGCGGCATGGAGGCATTCACATCGGATGGCGTTTCGCGGACGCTGTCGGCGGGCGACTGCATGGTCACGCCCTCCGGCATCCCAGTCGGGATGCGAAGCGGAAACGGCGTCGTGTACACGGAAATCAGCATCAACAGGAGCAGTGAAATGAACAAGGCAATCAAGGCAGGAGAGGTTTTCAGGCTGGCGGAACTTGTTCCGTACCAGGAAGGACGGATCGTGAACATGGACGTGCTGTCGAATCCCACGATGAAATTCGTGGTGATGTCGTTCGACGCGGGGACGGGGCTGTCCGAGCACGCCGCGCCGGGCGAGGCGCTCATCTTCGCCCTGGACGGCGAAGGCGTCATCGGATACGAGGGCAAGGAGCATCTCATCCGTGCGGGCGAGAACTTCCATTTCGCCAAGGGCGGAGCGCACTGGGTCAAGGCAAAAGGCCGCTTCAAGATGGCCCTGCTGCTCACACTGGAATAGCAAATCGGAGAACGGACAATGAGGAAAATCGCCTTTTTTCGATGCCAAGCCATACGACCGGGAATCCTTCGACAGGGCAAACGGCGGGCGCTATGAGATACGGTACTTTGAGACGCGCCTCACGGCTGCGGCACTGCCGCTTGCGGACGGATGCGACGCGGCCTGCGCCTTCGTGAACGCCGAAATCGACCGTGCGGTCGTGGAGGGGCTTGTCGCGAGGGGCATAAAGGTGCTTGCGCTGCGATGCGCCGACTACAACAACGTTGATTTCAGGGCCGCATACGAGGCTGGCCTGACGGTCGTGCGCGTGCCTGCCTACTCGCCATACGCCGTGGCGGAGCGCTGCTGCTGACGCTGAACCGCCATATCCACAAGGCGGCAGTGCGCACCCGCGACTTCAACTTCTCCCTTGTCGGCCTCACGGGATTCGACCTGCACGGCAAGACCGCGGGCGTCGTCGGCATGGGCAAGATTGGACGCATATTCGCTGGAATCTGCCTTGGCTTCGGCATGAGGGTGCTGGCATACGACGCCTTTCCGAAACCGCAGGACGGCGTTGAATTTGTCCCCCTGGACAGCCTTCTGGCCGAATCGGACATTGTCTCGCTCCACTGCCCGCTAACGCCTGAAACGAAGCACTTGTTCAATGCGGAGACGTTCGCCAGGATGAAGCGGGGTGTCGTCATTGTCAACACATCGCGGGGCGGACTGGTGGACAGCGAGGCGCTCCTCGCCGCCCTCCGCGGCGGGCAGGTCGGTGCTGCAGGCCTGGACGTCTATGAAGAGGAGAGCGAGTGGTTCTACGAGGACCGGTCGGATGTTACCATGCAGAACAAGACGCTGTCGCTGCTGGTTTCGATGCCGAATGTCATCGTCACCTCCCACCAGGCGTTTTTGACGCACGAGGCGCTGGCGAACATCGCGACGACCACGCTGGCCAACCTGGACGCCTTCTTCGCAGGCGCACCACTGGAAAACGAAATCTGCTACCGCTGCATGGGGACGGACAGGCCTCAGACCGACTGCCCGAAACGCGCAGGCGGTCGCTGCCATTGACATAATCAGGAGCGAACCATGAGCATTCTTGAAATGGAGCATGTCGGATTCAAGGTTCCCTCAGAGCAGGGGGAACGGGAAATCATCCGCGATGTCAATCTTGCGCTTGAGCCGGGGCGGCTGGTTGTCGTCACCGGCCCCAATGGAGGCGGCAAATCGACGCTGGCGCGTCTGATTGCCGGAATCGCCA
This sequence comes from Lentisphaerota bacterium, assembly GCA_012521875.1. Classification (GTDB taxonomy): domain Bacteria; phylum Verrucomicrobiota; class Kiritimatiellia; order RFP12; family JAAYLN01; genus JAAYLN01. The sequence continues at coordinate 725 of JAAYLN010000331.1, read as the reverse complement.
TTCCCACCGCGGGAAGGATTCTGCTGGACGGGGAAGACATCACTGGGAAGAGCGTCACCGAGCGCGCGAGGGCGGGCATAGGGTTCGCCTTCCAGCAGCCCGTCCGCTTCAAGGGGATTCGCGTCCTTGACCTGCTCCGCCTTGCGGCTGGAAAGGAATTGAGCGTCTCGGACGCATGCGAATACCTCTCCGCCGTCGGGCTGTGCGCCCGCGACTACATCCACAGGGAAGTCAACGCCAGTCTTTCAGGAGGCGAGCTGAAGCGGATTGAAATCGCCACCGTCTTCGCCAGAGGGGTGCGCCTTTCCATCTTCGACGAGCCCGAGGCCGGCATCGACCTGTGGAGTTTCCAGAACCTCATCCGGCTTTTCAAGGAGATGCGCGGAAATATTCCCGGCGGCACAATCATGATCATATCGCACCAGGAGAGGCTGATGGACATCGCGGATGAAATCGTGGTGATGAAGGACGGCGGCGTGGACAGGCACGGGCCGAAGGACGACATCCTGCCAGGCCTGGCTGGCTCGCCGCTCGCCATTGGTGGCTGCTGCAAGAACGGACAAGGGAGGCTGACGAAATGCTGAAGAACATGACCGACACAATAAGAGGCATGCTGCGGGAACTGACGGGCAGAGACGATTTCTCCGGCGGCGCGTTCAATGTCCGCGCCAATGGCGAATCGGCGGGGCGGCTTTCCACCGATGGCATACGCATAGAGCCGAAGC
>JAAYLN010000330.1 GCA_012521875.1 Lentisphaerota bacterium | reverse complement strand
TCAACAACAACGGTGTCGATGGCAGCAATGGCTCCGACAGCGCCTATTTCGGCGGCGCCATAGGCGCGCAGAACGGCACGTTGACCGTTGTGGACTGCGTCTTCAACAACAACCGTCTCTGGGGCGGAAGCGGCAACATCCAGCCGCGCGGCGGCGCCATCGGCGCGAACGGCGCGACGGTGACGGTTCTCCGCAGCGCCTTCAACCGCAACTGCACGCAGACGACGCATTCGCGCTGGGGCGGCGGCGGCGCGCTCGGCTTCGACTCAGGCACGGTCATGATCGACCGCTGCCGCTTCACGACGAACTACGCGCGGACGAGCGGGGGAGACAGCTGGCACGGCGGCACGAAGACGGGACCGTACGGCGGCACGTTCCACTTCAACGGCACGGTAGCCACGGTCACCGACTGCTCCGTGGTCGGCAGTTGGCTCAGCAACGGCATGGACGGCGGTATGTACTACGATGTCGGCGGCACGCTCTTCACAACCGGGACTGCCGGCGACGTGACCGTGAAGCGCACCTCCTTCCTTGACTGCGGGAATACGGGTTATGTCAACTGCAACAAGTATTCCCACGGCGTGATCTGCATCCGCGGCGGCAGGCTCAATTTGCAGAACGTCCTCGTGGGTGCCTCCTTCACCGGCCTGCAGCTTGCCTGTTGCGGCGGAACGCTCGAGGCGCTGAACTGCACCTTCACGGGCGGCAGGGGGTTGGCGGTCAACCGTTCACAGCAGGCCTTCCTGCTGACCGACGGGACGGCATCGCTCAGGAACTGCATCTTCTGGGACAACGCGGGCGGCTCGATCCACGTCGAGGGCAGCGCCACGCCGACGGTCACCTACACCGACTTGCAGACCGATATCGGCACGGAAGACATCCAGTACCTCAGCGCTGATAACCACGTCTTCTCCGCCGACCCGCTGTTCGAGGATGCGGCGGCCCTGGACTACCGCCTCGGGAAAGGCTCGCCGTGCATCAACGCCGGCAACCCGGCGGGCATCACCAGGGCCGAGACCGATCTCGACGGCGCGAAGCGCATCAGCGGCGCTAGCATCGATCTCGGCGCCTACGAGCGCCAGCAGAACGGCCTGATCATGGTGCTGCGGTAGGCCCGGTTCAAGGGAACACCCCCAACTTTGTCGCGAGCTTTGCCGGTAGCTTTGTCGACTTTGTCGAAAGCATCTGGTGGTCTCTCACGGAGGCACGGAGGCGCGGGGAAGTTCTAAAGTTCGGGAGTTCTAAAGTTCTAAAGTTTGAGCTGGCGCCTGTACCGAGCCGCCCTGCTGGTGTTGAACCGCTACGACGCCAAGGACGCCAAGGGGAACCGCCAATGGACGCGAATTCACGCCAATGGATGGTGTTGTTTTAACCGCGAAATACGCGAAAGAGGAGCCGCGAATGGACGCTAATGCACAAGAATATGGAGTAAGCGGGTGGAGTAAGGGTACCGATTAAGAGTGAGTTTAAGATAGGGTTTAAGTGTGTGCTCCGCTCTCACTCTTTGTCTCAACACCTTGTCTCGACACCTTGTCTCGACACTTTGTCGGCTACGCTTCGTCTCCGCACTTTGTCCCTACGCTTTGTCGAAAGCGAAAGGGCAAGCGAATGTTCCGGCATCCCGTTCGCTTCGGATGCGCTATGGAGCGCGCGGTCTCCGCGGTGTGTTTGAGAGCACATGGGATGGAGAACAAGACACAAGACACATTTCCAGGATTTGACGCGCGTGCCTAAATCAGGTATTATCCACTTTACCTTTGGAGTTAATCCGTGAATCTAGAATTTCTTGAAAACGCACGCCTCCGCGTGCCTAGCGTGCCCATACTGGTCAACATGGTGTCGAAGCGCGTCAAGCAGCTCAACGCCGGAATGCGCCCCTATGTGAAGCCGCTCTCGCCCGACGAGGACAAGCTGGACATCGCCCTGCGCGAGATCGGCGAGGGCAAGCTGATTGCCGAGGTCGATTTCGACGCGATGGCCAAGCAGCATGCCGACCAGAAATGGTTCTGATCCGGACGGGCCTGCCCCGCGGGGCATCCGGATCCCGGGGGTGAAGCGGTATGACCGGCAAAGGCAAGCGGAAGCAGGACAACGGCGTACTGGCGACCAACCGCAAGGCGTTCCATGACTACACCATACTTGAAAAGCTGGAGGTCGGTATCGCGCTAGTCGGCACGGAAGTTAAGGTTCTGCGCGGCGGAGGCGTCGGGCTCACCGGCGCATACGTGCGCGTGGAGAACGGCTCGCTCTGGCTGATGCAGGCCAATTTCCCCCCCTACTCGTTCGGCAACCGCTTCAATCACGAATCGCTCCGCCCGCGGCGGCTGCTGGCGCACAAGCGCGAAATCCGGCGCCTGCAGGCCCTGCAGGAGCAGAAGGGGCTGACCCTGATACCGCTGCGGTTCTACGTGGCCCCGAAAACCGGGCGGATCAAGCTGGAGATCGGCGTCGGGCGCGGCAAGCAGCAGGCGGACAAGCGCGAGACCCTCAGGCGCCGCGAGGCGGATCTTGATGCCCGCCGCGCCATGGCCTCGCACGGTAGAAGATAGCGGAGGAGATGAGCCTGCCCGTAGCCCTAGTCCGTCGCAACCAATGAATTTCCGCAAACGGAAAAAGAGAACAACAACAAAACTGGTGAACAATGACTACACAAAAAGAACAGGAACAACGCCTGATTAGGATTGGTATCTTCTACGACGGCGGTTTCTTCCACCACATCAGCAACTACTACCGCTATGCGCACCCGCGCAGACAGCGCATCTCTATCCCCGGTCTGCATGACTATATCCGTCAGCGCGTCGCCGAGATAGATGGCATCTCGCCGCGTTGCGCGCATGTCGTCGACGCCCACTTCTCCCGCGGCCGTTTCTCCGCTCAGCAGACACTGGCCCGCGAAAAGCTCTATTCGGAACGGCTCTTCGACGATGTGCTGATGAACGAGGGCGTCAACACCCACTACCTCCCCATCCAGGGTAATTCGGAACAGGGCATCGACGTCTGGCTCTCGCTGGAGGCCTACGAACTCACCATACTGAAGAACTACGACATCATGGTGCTGATCGCCGGCGACTCCGACTTTGTCCCGCTGATCCGCAAGGTCATCTCGCGCGGCACGCGCGTGATGCTTCTGGGATGGAACTTCGAGTACACCGACGATGTCGGCACGCTCCGCCAGACCACGACTTCAATCCGCCTGATCAACGAGTCCACCTACCCCGTCATGATGCAGGATGTGATGTCGGGTGACAGCAACGACATCACGGTCAAGCAACTCTTCGTCGACCAGGGCATATCCTCCCGCGATGATTCGTCCAGAGCGGACGATGACGAGGATGCGCCACCACCGCCTGCCGCCCCCAGCGAGCGTCTGAAGGGCATCATCTGCACGGTGAAGGAGGGCTTCGGGTTCATCAAGTGCCCGCAGTTCCCGAACAACGTCTTCTTCCACTTCTCAGCGCTCCAGAACTGCGATTTCGGCGAGCTCATGGAGGGCGACCTGGTCAGCTTCACGGTCGAGCAGCGCGAGAAGGGACCGGTGGCCAAGGATGTCGAGCTCATGGAGGACGACAAGTCCTAGGTCAGCGGGCGCTCCCGTCCGCGAGTTCCCGCACCGGACGGCCGTTGGCCAGATGCCCGGGTGCCGCCGCCGCGGGGTTGAGGGTATAGCGCAGCGCGCGCTCGACCGTCACCCCGCCGCCGGCGCGCGGGTTTTCCACATAGCCGATTTGCCGGAAGCCGACGCTCTGGTAGAGCCGGAAGGCACGGTCGTTGGTCGGCAGCGTGGTCAGATCAATGCCATCACGGCCAAGCCTGGCGGCTTCCGCGACGAGCAGGTTCATCATCTGCCGTCCCAGTCCCGCGCCCTGGTAATCGTCGTGCAGGCCGATGCCCAGCAGCGGGAACGCCTGGTCGAGGTACCAGAGGAAGAAGTAGCCCACGATGCGGGATCCCCGGAAGACCCCCAGCGTGAGATCGTCGCCGGCTTCCGAGCGGCGCAGGATCGGCTCCAGCGTGGCATCATCGTAATGGTGCGGCAGGAAGACGCCGGTGGTGGTCGGCGAGAGCGACTCGCCGAACCGGCGCAGGGCCTGGCGATCCGCCGGGCGCAGGCGCCGTGCCTGCAACGTCTCGCCCTGACGGGTGACCAACTCGACAACCTCATTCAGTTTCATGGCGTCCATCATCCCTCCAGTTACGGAATCTGTCAATCCCCATGACCGGTCTGGCGGCATAAGAATCTCATGATCATCACATCCGACACAGCCCTGGCCCCTATCGTGGCGCGTCTGCGCGCCGAAGGCATCGCGGCGCTGGACACCGAGTTTGTCTGGAACCGCACCTACTTCCCGCGGCTCGGCATCGTGCAGCTTGCCGCGGCCGACGGTACGGCATGGGTGGCGGACGCCGCGGCGGCGGGCGCGGCACTGGCCGCATTGCTGGCCGACCAGGACACGATCAAGATTCTACACGATGCACACCAGGATCTGACCCTGCTGGCCTCCGTCACCGGCGCGACACCGCACCGGATCTTCGACACCCGGCTGGCCGCCGGGTTTGCCGGCCTGCCCAAGACCATCTCGCTGCAGCAGGCGCTGCGGGAACTGCTGGACATCAATCTCCCCAAGACCGAGACGCGGACCGACTGGTGCCGGCGCCCCCTCTCCGCCGCGCAGATCGAGTATGCCCTGGACGACGTCCGCTATCTGGGCCGTCTGCGCACGGCGCTGCTCGCCCGCGCGGACGAGCGCGGTGCCACCGCCTGGCTGGAGGAGGAGCTGCGGCTCTACGACGATCCCGCCTACTACGCACCGCCGGATCCCGAGGCCGCCTGGCAGCGGGTACGCGGCAGCAGCCGCCTGGCACCGCACGACCATGAGGTACTGCGCCAACTGGCCGCGCAGCGCGAGCGCCGCGCCATGCAGTGGAATCTGCCGCGCAACTGGGTGATCGACGACGAGTCGCTGATCGATATCGCCATGCGCCGGCCCGCCTCGCCGGAAGCGGTGCATCCCCGCCACCGCCTCGACCGGCAGCGTATCAGGACACTCTGCGGTGAACTGTGCGGAATCGTTCGGGAGGCGGCAAAGGTGCCCGTACCGCGAGCCACGCGACGGCCGGACGGACGCCGCGACAGTTCCCTGAAGGCACGTGTCGATGACGCGCTGGATTTCCTGCACCGGCGGGCTGGGGAGCTGCGCATCGATGCGGCGCTGCTGGGCAGCCGGGCGGAGGTGACGGCCTTCGTCGAGGCGGGCCCCGGCCCGGAACATCCGCTGGGCCGCGGCTGGAGAAGAGAGGTGGCGGGAGAGGCGCTTGCGGCGCGGCTGGCGTCGGCGGCCTCCAGGCCGCCGGAGCTTTTCAACCATCAGCACCCATCCCAGGGGCGGGCGTAGAAGGGGAAGGTGGCGGGATCGGCACCGGGAGGCCAGCGTTTCCAGCGCTTGTAGCTAAGAAGCCATTGCGAGGGATAGCGGCGGATGGCTTGCGCCATCAGGTTGATGAACTGCTGCGTCACGCGCACCGGATCGTCATCCGGTGCGGGGGTGCAGGAACCGAGCAGGCGGCACTGGTAGCGGCCGCCGGGCAGGGCCTGGGCCCAGCAGACGGCCACCGGCACCCGGAACTTCATCGCCAGGCGCGCCGGCGCGCAGGTGACCGCCGCCGGCAGCCCGAGGAAATCGACCCATGCGCCGCCATCCGCCAGCTCGACATACTGATCGATCAGCAGGGCGATGTACTCCCCGGCGCCCAGCGCGCGCACAAGTCCGCGCACGGCGCCATCGGCCATCACGATCTTCTGGCCGAGCGAGCGCCGGTAGTGGTTGAGCCGCCGCGTCGTCGCGCGCGTGCCGATCGGCTTGGCCACGCTGGTCAACTGCATGCCGCGCACGACAACTATCTGCCCCGCCACCTCCCAGTTGCCCAGATGCCCGGTGACAAGGATGCCCGAGGGGTTGGCACGGAACCACTCCTGCAGGTCATCATCCATCCCGACCCAGCGCCCGATGCGCGCCTTGCCATCGTGCATGAACCAGAAGAGGTCCAGCAGCACCAGGGCGGCATGGCGGAAGTGCGCACGCAGCAGGGCACGCCTGCGGCGGGCGCTCAGGCGCGAACCGAAGATGATATCCAGATTGGCGGCGGCGATACGCCGGTGGCGGCGCGCGCAGAGGAAGCTGATATCGCCCATCACCCGGGCGGCGGAGAGTATCCGCTTGCGGGAGCAGCGGGTGAAGAGCAGCCGCGCCAGGAAGATGCCGACCCCCTCGAACCGGGCTCGCAGGCGGCGGATCCACTTCTTGAGCACAAAGGGCATGGAACGGCGGGGCGGCGGGGCTAGAGCTGATCCCGGTAGGGAATGGGCAGACGGTATTGCCGGCTCAGCGCGCGCATCTCCTTGAGCAGTGCCGGAGAGGGCTCGCGCGCGTACTCGCCGATGAGGCTGTGCATCTTGCGCCGCGCCCAGCCCTGCCGGATGGAGTCGTCACCGTGCGGTGCCGAGGCGAGGTCGAGGCGGAAGATGACGTCACATCTGGCCTGGCCGCCCTCGCCGCGCATGTGGACGACCACGTTGGTCACGCCGGCCGGGGTGGAACCATAGAACTCCAGCGTGCGGTCCGCGAAGAGGTTGGCCGAGGGCAGCGGATGCAGATCCGCCTGCGAGGCCAGATCGGTGGTGACATTGACATTGCCGAGCACCGGCCGCGCGACGCTGTCGGCCAGCGCCTCGATATGCTTGGGGATATCCCAGCGTCCCGAGGTGACCACCACCGAGGCGCCGCGGTTGCAGAAGGAGAGCAGATCGAGCAGGTAGGAGTTAGCGCGCCCGTGCGTGCCGAGGGTAAAGACCGAGCAGACGCCATTGTTCATGCGGGTGAAGGCGCCGATGATCTCCGTGCTCTCCGTGATGCCGGCGGTGGCGCGTCCGTCGGTGATGACGATTGCTATCTGCGGGCGCCCCGGAGTGCGCGGCAGAGTCTGCAGCGCGCGTACCGAGGCGAGGATATCGGTCTGGCCCTCGGAGCGCATGGTGTCGATGAAGGCCGAAGCCTTCTCCAGCGCCGCCGGCTCCACGGGCGACCAGTCCGGGAAGCAGAACTCGGCCGCGCCGCTGAACTTGACGATGTTGAAGCGGTCCAGCGGGTTCAGGCGCGGCAGAACGGCCTTCAGGGCCTGCCGGCAGAAGTAGAGCCGTTCCTCGGCCAGGCTGCGCGAGCTGTCCTGCAGGAAGATGATGTCCTTCGGAACCACGGGCAGCTCCTGCTGTCCGCGCCGCATCACGCGCAAACGGAAGTAGTTGCGGCCGTCATTGCCCTTCGGCATATGGGTCTCGACATGCGCCATCAGGCGCCAGTCGACCGCGAAATACTCGGTGACCTGCGCGGGCGCCTCGCCGAAGCGGTCGATGGCCGCCTCGGGCGTGACGGCCTCGTCCAGCTCGACGGTGACGGCCTCCGGTACCGTGTCGCGCACGGCCAGCACCTCGTCGCGCGTGGCAGGTGCGGCCGGCACGGCGGTGGTGGGGGTGAGGCGCGTTGCCGTTGCGGTGATCCCGCCGAAGCGGTCACGCGTGACATCCACGCTCGGCACGAAGTCCGGTGCCTGCGCTACGCGCTCGATGCGCGGGATCTCGCGCCGCGGCAGGGCGGCCAGATCGTCCTGCACCACCTTGTCGACAATCGCCACGATCTCCTGGCGCGGCTGCCAGCCCAGCGCCGTGGGCTGGCGCGGTACCGCGAGGTCGCTGACCTGCGTGCCGGCCAGGGCTTCCGGTTGCCGCGCGGGCGGCGTGATCATGGCGGGATCGGGCGGGGGCGCCAGCTCGCTCACCCGTTCGGAGGCAACGCCGGGGCCGGCGCTATCGAGCAGTTCGGCGACAACAGGATCCTCCAGGGCGCGCTCGGGATCGTGCGTCATGCGGTCGACATGCATCGGCGGCCGCGGCGGCGGCGTGGCCAGCGAGGCCGGGAGCATGACGGTATCCACATGCCACTCCGAGACCGTCATCATCAGCCCGAGGTGTACCGCCAGCGAGACCACAAAGGCCACCGCAATGATGATCAGATGGGGATTGCCTCCCTCGTCGCGGTAGGGATAGGGGGTCACTAGCGCTCCTCCTTCCCCGCGGGCGGCGCCGCGGCGGCATCGGCCTGCCTCCTGCGGCGGGCCTGTGCTGATTCGGGGTAGCGCTCGAGCAGTTCGGCCACGGCCGCCCGGCTCTCCTCCTCGCGGCCGAGCTCCGCCAGCAGCGTGGCGGCGCGGTCGAGGGCCTCGGGCACCCGCCCGGCATCGTCGAAGAGGATGGCGACGCTCATGAGGTAGCGCACGGCGGCCTCGCGGTCGCCGCGCTTCTCGGCCACGGCACCGAGCGCCGCGTAGGCATAGGCGCGGAACTCCTGCAGCTCGGGCGTGCTGGCGCGCCTGGCGGCCTCCTGCAGGCGCGCCTCGGCCTGTTCCAGGCGCCCGGTGGCCATCAGCAGCTCGCCGAGCCGCAGGGCGGCCTCGGCCCCGTAGCGTGTGCGGGCGCCGGTGTCCAGCGCCTTGGTGTAGGCCTCGATGGCATCCGCCGGATGCTCCCGGGCCTGGCGGCTGCGCGCCAGCAGGGTATAGGCGGTCTGTTGCCACTCCGGCGTTGGAGCCCGCTCGAGCATGGCACGGGCCGCCGCCTCGGACTCGGCGAAGGCCTTGCGCGAAAACTGGAACTCGGCCAGCCAGCTCAGGCGGTCAACGGAGAATTTCTCGCCAATCGGCGCATCGATCAGCGGCTGGAACATGGCCGCCGCCTCGGCATCGCGCTCCGTGGCCTGCAGCACCAGCCCCAGCAGGAAGGAGGCCTCGCGCCTGACCTCGAGCGGCGGATGCCCCGCCAGGCATTCGCGCAGCAGGCGCTCGGCCTCTTTCATCTCGCGTGCGCCATAGGCGTGCTGCGCGCGCCAGAAGCGGGCCTCGTCGAGCCGCGGATACTTGGGGTGCTCGCGCATCAGGGTGTCCAGCGTGGTGGCCGCCTCGCGGCTTTTACCAAGCCCGGTCTCCTCCATGGCCTTCTGGAACAGCGCCTCGGGGATGGTCTCGTGCTTCGGGTAGCGGGTCAGCAACTGGTGCCAGTCGCGCAGGGCGCCATCGGACTGTCCGGCCTGCGAGAGGCAGAAGCCGGAGGCGAAGAGCGCCTGCGGCGCAAGGTCGTTGGTGGGCCAGCGCTCGGCCAGCACGAGGTAGGCGCGCGAGGCCTCGGCCCACGACTTCTGCTGCTGGAGCTGGTAGGCCAGACGGTAGACGGCGTCGATCGTCAGCGGGCTGTCCGGCGCATCGCGTATGAGCAGGCCGTAGAACTGGATCGCGCGCGCGGAATCCTTGAGGGCCTCGGCCGCCTCGGCCTGGATCCAGTAGAGATCGGCGACATAGTCGGTCGGCGGATTCACAATCGCGTCGGCCTCCTTGAGCACCTGCTCGTAGGCGCCCTCCTTGAAGAGCACCAGCAGGCGCTCGTAGCGCGCGGCCGGCGCGTAGGCGGGAGCGGGCTCGAGGGCCAGCAGCGCCTCGTAGCTCTTGAGCGCCTCGGCATGGCGGTCGAGACGCCGCTCGCAGTTGGCCCTGAGGTAGAGCCACTCGGCCAGGGCATCCGCCGGCTGCCCTTCCAGCGCCGCGCCCGCCGTGGCGCTCTTAAGGGCGTCGGCAAAGCGATCGATACGGAAATGGGCCCAGGCGGAGGGACGGGCGGCCTCGGCGGTGCGCTGGTCTTCGGGATAGCGCTCGGCGAGCTGGCGGAAGAGCCGCGCGCTCGTCTCGAACTGTCCGCGGGCATAGGCCAGCGAGGCGGCCTGGAAGAGGGCCTCGGCCCCGACACGCGCGTTGAACGGCTTGTCCGCCAGTTGCTGGTAGAGAGCCATGGCGGCATCGAGCGCCTTAGGATCATCGCCGCGCGCCTGGAGCGCCGCCAGACGCAGACCGGCGTAGGCGGCCAGCTCGTGGGCGGGAGCCTTCTCGCGCAGCGTGCGGAAGTGCGCCTCGGCGCGCGCCGCGTCGCCGGCCTTCTCGTGCGCCTCGCCGGCGTGGTAGGTGGCCGAGGCGCGCAGGTCGGCGTTGGTAGCCGATTTCAGCAGCGACTCGAGCAGTGCGGCACCGACGGAGGGGTTGCCCATCTCGACCACGATCAGTCCGCGCATCAGCACGGCGCGATCATGGAGCGGGCTCTGCGGCAGCTCGAGCGTGAGACGCCGGAAACTGGCCTCGGCATCGGGCAGGCGCTTGAGCTGCCGCTGGCACTCGCCAAGGCGGAAGAGAACCTCGTCCAGGGCCGCCGGTGGCGGCTGCCGGGTGGAGAGAGCCAGATACTCCGGCAGGGCGAGCTCGTGGAAGCCGCGGCTGAAGAGGCCGTCGGCCAGCAGCTTGCGGTCCTCGACCTCGATCGCATCGGTCTTGGCGGTGGCATCCGGAGCCGCCGGAGCCGCCGTCAGGCCGCCTACCGGCAGCGTCAGCAGCAAGGCCAGCGCGGCCGGCAGACGGTTCCGGCCGTGAAACACCTGGAGGATACCCCTCACCGGGCCGCACCCCCGTCGGTAGCGCCTTCGGCGGCGGCATTCGCCTCGTCGCCGCGGGTGGCGAAGGAGATGTTCCAGATGTCGGCCTGGCGGCAGATGTCGATCACGCCCATGACGTTCTCGTAGACCGTCTGGTTGTCGGCGCGCAGCACCACCGGCTGCCCGGGGAAGAAGCGCGCCAGGCGCACCAGCCGCTCCTTGAGCTGGAGCGTGGTCAGCTTCTGCTGGTTGAGGATGATGTCGCCCTCGCGCGTCAGGTTGATGATCACCTCGCCGGGGAGGCGGTCGGGCATCTTGCCGGACTGGGCTGTCGGCAGCACGATATCCACCTCGTACTCCCACTGGGAGAAGACTGAAGTCGTGATAAAGAAGCAGAGCAGCAGGAAGACGACGTCGATCAGCGACGTGAACTGGACTTCCGGCAGCCGTGCCCCGTTCTTGCTGCGGAAGTTCATGCGCGCGGCCTCGTGATGATGAGGGTCATGACCTCGGTGGCCGCCATCTCAAGCAGGGCGATCATGCGGGAGACGCGGCGGCGGAAATAGGAGTAGAAGAGCATGCAGGGGATGGCGACCATCAGGCCGAAGATCGTGGTGATGATGGCTTGCGAGACGCCCTGGGCGAGGATCACGGGCTTGGCGGCGGCCACGTCCTGGGCGATCGAGCCGAAGGCCTTGAGCATGCCCATCACCGTCCCCAGCAGTCCCAGCATGGGGGAGATCACGGAGATATCCAGCAGGAACTGCGTCTGGGACTGGAGATTGTCGGCCTGGCGGCTACCCTCGGCCTCGACGAGCTCCTTGAGCAGCGGCACCTCGGGGGTGGGGACGCTGCGGATGTGGTCGAGCGCGGCGAGGGTGACGGACGAGAGGGGACAGGCGCGGTTCTCGCAGGCGCGGCGGGCGGCGTTCATGTCGCCCTCGCCGAGGCGGTCGCGCAGCTCGGAGAGCAGCAGGCGCGGCGCGATCTGCGACGGACGCAGGGCGAAGAAGAAATAGATCACCAGCATGCCCGCGATAATCGAGAGCGCCAGGATGAACCACATGATAATGCCGCCGTAGTTCCAGGCCTCGCGCCACGTCATGCCGTAATGGCGCTCGATGGCGGTGGCGGCGGTATCATTGACGGGGGCTACCGCCTCCGCGAGGGCGGTGGCGGCGGTGTCGGGCGGCGGAGCCGGCGCGACGGTCACGGCGGGCGGTGCCGGCGGTGGCGGCGGCGCGGGGGGTTCGGGCTGCTGCGCGATGGCATTCGCGCAGAAGAGGGCCATCAGGAGGCCTGCTGTGCAGATGAGCGCGTGTTTAGGTTTGATCATGGCATGGGATCCCTGTTCCAGTTCACTCCGTGGCCGGCGTCAGTGCCGGGTAGTTTACCTTCAAAAGCCTGCCAAAGGCCGCATGCGACGCGCGGCGGCGGCGGCGCGCCTCGCGGCGGATTGCGGCGGAGCGGGCGGCCAGGCCGGATAGGTCGAGCCCTGCGGTACCGCCCAGATGCTGCTTTGCCGCCAGCGCCGCGTCGGGGTCGGCGTCCGCCAGCGCGCCGAGGTTGTTGCGCACCTGGCTGTAGGCCTCGCGGAACGGCATGCCGCCGGCCACCAGTTCCAGTGCGCGGTCGGTCGCGAAGACCCCCGGCGTGAAGGCGCCGCGCAGCCGGTCCGGATGCACGCGGAGCCCATCGATCATCATGCGGAGCATGCGCAGCGTGGCGCGGGTTACCGCCATGCCGTCCATGTAGATCTCCTTGGTCTCCTGCAGGTCGCGGTTGTAGCCGCCGGGCAGGGCCTTGACGATGGCGCAGGCGGCGCTATGGTGCCCGAGCACGCGTGCCGTCTTGGCGCGGATCAGCTCGAGCACGTCGGGGTTGTACTTCTGCGGCATGATGCTGCTGCCGGTGCAGAACTCGGGCGGCAGCGTGAAGTAGCCGAACTCGGGCATTGTGAAGAGGATCAGGTCCTCGGCCAGGCGCGAGGCGGTCAGCATGAGCTGCAGCAGCGCGCCGAGGATCACCGCCTCGCACTTGCCGCGCGTGTTGCTGGCGTGGAAGACGTTGTGGTGCGGCGCGGAAAAGGCCAGCAGGCGGGCGGTCAGCTTGCGGTCGAGCGGCAGCGGCACGCCGTAGCCGGCGGCCGAGCCGAGCGGGCAGCGGTCGGCATAGGCATAGGCCGACTCGACCACCAGCAGATCGTCCAGCAGCCCCTCGGCATAGCCCGAGGCCCAGAGGCCGACAGAACTGGGCATGGCCGGCTGCAGGTGCGTGCGCCCGACCATCGGTACGCGGAGATGGCGCCGGGCCAGTGCCAGCAGCGCATCGGCCAGCGCGGTACTCTCCTCGAACACTCCCAGCAGATTGTCGCGCGCGTGCAACCGCAGGTCAACAGCCACCTGGTCGTTGCGGCTGCGGCCGGTGTGGATGCGGCGCCCGAGGTCGCCGAGACGCTCCGTAAGGTGGCGCTCGACGGCCAGATGCACATCCTGGTCCTCGGCGGTGATCGCGAAGGCACCGTCGCGCCCCAGACGCATGATGGCGACCAGCTCGCGTATAACAGCCTCGCACTCCTCGGGCAAGAAGAGCACCGGAGTGATCCGCATGCGGCTGAGCATGGTGACATGCGCCGCACTGCCCAGACAGTCCCACTCGACCAGATCCAGGTCGAGCCGGGGATCCTGCCCGACAGTAAACGCCAGCACATCGGGGTGGATGGCCCCAACCAGCGTCTTGCGTTTTGACTCTCTCTCGCTCATGCTCAGCCTGATTCTTAAACTCAAGGTGTTGCCGGGCGCGGGGGCGTCGCCTTCACGCCGGCCTCGACCCTCCGGCGCCACGTTTCCGCCTGCTCCCACGCCTGCGACAGTTCCGCGGCCGATGCCCCTGCTGCCATGAGCCGCATCACGTCGGCATAGGCGGTCGTCATGGCCTGGAAGGCCGCATCACGCCCGGCACCCTGCAGTGCCAGTTGACGGGCCTTGCCCGCCGCGGCGTGGCGCAAGCCGTCGGCATCGGGGTTCCTGACGCACCATGCCAGAGGCAGACCGGCACGTGTCACCACAGTAGAATGTTTACCACAATCCCACGGGTAAAGCAACAAAAGGGAACGGAAGCGGCGCAGCACGCCGGGCGGAGTGTGGCCGGGATCGAAGATGCGCCGCGTCCGGGCGGCCAGCCAGATGTCCCAGACGGCATCCAGAGTAGCAAGATCCTCGTCGTCCGTCCACAGGCGCGCCATCTCCCCTGGCTCCCAGGCACCACCAAGGCCCAGGTGCCTGCACCAGGCCAGCCAGCGTTCACGCCGCCCATCACGCGAGCCGCAGAAGGCTGCCAACTGCGCGGCCACTTCAGGATGGTGCGCGGTCGGCGAGTTCGTATCCGCGCGCCATAGCTCACCCGCCCCCGGCAGGCGGGCGCATGACCAGAGGGCGTAGGCCGACTCGAAGTCGCTACCGCGACGGCTTAGATCACCATAGTGCGCCAGGCCGCGGACAAACCAGACCGGCGGCTCGGTCACCGTTGCCGGGTTGGTCGACTGGTTGTAGATCGCCGTGCGGACGATCGCCGCCGTCAGCGCGAACCGCAGCTTCTCCGCGCTGATCTGCTCCGCAGCCGGAATACGCACCAGGCCGAAGTAGCCCTTGCTGCCGCGCAGCACGGCATGGTCGATGGTCTCGCCGGGCGTCGCCGCCCCCACCTCGATCTCGAACGGGGCATGCGTCTGCGGCGCGGGCAGGCCGATCGCATTGCAGATTTCGCGCTGCCAGTCTCGCGCGAAGCTGAGCACCTCAAGACGGTGGAGGCGCGTTTCGGGCGTTGTGCGGATGACAAAGTCGTCGGATTGGGCACCTACCGGCGCAAATCCGGCCAGCCCTATGGCCAGGGCCAGCCACGCGGTCCGCCCGCACCGGCCCCTGCTACCCGCCTGGCTAGTCCGGGACATCTTCAAGACGCTCTCTTTCGCTTTCTTTCGACAAGGTGTGGAGACAAGGTGTGGGGACAAGGTGTGGAGACAAGGTGTAAGCGCGAAGCGCCCACTTAAACCCACTCTTAATCCCACTCTTAATCGGCACACTTCATCCACCCGCTTAATCTCTCGCTTCCGACAAAGTTGCCGACAAAGCTCGCGACAAAGTCTAGGATTCTCTGCCTACTGCTACTGCCTACTGCTACTGCCTACTGCCTACAGAAATCAGGCCTTGGCGGCCTCCGCCTTGGACGCCTCCGGCTTGCTTTCCGGTGCCTTGGGACGGCAGTAGTCCGTCTGGTAGAAGCCGGTACCCTTGAAAATGATACCGGCACCGGCACCGAGCAGACGGTGCAGCGACATCTTGCCGCAGGACGGGCACTTCTTCAGCGGCGCGGCGGTGATGCTCTGGAACTTTTCCAACTTGTGGCCGCACTTGCGGCACTCGTATTCATAGGTGGGCATTGAGGTGAACTCCCTGAAAAGGTGGATAGGGTAACGCTCCGTGCCGCCGGGGTCAACAAAAACCCGTCGGCAGAAACAATCGGGGCGGCGACATGGGGCTGGCTCATTTTCCACTAGTATTTCCGCCTCCGGAGGACTACCATTTTCCAAAACGGACACCCATGAATAACGACAACACCAATTCAGAGGCGGGGCTTCCCCAGCGGCTTCCGCTCGGACTCTACATCGTCCTGGTTCTGATAGCCTTTACCGGCTGGATTTCGCCACCCGTGGCGCTGGGAGGCGGACTCTTGATGGCCCTGACGCTGGGCAACCCCGTCCCTAAGTTCAGCGGCAAGGCCTCGAAGATGCTGCTGCAGTGGTCGGTTGTCGGGCTGGGGTTCGGCATGAACCTGCAGGCGGTATGGGTCGCGGGCAAGTCGGGGTTCGGCTTCACCGTGGCCACGATCTTCGGCACGCTCCTCCTCGGCTACTGGCTGGGGCGCTGGCTGAAGGTGGAGTCCCAGGCCTCCACGCTGGTTTCGGTAGGCACATCGATCTGCGGCGGCAGCGCCATCGCGGCGGCCGGCGCGGCGATCGATGCCAAGCCCGCCGCCATGTCGGTTGCGCTTGCCACGGTCTTCATCCTCAACGCGGTGGCGTTGTTCATCTTTCCGCCTATCGGTCACAGGCTCGGGCTGGACCAGGGCGAGTTCGGCATCTGGGCGGCCATCGCCATCCACGATACCAGTTCCGTCGTGGGTGCCGCATCGCGGTACGGCGAGGAGGCGCTGAAGATCGCCACCACCGTGAAGCTGGTGCGGGCACTGTGGATTGCCCCCATCACGCTGGTGCTGGCCTTCATGCAGCGCGGCGGCGCAGCTGGGAAGGTCAGGCTGCCGTGGTTCATCCCCGCCTTCCTAGCGGCCGCCACTGTCCGCACGCTCTGGCCTGCCGGCGAGCCGGTGTACGACACCATCGCCGTGGTTGCCAAGCGCTGCCTGACGCCGACCCTGTTCCTGATCGGCTCGGGTCTGTCGCGCAGCACGCTCAAGAGCGTCGGCTTCCGCCCGATGCTCCAGGGTGTGCTGCTGTGGGTGGTGGTATCGGTGGCGGGGCTGGTGGCGGTGAAGTATTTCGCGTAGGAGCGCCCGGCGGAGCCGGGCGCTCCGGGAGTTCTAAAGTTCTAAAGTTCGGAAGTGCGAAGCACCACCCGCTTACTCTTGTCCGGCTCAATTGGGGTATTCTCGTTGGGGTTCCCCAGTAAAACGACTAAGTGTGGCGACTAAGTGTGGCGACTAAGTGTAAGGCGACAAAGTGTGGCGACTAAGTGTGGCGACTAAGTGTAAGGCGACAAAGTGTGGGGACTAAGTGTGGAGACGAAGCGTAAAGGGACAAAGTGTGGAGACAAGGTGTGGGAGACAAGGCGTAAGTGCGCAGCACCCACTTAAACCCTCTCTTAAACTCTCTCTTAATCGGGACGCTTACTCCACCCGCTTAATCTTTCGTTTTCGACAAAGTTACCGACAAAGCTCGCGACAAAGTTGGGGTATGGCCTGCTTTAGGACCGCCTACTGCCGCAGCATGACCGCTGGGGCTTGGCCGGGGCGCAGCAGGCGGAATTCGCCGCCCGCCAGCTCCATTGGCGTCTGTTGCGTGCCCTCGTGCAGCACAAAGCGGTGCGCGTGGTCGAAGTCGACGTTCTGGACGCAGATTTCGCCGTTTTCCGGGAAGTAGGAGAAGGCGATCCGCTCGCAGACGGGGCCGGGCTCGACGCCGTCATCGCTGATCCAGACGTGGCCGCGCGCGTGCCGTGCCAGATAGCGGCAGACGTAGCCCATGATTCCCGTGCCGCCGACGCGTCCGCCGGGGCCGTCGTCCTGCTCCCATGCGCCGGGGTAGGCCCAGGAGTTGAGGAAGAGCACCTCGCCCTTGCCGAGGCGGCGGCGCAGCAGCAGCGGATAGGCCTTCTCGTCGTCCACCAGCAGCACCTCCGCCCCGGGATCGGTAATCTCGATCTCGCCGCGCGGCACGAAGACGATGCCGAAGCGGCGCGGGAAGCGGAAGCCGAGCGCATCGCTGTTATCGGGAGCCGTGGCCCAGTAGAAGCGCGGGCCGCGCCCTGTCACGCGCACGCCGCAGAGTTCGGAGAAGTCGCCGCCGTTGATCAGTTCCTCCACGCCGTAGTCGCTGTAGTTGCGCGTGACGTTGGTCGAGAGGTGCGGGATGGCCAGGAAGAGGCGTCCGCCACCCTTGACGTATTCGACGAGCGTGCGGTAGTGGTGTGGTGTGGCGCTGTTCCAGCCCGAGAAGACCAGGGCACGGTAGTCGCGCAGGAGTTGCCCGGCGTCGAGATCCTCCTGTACAAAGGAGACGATGTCGACATTGCCGTGCGGCGTGCCGGAGAGGAAGAGGTTGGGGTAGGGGCCCAGCACGGGATGCAGCGGGAAGAAGATGCGCCGGATCAGTTCCCAGCCGCGCTCGGGCGGCCCCTCGAACCAGCGCTGATCCCGCTCGGCCTTCTTCATGCTGCCGACGGAGTAGTTGGGGACGTAGCGGTGGCAGCAGAGATCCAGCCGCCCCTTGACCACGGCCAGCGTGCTCTCCGGCTGGCCGGCGGGCGTGCCGTTGGCCTTGACGAAGTCGTAGAAGTCGGAGATCACCTTGCGGTAGCTGCGGCAGTAGGGCGAGGTATAGTCGATCGTGTGGTAGTGCTTGCGTGCCTCCTCCATGTAGGGGACGAACTTGGGCACCCGCTCGTCGGGATTGCCGCCCCAGGTGGCCTCGCTGGGCTTGAGCGGCACGCGCGGGAAGGAGTGGCGCGGCGAATCCTCGCAGAGCGTGGCCTCGACGAACCAGTTGCCGCTCTCGTTGATGATCATCTTGCTGCCGCCCATGTACTTCTGCTGGAAGGCGGCCATCAGCAGCGGGAACTTGTAGGGGCTCTGCCACGGTAGCCAGGAGTAGTGCTCGTGGGCGAGGTGCGAGCCCCACAACGGCAGGTTGTACTGCCGGTAGAGGCCGCGCGAGAGCGCCGAGGCCTGGTTGAGGTGCGAGAAGGCGAAGTCCTCGATGAGGGGGATGTCGGTGCCGGCCTCGACCTCGTAGTCGATGCAGAAGTTCGAGCTTGTGGCCATGACGTTGCCCCAGCCGGCCGCATGGCGCTCATCCACGTGCGCCCTGACGCGCTCCAGCAGATCATTGCCCAGATCCTCCAGCGTGATATCCTCCAGCCGCTTGCCCTTGCGCAGCACGCTGTCGGTGCTGAAGCCGAAGCGCTCGCCGAAGTCGTAGCCAAGGTAGTAGTCGCCGATCTCGCCGAAGCGGTCGATCCAGGTCTGCTCGCTGCTGGTGTAGATGAAGGTCGTGTAGATGCCGCGTGCCTTGGCTTCCCGCATGAACCGCAGCAGTCCCGCGCCATGGCGGTCGCGGTGGCGTTCCAGTTCGGGCGAGCTCTTGGCGTGGATGTTGGTGCCTTTTTCGAAGTCGGGCTCGGGGATGTTGACGCCGATCTCGTCGAGCGCCAGAAACCACTCCGCGATGGTTGCCGGCGCATAGCCGCGCGAAACGCCCCAGACCTGCGCCAGATTGCCCTGGTTGTCGGCCAGGATCTTCTCGATCATGTCGATGGGGTGGGAGGTCTGCGGCGTCCATGCCTGATGCCCGTGCAGCACACAGAGCAGGTAGTCGCCGCTCATGGGATAGACGCCCGAGCCGATAAAGATACCGCAGGGAGGGAGTTTTACGGGAACACCGCGTGCAGGACTGGTCATCGTTTCTTCTCCAGGAGTTCCAGGGTCAACAACCGGAGCGGGTGCCACCGGGCACACCGCCGTGAGTAACAGCCCCAAGTTTACGCCATCGGCGCGGTTCTGTCGACCAGCAAGGAAAGCCAGCAAGGAAAGCAACCTGCCGCACGGCTGCGCCGCGAGAAAACCATGGAATAGCTGTGACAAAATGTCCAGATTATAGGCAAGGAAATTGCTTGTGGAAACCGCGCATTCTTACACCCTTCTTGAGTTCTTGAGTTTGCCGGAGGGTGTGATTTGCCTTTTTGACATTTTGACTTTTGTGATTTGACTTTACTGGGTATGCAGTTCGCTCAACCAGACACAACATCTTGTGCCGGCACGATTTTTGATCGCGGGTTGGGGGCTGTGACGACAGCTAATTGTGCCAGTCTGTAAAACAGCAGGCCGCGGCTTTTC
>JAAYLN010000329.1 GCA_012521875.1 Lentisphaerota bacterium | reverse complement strand
GCCGTGCTGGCGCCCGTGGCCATGTTGCGCGTGTACTGCACGTGGCCCGGTGTATCGGCGATAATGAAGCGGCGGCGCGGTGTTGAGAAGTAGCGGTAGGCCACGTCGATCGTGATGCCCTGTTCCCGCTCGGCCTTGAGCCCGTCTGTGAGCAGGGCCAGGTCAATCGTGTCGCGGTTCAGCCGCCGCGAGTCGCGGTTCAGTGCCGCGAGCTGATCCTCGTAGATTGATTTGCTGTCGCTCAGCAGGCGGCCGATGAGTGTCGATTTGCCGTCATCCACGCTGCCAGCGGTGGAGAAGCGCAGCAGGTCGGCCTCGCGGTTGGCCTGCAGCAGGGCGTCCACATCTTGAAATCGGTTGTTGTCCATCAGAAATAGCCCTCGCGCTTCTTCTGCTCCATCGAGCTGTCCTGGTCGTGGTCGATGATTCGCGTGATGCGTTCGGAGTTGCGCACGGTCATCATCTCCTGGATGATCTCGCGCACCGTACGCGCCTCCGAGCGGATGGCGCCCGTGCAGGGCCAGCAGCCGAGGGTGCGGAAGCGGCAGACGACGGTCTCGACGTGCGCGTCCGGCGGCAGGCGCGACGGATCAATCACGGGAATCAGGAGCTCGTCGCGGGCGACCACCTGTCGGGGGGCGGCGAAGTACATCGGCACCACCGGGATGTTTTCCAGATGGATGTAGTGCCAGACATCGAGCTCGGTCCAGTTGGAGAGGGGGAAGACGCGGATCGACTCGCCGGGATCCACGCGCGAGTTGTAGAGATCCCATAGCTCGGGGCGCTGGTTCTTGGGATCCCACTGGCCGTGCCGGTCGCGGAAGGAGAAGACGCGCTCCTTGGCGCGCGACTTCTCCTCGTCGCGCCGTGCGCCGCCGAAGGCCGCGTCGTGGCGTCCCGCCCGCAGTGCCTGCAGCAGGCCCTGTGTCTTGAGCGCTGCACAGCACTTCACCGTGCCCCAGTCCCACGGGTTGGCGCCCTCCCGCTGCGCCTCGCGGTTGGTGTAGATGTGCAGATCCGCCCCGATCTCGCGGCAGAACTTGTCGCGGAAGGTGATCATCTCGGGAAACTTCAAATCGGTATCCACGTGAAGCAGCGGAAAGGGGATCGGCGCGGGGTGGAAGGCCTTGCGCGCCAGATGCACCATGACCGACGAGTCCTTGCCGATCGAGTAGAGCATGACGGGGCGCTCCATCTCGGCGACGACCTCGCGGATGATGTGGATGCTTTCCGCCTCGAGGTGCTCGAGGTGTGATTGCCGGTATAAATCCATTTTGGTTCCTACAGTGCTTCTACTGCGCCCCGCAGTGGCGGCGGCGCGACTAGTCTGAGACACTCCACATCCGCCCCATCTTTAGCTTTCGACAAAGCGTGGAGACAAGGTGTGGAGACAAGGTGCAAGCGCGAAGCACCCACTTAAACCCACTCTTAAACTCACTCTTAATCGGCACGCTTACTCCACCCGCTTAATCTTTCGCTTTCGACGAAGTCGACAAAGTTACCGACAAAGCTCGCGACAAAGTTTAGGATTCCCGACTGAACCCTGAACCCTGAACCCTGGTCTGCGACACCCCATCCCAATCTGCGAAAATCTGCGCACATGCGCCTGCGAAGCAGGATATCTGCGGTTAAAACTCTTCGCGGCTTCGCGCCTTCGCGTGAGCTCCCAGGCAGCCTTCGACAAAGTTACCGACAAAGCTCGCGACAAAGTGGCGTCTCTGAACCATTCCAACTGCCTACTCATCGAGATGCCTGTGCCCGCGGTACCACTCTACAAACTGCGGTATACCGCGGCTGATGGGCGTGGTCGGCTCGAAGCCGAGCACCGTGCGGATGCGGTCGATGTCGGCATAGGTGGCCGGCACGTCGCCCGGCTGCATCGGCAGCATCTCCAAGCGCGGCTCAACGCCCAGCGACTCGGCGATGGTGCGGATCAGGTCCATCAGGGGCTCCGGGCGGTTGTTGCCGATGTTGAAGAGCTCGTAGGGCGCCAGACCGTCGTGCCGGATGCTGGCCACCACGCCGGACACGATGTCATCTATGTAGGTGAAGTCGCGGCGCATGTTGCCGTGGTTGTAGACCGGAATCGTCTGGTTCGCGAGCATCTTCTTCGTGAAGCTCCAGACCGCCATGTCGGGACGTCCCCAGGGACCGTAGACGGTGAAGAAGCGCAGGCCGACAGTCTGCAGGCCGTAGAGGTGCGTGTAGGTGTGGGCCATCAGCTCGTTGGCCTTCTTGGTGGCGGCGTAGAGGCTGATGGGCTGATCCACGGGATCCGTCTCGGCGAAGGGCAGCTTGGTGTTGCCGCCGTAGACGCTGGAACTCGAGGCGTAGACCAGTCGCCGCACACCGTTGTGGCGGCACGCCTCGAGGACGTTCAGGAAGCCCGCCAGGTTGCAGTGGGCATATACGTGCGGGTGGTCGATGGAGTAGCGCACGCCGGGCTGGGCAGCCAGGTTGCAGACAACCTCGGGCTGGAAGCGGCGGACGACAGCAGCGACGGCCTCGGTGTCGCCGATGTCCAGTTCGTCGGAGGAGAAATCTGGGTGGGGAACCAGTTCGGCATGCCGCGCGCGCTTGAGCGCGACGGAGTAGTAGGGGTTGAAGTTGTCGACTCCGTGAACCTCGTGTCCCTCCGCCAGCAGACGTTGGCAGAGGTGCATACCGATGAACCCGGCCGATCCGGTCACTAAAATCTTCATGGCGTTAAAAATAGCATCATGCGGGTGAATGGTCAAAGCGCTTTGCCGGTGCGCAGGCGGATGGTCTCCAGCACACGGGGCACGTACATGCGCGTCTCCAGCGGCAGCCGGTCGGCAATCCCCTCGTAGGAGGTGGTTCCGGTGCTCTTCAGCGCATTGGCCACCCGCCCCTGGCCGCAGTTGTAGGCCGCGAGCGCCAGCGGCCACGAGCCGAAGCGTTTATGCAGCCGGTGCAGGTAGCGTGCCGCCGCGCGGGCGTTGGCTTCCGGATCGAGCCGCTGGTCGGGGTTGGCGGTGGAGAGCCCCAGCGAACGGGCCGTGGCGGGCATCAGTTGGAATATTCCGGCGGCGCCGGCCGGGCTGCGCGCTTCGGGGTTGAAGCGTGACTCTACCTCAGCCACCCATACCAGTGCTTCGGGAACCTGCTCCTCGCGGAAGATCACCTGCATCCGCGGCACTAGGGAGTTGGCCCGCGCCGGCAGCGGATGGGTGGCCACCTTGCGGCGCCAGTAGTCGGATTGCGTGGCCGCCTCGATGCGCTTGTTCTCGACCGTGGGTGGCGGTACCGTGACGCGCGGCGGGGTGTGGGAGGGACGCGGTGGCGGCAGGGTCGGACGCGCAGCGCGTACCGTGATGGTTCCCCTGGGTTGGGGTGGCTTTGGCGGCGGGGGCTTAGGCAGCACCAGCGGTTTAGGCGCGGGCGCCGGTTTTGGCGCTGCCGTTGGCGGCGCGGGAACCCGCTCGACGGCCTCCTGGGCGGCCTCGTAGTAGTCCACCCGTGCCGCGAGCCAGGCGCCGTAGGGTGCCAGAGCCTCGTACTGCTCCGCCCATGCTGCCAGTTGGCGTGCCTCGTCGGCGTAGGCCGCGATCTGCTCGATCGAGCGGGCGTTGAGCCCCTCCCCGACATCGCTAAACCATGAGCGTACGCTGGCCATCACCTCGGCACGGTAGTCGTCGTCCTGCACGAGCCGCGTCACCTTGTCTGCGGTTTGCGCGCTCCAGTCGCATATGCGGTTCCAGCCGGTGGCGATAGGGCCGGGGGTAGCGCCGCCATCGGTCGTGGCGCAGCCCGATGCCAGCAGCAGTAGGGCGATGGCCATGAAAAGCGAAAGCCACCCGCCCGCCCCGATTGAGTCAAGGGGCAGGGCAAGTGGCTTTCGGTGAGCCGTCATGGGAACGGCCGCGGTGCGCTACTCGTAGAGGGCGAACTCGCCGCGGCGGTTCAGGCGCCAGACGGCCTCGCCCGTGCCCTGGACGGCCGGACGCTCCTCGCCGAAGCTGCGCGACTGGACGCGGTCGGGCGAGATGCCGAGGTTGACGAGGTAGGTGCGCACGGAGAGGGCGCGCTGTTCGCCGAGCGAGAGGTTGTACTCGTTGCTGCCGCGCTCGTCGCAGTGCCCCTCGACAATCAGCACGGTGCGGGTATTCTCATTAAGATACGCGGCGACCTGCTCGATCTTCGAGACCTCTTCCGGCGCGAGCACAAACGAGTCGTAGCCGAAATAGACCGGCGAGAAGGAGAGACCATCTATGCGCTGGTGCGTCAGGTCAAAGGGATCACTTGTCAGCGGAATGCCGCCCTCGTCATAAACCTGGGGAATAACGGGCCCGTCGATATAGCCGTCGGGGCCGCCTGTGCCGCCTCGGCGGCCTTTCTTGGAACATCCAGTGCCGAGCACAATGGCGCTGAGAACCAGCAGTGTGGTGACTTTGTAGAGTGTGCGCATCTTCTCTCCGGGTGGTGGGGAACGGCCTGCGAGGCTTACTTACTTGACTAGGCGCGACGACCATTCGGGTGAAACCCAGTGGCCCTCGCGTGAGAATAAAGTTACTGGAGGATCGCCCTGCGTGTCAAGCACAACGATGGCGGAGCGTCTGCGTCCGGTGCTGCGGCTGCAGACGATGTGCCGGCCGTCGGGTGCCCACGAGGGATCCTCGTGGTCGGGGCCCGAGGTGATGACCTCCGAGTGCCCCGTGGCCGGATCCACCAGGGCGATCTGGTAGCCGTTCTGGCGCGTGCAGCAGACGATGCGTCCGTCGAGGCCCCAACTTGGTGCTACATTCTCTCGTCCGCGGATCGTCAGGCGCCGCGGCTGCTTGTTGTCGGCGCGGATGATATAGATTTGCGGGCTGCCGCCGGCATCGCTGACGTAGGCGATGGACTGGCCGTCCGGCGACCAGCAGGGGCTCGCCTCCGCCGCGCGTGGAGTATTGGTCAGGCGGGTCAGCCGCTTGGTGTGCAGGTTCAGAAGGTAGAGTTCGGGGTTGCCGGGCAGCGAGAGGATCAGCGCCAGCCAGGTGCCGTCGGGCGAGACAGCCCCGCCGGTGTTGAGACCGGCGAACTGTGCCAGCGGCACGCGCGAGCCGCCGGTGGCCGGCACGCGGTAGATGCAGGGATATCCGCGTATGAAGGTGGTGTAGAAGATGTGGCTGCCGTCCGGGTGCCAGTAGGGCGAGAGGCTGTTGACGCGATCCTGGGTAAGGCGCACCATGCCGGCGCCGTCGGAGTCGCAGAGATAGACGTCGCTGCCGTCATGCTTGCCGATCATGGCGATGCGCGAGGCTGCCATGCCGGTCTTGCCCAGCACGCGCCGCACGATCTCGTCGTTGAGGCGGTGGGCCTGCCAGCGCGCCTCGCTGCGCGTCCTTGTGGACTCGCCCCATGCGAAGCGGCCCTTGGGCCATGACACCTCGATCTGCGTGCGCAAGGCATCCGCGCCGCCCTGTGCCGTGCCCGAAACGCGCAGCGTCTCATAGCGTCCGGTGCCGACGGTGAACCATCCCGAGCGCTCCAGATCCGCCTTGAGCGTATGGGCGAAGATCTGGCCCGCATCGCCCGCGGCGCGCAGGTCGGCGAGTGAAATGCTCTCCTTGCCGGTACCGCCCGAACCGACCACCGAGATATCGGCGGCACGGGTGGTGGAGACAGAGCAGATAAACAGCAGCGCGAGAATCGCGAAACGCATCATAG
>JAAYLN010000043.1 GCA_012521875.1 Lentisphaerota bacterium | reverse complement strand
TCTCGGGATGGTCCTACAGCAAGAGTCGCTGTGACTCTCACTACCGCGTTAGAGTAGTTGTCTTTGACGAGGATCGGGTTGTCGATGTCCTCAAGGGGTTCTACGTCGACTAGGCTCATCCTGGGAGGGTTCTTATTTGGAAAATTGGCCTTGGTAAAGGAGTCGTAATGAAAGTACGCGCCAGAGACATCGTTATTTCGGCAGCATGCCTTGTTTTCGGATGCTTGTACGTGTTTCTTATATTTAGAGGGGTTAGAGTCAAAGATCGCAGTAAGATATGGGATATGGATTTGACCCTGAATTTTCTAAATAGAATCGAACTATACCACAGCCACAATGACGAACAAGTGTTACGTGAACATGACAAGCATGTACGTGCACAAACGAATTTATGTCCCTATTGCGGAGGAAGAATTTCTTTTTTCCCGGTAGCGCCCTCAGGAAGCAGAATCTTGTTTTACAATTCCGATAATCCCGTTGCTGCTGGGCGGTTCTATGGTTGCTGTACAAATGCTGGCGAACGCGGTGCGTTTCGATTCCAATTTGACATGGAATCCAGGCCTTACAGGGGCATTATGACGGAAGATATGGTGTCTTGGTATTTTTGCACTATTAATTCGGAATTGAGCGATGCCGAGTTCATCCAGGAGAATGAGTATCGCAGACGTATTGGAAAGCCAATCCTGTTCAACCGAACGAGTAAACGGATCAAAGGGTTTTAGCGATTGCCGATTCTCTTTAACAGCCGGTATAATGCCACCATGAAAACAACCAAGTACGCTTTCAATCAGGATGTCCCCGTGATTGCCTCGGCCGATGTCGTTGTCATCGGGGGCGGACCGGGCGGTCTGGGTGCCGCCGTGATGGCGGCGCGTCAGGGCGTGCGCGTGCTGCTGGTCGAGCGCTATGGCTATCTGGGCGGCATGGCGGTCTCGGGCGAGGTACACCCCTTCATGGCCAACCATGCCAACTCTCAGACGCTTGACAAGCCGGTCTATACCGAATGGATCGAGCGTATGCATGCCTACCTGCCGCCCGCCGCGCGGGAGGCCGAAATGGTGACGGGCGAGGCCACGAACTGGCGCGAGCGCATGATCAGCAAGGATCACGCCATGCTGGCCATGGAGGATCTCTGTCTCGAGGCGGGCGTGGAGCTGCTGTTCCACCACGCGCTGGTCGGTGCTGTCTGCGAAGATCGTGTGATCCGCGCCGCCATCGTGCAGTCCAAGAGCGGCCCCGGGGCGATCGAGGCGCCGGTCTTTATCGATGCCACCGGCGATGCCGACCTCTCCGTGATGGCCGGCTGTCGGGCGGAGGTGGGCGGCCCCTCCGGGCATTGCCAGCCGATGACCCTCTGCTTCAAGCTCGCCAATGTGGCGGTCGACCGCATGCCGCCGCATGACGAGATCAACGCCCGCTACCGCGCAGCCGTGGCGCGGGGCGACATCGACTGCCCGCGCGAGAATGTCCTGATCTTCAACTGGACGGAACCCGACGTGATCCATTTCAACACCACGCGCATCGTCAAGCACTCGGCGATCAATGGCAGGGAACTCTCCGAGGCTGAACTTATCGGGCGGCGTCAGCTCCGCCAGTATCTGGACTTCCTGCGCCGTGAGATCCCCGGCTTCGAGCAGGCGAGCATCCACTCGATCGCCCACCACATCGGCGTGCGCGAGAGCCGCCGCATCGTGGGGCGCGCCAAGGTGGTGCGCGAGGCGTTCACGAAGCGGCAGAAGTTTCCCGACGCCATTGCCAAGGTCAGCTACACGATTGATATCCACAATCCCGACGGCACCGGCACTGAGATCGAGCACATGCCGCCCGGCGAGTGGTACGAGATTCCCTACGGCTGCATCGTGCCGGCGGACGTGGACAACCTGCTGGTGGCGGGACGACCCATCTCGGTTGACCACGCGATCCACAGCAGCATGCGTGTGATGCCGCCGGTTGTCTCGATCGGACAGGCAGCGGGCATGGCCGCAGCCATGGCCGTGGAGCAGGGCTGCCTGCCGCCGGAACTGGACGGTTGCGCCGTGCGCGAGCGGCTGCACGCCGCAGGCGCCAGGCTGTAGGGACTGGTGATTTATCCCCGGTGCGGATTTATCAGGAACTCATGAAGGATGCAAGAATGCGCGGTTTCCACAAACGATGTCCTGATGTCATGAGTTCCCGATAAAAAGAGCAGCAGGGAATTGCCCATATTCCAACATTCCCCGTACACAGCACAAGAGATAACGAAGATGAAACTGACGCATCCCTACCTTAATCTGACGGGTGGCGAATGGCTGAAGGGTAATCTGCATGCCCACACCACACGGAGTGACGGTCATGACGAGCCGCAGACGGTCATCGAGACCTATGCCGGTCTGGGGCATGATTTCCTTATGCTCTCCGACCACGAGGTGCTGACCACGGCAACGCAGTACCGCCAGTGGAAGCGCCACGGCCTGATCCTCATACCTGGCGTCGAGATAGCCGGCGGGCCGCATCTGCTGCATGTGGATGGCCCCTGCGCCATCTCACCGGCGCAGCCGCGGCAGCAGATACTCAACAGGATCGGGCGGCTGGCGGAGACGCGCGGCCGTGGCTTCGCCATCGTGAATCATCCCAGTTGGGGAGCCGACTTCAACCACGCCTCGATTACGCAGTTGCGGGAGTGGGTGGGCTATGCCGGCATCGAGATCTTCAATGGGGTCATCCACCGCCACAATGGCAGCCCGTATGCGCTGGACAAGTGGGACATGCTGCTCGGCATGGGACGGCAGGTCTGGGGCTTTGCCAACGACGACAGCCACGCGGGGGCGTCGGATTGCGGACTCGGCTGGAATGTGGCGTACGTACACAAGCGCTCGGTGCGCGGGGTGGTCGAGGCGCTGCGCGAGGGACGCTTCTACGCCTCCACCGGCGTCACGATCCGGAGCATCCAGGTGGCCGGCACCCGTGTGCGTGTAGAGGCGGATCAGGCCGAATGCATTGCGGCGTACCGCGATGTCGGCCGCCGCTTCGCGACGGTCGACCGGGATTGGATCGAGGTGGAGGCACCGGCTGATGCCCGCTACATCCGCTTCGAATGCTGGGGCCGCGGCGAGACAAGAGCCTGGACGCAGCCGTTCTTTGTGCAGTAGGGCCACTGGCGCAACCAGGTTGATGGTTGGTGGTTGATGGAGCGCGCACACTTTGTCGCCGAACTATGTCTCCACGCTTTGTCGGATACGCTTCGTCTCCACACTTTGTCCCTACCCTTTGTCGAAGGCGAAGGATTAGCGGCATGGGCGTTCCGCCCATGAAACACGGGCAGGATGACCGTGCCACGTGTGTCTGGCAAGGGGTTTTGCAAGAAATCCGGGGATTACCGTCGAGCGAGTCGAATGAATCGAGATAATCGAACAAATCGAATCTGTCGAATTGCTCGATTCTATCGATTCCATCGAAGTCCCCCGGCGCCCCGTTCGCTCCACATGCGCTTTGGAGCCCGTGGTCTCCGCAGTGTGCTGGTGAGCGCATGGGGTGGAGAACGCTATCGCCGACCCAGCGGCGCATGAATGGTGAACGTCCCGCCGGGGACGGCGGTCTCCACGTTCCGGCTCCCAGTTCGCTCCACATGCGCTCTGGAGCCCGCGGTCTCCGCGGTGTGCTGGTGAGCGCATGGGGTGGAGAACGTCCCGCCGAGGACGGCAGTCTCCACGTTCCGGCCTTTCGTTCTCTTCAGATGCGCCTGTACCTCCTGCATCCCGCGCCTTCGCGTAGCAGAAGCAGCCACTGCCTACTGCCACTGCCTACTGCTACTTCCCTGTCCCCTGTCTTTCGCCTGCAAGCGCCGATCCGCGCAGACAGGAATGTCCGCGCCACATTAGTTGACGATGTCGTTAGTCGCGGCGCTCAACTCCACGCCGATCCGCATGTGCCTGGCATCCTGGCGCCATGTGATGGCCAGCGAGCCATCAATAGCGAGTGTCTCCAGCAGCAGATGCGTCTGGGTCATGACCGCCGCTTCCTGTGATGTCACACGCAGGGCGCCCAGCGAGGTGGCCAGGCGGTACACGGCGTAGATCTGGCGCAGTTCATGCAGTGTCCGGTTGAGGTCGATCCAGACGAAGGCGTCGAGCTGGCCATCGCTGGCGTCGAGCTGGCTCTCGAGCGCCGCCCGCCAGGCACTGCCGCCATCCGGCACGCTTCGCCGCCGCTGGGCGTCGAGGCTGGCCGCGGAACTGCAGAGGGTCAGCCAGCTCGGGTGTGTCTCGATGGCCACGCAATCCTCGGGGACCAGCCGGATGTGCTTGCTGTGCCCCAGCCAGTCCACCAGCAGGCGTCCCTCGGGGCCGCTTTCGGCCTGGCGTGTGCGCAGCTTGAGGGAGATGGCTTTCGAGACGGCCTCGATGGCTTGCGGGACGGCATCGGGGGCGGCAGGGGGCTCTGGGTAGAGCAGCGTGATGGCCGGGACGGCGAGTCCGAAGATGCGCCCGCCGAGTGTCTGCGTGGTGAGGTAGAGCGCGGCGCTCTTGTCGCCGACGGGGGTGCGCCATGTGTCACGGAGCGTCGGCAAGAGTTCGAGCAGTGTCTCCTGCGCCACCGTGCCGGGCATCAGGAGCATGGCGCAGGCGGCGTCGGCGGCCAGTGCGTCGGCCGCGGCGCAACTGGCGGTCAGACCCTTGCGCACGGGCGTTGCGGGCGAGTCTTCCGGAAGCGGTAGCGCCATGTTCAGGCCGATGCGGTCGGCGGCGAAGGATGTCAGCCGTAGCTCGGCGGGATGGTCGAACGGCAGCGGCACGGGACTGAAGCCGGGCGCGATCCAGGCGCGGTGTGGTGCGCAGCCGGTGCTTTTCCAGGGCTTGGTATCCCCGGCGAAGATCGGGGCGAGCGGCGCCCTGGAGGTCAGGCGCTGGTCGAGGTCGTGGACGGCATCGGGGTCGTCGCCCATGGCGGCCAGCAGGATGTTGTTGCGCAGGATGAAGCCGATCCTCGGGCCGGTCTTGCCGCGTGCCCGCTTGCGTTCCGAGACCGTCTCGAGGTAGCGTGTGCCGCGCTCGGTGGTACCGAGCCGTCCCAGGCCGGGCACCCATCGCACGAGGAGCATGGCACGCAGGAGCGGTCCGCGGAAACCGGCCCGGCTCGCACCCGTCCAGCAGGGCCCGCCCGACGGCCCAAGCGCGGGACTCCAGCCGATGAGCGAGCGCTTGCCCGAGACAAGGCGCACGATCCAGATGGTGCCGGGATCTTCCGACCATTCATCCACCTTGTCCACACCGGCACCCTGCAGCGTGCGGACGAGCAGCGGGTTGCTGAAGCGCTCGCGCCAGACCCCCGGGAGGTTGAGATGCTCGCTGACGAAGAGGCTGTTCTCCGGCATGGCGCGGAAGGCGAGGTCGCGCTGTTCAGGTACCATCCCCGGCCAGAGGAGCACCAGCAGCACCAGCGCGACGATGATCAGTCTACGGCGGCGGCGCGGTTGCATGCGCCACCACGACAAGATGGGGCAGGCCAGCGGACACGCTGATGCGGGTTGTGGTGACGGAGCGTCGTTCGCGGAGATGCTCATGGATGGATTGTTTTGCCCTGGGCCGTTCAGGTTTGCAGGGAGCCGGTCAGCTCGGACACGGACGCCATGCGGTGGCGGATCAGGTAGTCGCGGATGCCGTCGATCACGCGCAGGGGGGTTGTGGGGTCGATGAAGTTGGCGGTACCGACGGCGACGGCCGTGGCGCCGGCGATCAGGAAGGCGATGGCCTCGCGTGCCCCGAAGATGCCGCCCATGGCGATGATCGGCACCTTGACGGCCTGCGCGGCGTCGTAAACATGCTTGAGGGCCACGTGATGGATGGCCGCGCCGGAGAGTCCGCCGATGCGGTTGGCCAGCACCGGGCGGCGGGTCTCGATGTCGATCGCCATGGCCGGTATGGTGTTGGTCAGCGAGAGGGCGTCGGCACCGGCCTCGACGGCCGCGCGCGCGAAGGGTCCCATGGCCGGCACGTTGGGAGCCAGCTTGGGGATCACGGGCAGTTTCGTGCGGCGGCGCACGGCGGCGACGACCGAGGCCAGCGCCGCGGGATCGGTACCGAAGGAGGCGCCCCCGGCCTTGACGTTGGGGCAGGAGACGTTGATCTCGAGCGCCGAGACACCGGGCACATCGCTGAGGCGCGCGGCGACCTCGGCATATTCGTCGAGGGATGTGCCCCAGATGTTGACGATCACCGGCACGCCGAACTCACGGAGGCGCGGCATGTACTGCCCGATGAAGCCGGCCACGCCGGGGCCCTGCAGGCCGATGGCATTGATCATGCCGCCCGGCACCTCGACATGGCGGGGCAGGGGATTGCCGGGCCAGGCTTCCAGCCGGATGCCCTTGACCGTGATCGCGCCGAGCCGGCGCACATCAATCCACTCGGCATACTCGACGCCGTAGCCGAAGGTGCCCGAGGCGACGGTGACGGGGTTGCGCATGGCGATCCCGCCGACATTGACCGCCATTTCAGGTGTGACAGGTGCGTTCATGACGGCTCCTTCCAGACGATCTCGCGCGCCTCGAAGACCGGGCCATCCTTGCAGACACGGGCGAGGCGCGTGCCGCCCCCGGGGGTATGTACCT
This sequence comes from Lentisphaerota bacterium, assembly GCA_012521875.1. Taxonomy (GTDB): domain Bacteria; phylum Verrucomicrobiota; class Kiritimatiellia; order RFP12; family JAAYLN01; genus JAAYLN01. The sequence goes on along the minus strand of JAAYLN010000043.1, from coordinate 14,608 downwards.
TCTGGATGCAGGCGAGACAGGCGCCGATGCCGCAGACCATGTGGTGGTCGAGCGAGAGCCAGGCGCGGCAGCCGGTGGCGATGGCACGCGCGCCGACCGCGCGCAACATGCCGTCGGGTCCGCAGGCGAAGAGTTCCGGTGCGGCGTCCGTGCTTTCGAGGTGACGTTCGAGCAGGGCGGTGACGTAGCCCCTGGTGCCGCGCGAGCCGTCCTCGGTGGCGGTCTCGACCGGCCAGCCCAGCGCCTCGAAATCCTCGATGCAGAGCAGATCGCCGGCGCTGCGTCCGCCCATCAGGATTACGCCCTTGCGCGGCAGGCGCGAGGCGAGGAAGACGAGCGGGGCGACGCCGTAGCCGCCGCCGATCAGCACCGGTTTCGTTGTACCGTCGGTCAGTGGGAAGCCGTTGCCCAGCGGGCCCATCAGACTGACGGTGGTGCCTTCCTGCAGCGTGGCGAGCATCTCCGTGCCGCGACCCACGCGCTTGTAGAGTATCGAGAGCTCGCCCGCTTCCGCGCGGTAGATGCTGAAGGGGCGCCGCAGGGCGGTCGGCTCCAGCCCCGGTATGCGCAGGTGGACGAACTGGCCGGGGCGGGCGGGCCCGGCAATGGCGGGTGCCTGCAGACGGAGCAGGCGGTAGCCGCCGGTCAGCGGAACATGCTTGAGGGTGATGGCATCGCAGATTGGCATGTGGTGTAGTGTGCGTTTTTTGCGGGATGCGGTCAAGACGAGACTATTGACAAAGACAGCGCAAACAAAGTATAGTTACCGCCAACAGGGAAACCTGGGTTACCCATGAAGCGTGATTTTACAGAGTTCGGCTGCTACCGGTATTTTGCGTATCTCTACGCAATGTGCCCTGCATGAACCCTGTATTAGCGCGACGGTAAATCCAGCTCTGATCAATCGGTGGTTCTGCAGTGGCAACACGGCAGGACCTTTTTTTTTGCCTTGGAACGCACCATGATCATCAAACTCAAGCAGCAGAGTCCACACAAGCAGATCGAGCATCTGACGAACTGGCTGACCCGCCAGAAGTTCCGGGTGCATCTCTCCGAGGGAGAGTTCGAGACGATCCTGGGGGTCATCGGCGACACTTCCGCGCTCGATGTCCATGCCATCGAGGGACTTGAGATCGTCGAGCAGGTCATCCGCATCTCGGAGCCCTTCAAGGCGGTCAACCGCAAGTTCCATCCGGTGGACAGTGTGATGACGGCGGGTGGCGCGCAGATCGGCGGCGGTCACTTCGCGCTGATCGCCGGCCCCTGTTCGGTCGAGTCGTACGAGCAGATCATGGAGGTGGCACGCGCCGTCAAGGCGGCCGGAGCGACGATGCTGCGCGGTGGCGCCTTCAAGCCGCGCACCTCGCCCTATGACTTCCAGGGACTGAAGGCCGAGGGGCTTGAGCTGCTGCGCCAGGCCAAGGCCGAGACGGGGCTGCCGATCGTCTCGGAGATCATGAATATCAACCACCTCGATCTCTTCAATGACGTGGACATCATCCAGGTCGGCGCGCGCAACATGCAGAACTTCGACCTTCTGCGCGAGCTGGGGCGGGCCAGGCAGCCCGTCCTGCTCAAGCGCGGCCTTGCCAACACAATCAAGGAGCTGCTGATGAGCGCGGAGTATGTACTGGCGGGCGGGAACCCCAACGTGATCCTCTGCGAGCGCGGCATCCGCACCTTCGAGACCTACACGCGCAACACGCTCGACATCTCGGCCGTGCCTGTCCTCAAGGAGCTGAGCCACCTGCCGGTGGTCGTTGATCCCAGCCATGCCTGCGGGATTGCGCGCCACGTCCCGGCACTCTCCCTGGCTGCGGTCGCCGCCGGTGCCGACGGCCTCATGATCGAGGTTCACAATACTCCCGAAAAGGCGCTCAGCGACGGGGCGCAGTCGCTGCGTCCCAGCCAGTTCGAGGCGCTGGCCAGGCAGGTGCGGCGTGTCCGCGAGGCGGTTCAGCCATGACCATCGGGATCATCGGTCTGGGACTGATCGGCGGCTCGCTGGCGCAGGCGCTGGCCGCGCACACGCCGCACCGCGTGCTGGGGTGGGACCGCGACCCGGCCACGCGCGAGGCGGCGCTCGGCAGCGGGGCGCTGCAGGGGCTGCTGTCACTGGAAGGCCCTCTCGATTGCGACGTGCTCATCATCGCGGTACCGCCTCGCGCGACGCTTGAAGTGCTGGACGATGTGGCACCCCGCGCCGCGCCGCATACGCTGGTGATTGACTGCTGCGGCGTCAAGCGCACCATCTGCACGCGCGGCTTTGCGCTGGCGGAGCGCCACGGCTTCACCTTCATTGGCGGCCACCCGATGGCCGGACGCGAATGCTCGGGCTTTGCCTCCGCCCTGCCGCACCTGTTCCGCAATGCCAGCATGCTGCTGGTGCCCGATGCACGTGCATCCGGGGAACTGCGCGCGCGTACCGAAGCCCTCTTCCTTGCGATCGGCTTCGCGCGGGTCGTCTTCACCACCGCCGAGCGACACGACCGCATCATCGCGCTGACCTCGCAGCTTGCGCATGTGGTCTCCAACGCCTACGTCAAGAGTCCGCGCGCCGCCGGGCATCACGGATACTCGGCGGGGAGTTTCGCGGATCTCACGCGCGTGGCGCGCCTGGACGAGCATCTGTGGTGCGAGCTTTTCCTCGAGAACCGCGACAACCTGATCAATGAGATCGACACGCTGCTGGACGCGATACGTCTGTACCGCGAGGCGTTGGCGGCGGCGGATGCCGCCCGACTGACGGAACTGCTGAGAGAGGGTAGGGAACTGAAGGAGAGACTATGAAGGCTGATCTGGAAGCATACCGCAAGGATATCGACGCGATTGATACGGAGCTGGTCGATCTGATCAAGCGCCGTCTGCGTGTGGTGGCGGAGATCGCCGCCGTCAAGAAGGCCGCCGGCGCGCCCGTGCTCGATGCCGCGCGCGAGCGGCAGTTGCTGGCCAAGGTCGCGGGTCTCGCGGGCGAGGAGTTCGAGACCATGATGCGAAGCGTCTTCTCGATGCTGATGGATGTGAGCCGCAGCTACCAGCACCGCCTGAACGGCCTCTCCACCACGCTGACCACGGAGATCACGGAAGCGCTGGCCGCCACGCCACAGCTCTTCCCGCCGCGGGCCGTCGTCGCCTGCCAGGGTACCGAGGGTGCCTTCTCGCAGATGGCGTGCGACAAGCTCTTCGCCTCGCCCGACATCATGTACAGCAGCAGCTTCGAGGGCGTCTTCAAGGCCGTCACGAGCGGTCTCTGCGAGTACGGCGTGGTGCCGATCGAGAACAGCCTGACCGGCTCCGTGACGCAGAACTACGATCTGCTGCGGCGCTACGACGTCAAGATTGTGCGTTCCGTCCGTGTGCAGGTGGCCCATGCCCTGCTGGCGCGCCCCGGCACACGGCTGTCGCAGGTGCGTGAGATCATCTCGCACGAGCAGGCGCTGCATCAGTGCGCGCCCTATCTCGATACGCTCAAGGGCGTCAAGACCACGGCCTACGACAATACCGCCACGGCGGCGCAGCGTGTGGCCGAGTCGGATCGTGCCGACCTCGCGGTGATCGCCTCGAAGGCGTGTGCCGAGCACTATGGTCTCGATGTGCTGGCCGAAGGCATACAGGGCAGCGAGGGCAACTACACGCGCTTTGTCTGCATCGCGCGGCAACTGGAGATCTACCCGGGTGCCAACCGCACCAGTATGCTGATGGAACTGCCCAACAAGCCGGGAGCGCTCTACCGCGTGCTGGTGCGCTTCTACGCGCTGGGCATCAACATGGTCAAGCTCGAGAGCCGTCCCATTCCCAGCTCGGCGTTCGACTTCATGTTCTACATCGAGGTTGATGCGCCGGTCTATGCGCCGGCCTTCATGCAGCTCATGGCCGAGCTGGATACCGAACTGCCCCGCTTCCGCTACCTCGGCAGCTACCTCGAGGGGGTCTAGCGTCATGGACTGGATCATTCACCCGCTGCCCGTCCTGCGCGGCACGCTGGGCGTGCCGGGCGACAAGAGCATCTCGCACCGTCTGGCGCTGATCAGCGCGCTCGCGCGCGGACGCTCGCTGCTGCACGGATTTCTCGACAGCGAGGACTGCCTGCATGCGCTCGATGCGGTGGCGGCACTGGGGGCGGGCGTGCGCCGTCACGGTACAACGGTCGAGGTCGAGGGCACGGCAGGCGCGCTGCGGAGTCCGGCGGACGATCTCGACATGGGCAACTCGGGTACTCTGACGCGCCTGCTGGCGGGGCTGGTAGCGGGATTCCCCGTCACGGTACGGCTCTTCGGCGACGCCTCGTTGCAGTCGCGCCCCATGCGGCGTATTCTCGATCCGCTGCGACGGATGGGGGCTGATATCGTCGCCGAGGGTGAGGGAGAACGCGCGCCGCTGCGCATCCGCGGCGGCACGCTCGACGGCATCGCCTACGATTCGCCGGTGGCCTCGGCGCAGGTCAAGTCGGCGCTGCTGCTGGCCGGTCTGCGTGCCCGCGGCACAACGCGCATCCGCGAGCCGGCCCCCTCGCGCGACCATACCGAACGGCTGCTCCACACGCTCGGTCTGCCGGTGGTCCGCGCGGGGTTGCAGACCACGCTGCAGGGCAGCGGCGGGCTGGCACCTGAACTGCCCGCCCGCGAGTGGCATATTCCGGGCGACCCCTCCTCGGCCGCCTTCTGGGTGGTCGCAGCGGCGGCCATGCCGGGCGCGGAACTCACGGTACGGAATGTCGGGCTAAATCCGACACGCACGGCCTATCTTGATGTACTGCGCGAGATGGGAGCCGCAATCACGGTCTCATCGCTCCGCGAGGCGGCGTGGGAGCCGCAGGGCGATGTCACGGTACACGGATCGAATCTGCGCGGGGTGGAGATCGGCGGGGCACGCATTGCCAACCTGATCGACGAGCTGCCCATTCTGGCGGTGGCAGCCGCGGCGGCCGAGGGTGTGACCCATATCCGCGACGCGGCGGAATTGCGCGTCAAGGAGTCGGATCGCATCGAAACCGTGGCGCGGATGCTGCGGGCCGCCGGTGTGGAGGTCGAGACCTTTCCCGACGGCATGGTAATCCGCGGCGGGGCGACGATCCGTGGCGGCGGCGTGATCGAGTCGGCCGGCGACCACCGCATCGCGATGGCGGGGGCCATGCTTGCCCTGCGGGCCACAAGCCCGGTCACGGTACGCGGCACCGCGTGCGTCGCCACCTCCTACCCCGGCTTCGCGGCGGCACTGCGCAGCCTGCGGGGGTAGGGGGTGTTATGTTGCCGTTGCGTGGGGAGTCTGTTAAAATAGAAATATGCTAAAGGGCGAGATACAGGATGCCGTCAGAAGTGTTGTGGCCGGAATCGTCAAGCATTCCGATCCTGATAGGATCGTGTTGTTTGGTTCGGCGGCCCGTGTTCCGTCGGGGACGGCATAAACTACCTTGTGAGCCCCTTCTACGAGGAGGGCGGCGGAAGCGTCATCGACTGGATGCCGGTATCGATGCGGCACGATGACGAAGGATGCTAGTGGATGGTTGAATCAGGAACTCAAAACGATACGGCATTATGTAAGTAATCCGACTCGATTGCGACAAGCGGGACGCTCGCTCCACCTTTCAGTTGCGTACCGTTAGCTTGTGCCTGGGCTATTCGGTGTGCGGCTCGCCGGTCACACCGCGTAGCGGCGTGACGGGGACGGCTCGCCCTACCTTCCGGTAGCTGTACCGTGAGCTTGTGCCGGGGCGGCGGGCGGGGTGCTTCGGTACAGGCGGGGACAGGAGACAGGGTAAGTAGCAGTAGGCAGTGGCAGTAGGCAGTGGCAGTAGGCAGTGGCAGTAGGCAGTGCCGATGCTGTCGTCCACAAGACTCGATGGGGTTGACGGGGGGCGATGGGGGTTGACGGGGGTCGAGGGCCGGGGGAAGTTTCAGCAGAACCACGGAGACTGCGGGCTCAAGGGCGCATCGGAAGCGAACGGGGAGCCGGAACATTCGCGTGCTCTTTCGCTTTCGACAAAGCGTAGGGACAAAGTGTGGAGACGAAGCGTAAAGAGACAAAGTGTGGAGACAATGTGCGGGGACAAAGTGTTTAAGTGCGAAGCACCCACTTTAAACCCTCTCTTAATCGCACTCTTAAACGGCACGCTCCACCCCGCTTAATCTTTCGCTTTCGACAAAGTTATCGGCAGAGCTCGCGACAAAGTTGCTGAAAGCCCTGAAAGGGCGAGATATACCAGCCCAGGGCAACGCCCTGGGGAATGGACCAAATAATATAATGACTAGCCCTGAAGGGGCGGGACATAGTTCGGGGAAGATGGCTTATCTGCCGGATGATAGGCCGGGCTTTCAGCCCTCGTTTGTATTTGCCTCTGTTCCCTAGGGCTTCACCCTAGGCTGGGATAGGGCGCGCCGTTGGCGCTGTTCTGTCTGACGAGTCCGACTAGTCCGACGAGTCCGACAGGTTTGACTGTTCCGGACATGATCGCACGAAAATTCCGGCTTCGCTGTACCGTGAGCTTGTTCTGGCATGACTCGCGGTACACTTAGTCACCCACACTTAGTCCCCCACACTTAGTCCCCCACACTTAGTCGCAAACGCTTAGTCGCAAACGCTTAGTCGAATACACTTAGTCGCTTCACGCTTAGTCCAGACACTTAGTCGAAATGCAGGGACAGACAGCGGGAAGACTAAGTGCAGCGACTAAGTGTAAGGCGACTGCGTGTGGAGACTAAGTGTATGGGACTAAGTGTATGGCGACTAAGTGCATGGCGACTAAGTGTGGCGACTAAGGGTGTCTCTCACCTGTTCAAACCGCCCCGCGGGGGCGGCGGCCGGACTAGTCTGAGACACCATCAGCCGCTTGCTCTTCCGCTTTTGACAAAGCGTAGGGACAAAGTGTGGAGACGAAGCGTAGCCGACAAAGCGTAGGGACAAGGTGTGGGGACAAAGTGTAAGTGCGAAGCACACACTTAAACCCGCACTTAATCTCACTCTTAAACGGCACGCTTACTCCACCCGCTTACTCTTTCGCTTTCGACAAAGTTACCGACAAAGTTCGCGACAAAGTGGCGTCTCTGACCTGTTCTAACTGGCGACCGCCGGTCGCCAGTGGCCCCGCTGAACCCTGAACCCTACGATAACGGGATGGAGGGTGGGGAGGATTCCGGGGAGGTTTGCGGAACGCGCTTTAGGCTTGTCAGGTGGGCGGTGGATTCGGTAATATGCGGGTTTCACTGGAGATAGAAGCAACATGGCAGTCACGATTAGACTCAGCCGTACCGGCTGTAACAATGCGCCGTCTTACCGTGTTATGGTGGCGGACACCCGCGCGCCGCGCGATGGGCGGTTCATCGAGATCGTCGGATCTTATGACCCCAAGCGCAAGGGCGAGAACTACACTCTGGATCTGGAGCGCATCGACTACTGGCTGGGCCAGGGCGCGAAGGCCTCCGAGACTGTCGCCAGTCTGGTGAAGCGGGCTCGCAAGGCCGCGCCGGCCGCCGCCGAGGCGTGACAGACCGGATACGGTTGTGAACGCTGAACCGCTGCAGATTGACGTCGTCACGCTCTTTCCGGCGATGTTCAAGGGTTTCAGCGAGGAGAGCATGATGCGCCGGGCCGTGAGGCTCGGCGCGGTTAGATTGCAGGTGGTTGATCTGCGGGATTTTGCCCAGGACGCACGCCGGACGGCCGATGACAGGCCCTATGGCGGCGGACCGGGGATGATAATGAAGCCGGAACCGCTTTTCGAGGCGATCGAGGCTTTGCGGACGCCCGGGGCGCGTGTCATACTGATGACGCCCTCGGGCAGGCCGTTCAACCAGGCACGGGCCCGCCGCCTGGCACGTGAACGGCACCTCATTCTGGTCTGCGGACATTATGAGGGGATTGACGAGCGGGTACGGCAGGCGCTGGCGACGGATGAGTTGTCGATCGGCGACTACGTGCTGACGAACGGCACACTGCCCGCCGCGGTAGTGGTGGATGCGGTCGTGCGCCTCCTGCCCGGGGTTCTGGGCGGTGGCGAGGCGGCCACGCAGGCTGAGTCCTTTTCGGGGACTCTGCTGGAGCATCCGCAGTACACGCGGCCGCCGGAGTACCGCGGCATGCGGGTGCCGGCAGTGCTGCAGAGCGGCGACCATGCGGCCGTGGCGGAGTGGAAGCAGTCCGCCGCCGCAAGGCTGACCGCACGGCAGCGGCCGGATCTGCTGGGGCGTGCCAATGACGCCGAAGAAGGTTGCGAGACCGGAAGCGGCGAGTGAAGCTTTTGGTTTGAAGAGGAGAGAAGAAGCCATGCAAGGCAAACTTTTGGACAAGATCAACGCCGAGGGACTCAAGGCCGATGCCCCGTCCTTCAAGGTGGGCGATTCCGTGCGCGTACACGTCAAGATCAAGGAAGGCGACAAGGAACGCATCCAGGTCTTCGCCGGCACCGTGCTGGCCCGTGATGGTTCCGGCAGCACCGAGACCTTCACCGTCCGCCGCGTCTCTTTCGGTGTCGGGGTGGAGAAGGTCTTCCCCGTGCATTCGCCCTACGTTGAGAAGGTCGAGGTCCAGCACTCGTCGCACGTGCGCCGGGCCAAGCTCTACTTCCTGCGCAAGCTCGGCGGCAAGAAGGCCCGCCTGCGCGAAATCAGGGCCTAGGCCGGGCACGGCTCGGCAGGCAGGCCGGCGTGCTGACCTTCGAGCATTACTACTGGCGGGAGCATCCAGCCGGAGTCCTGGCCGGAGTGGATGAAGCGGGACGCGGTCCCCTGGCGGGGCCGGTCTATGCGGGCGCGGTCGTCATCCGATGCGAGGCGATCGAGGAGCTCTATAACGGCCCGCTGGCACCACTGACCGATAGCAAGCGCTTGACGGCATCCCGCCGCGAGCGCTTTTTCGCGTTGCTGGAATCGCACGCGGATATCCGTACGGGCATCGGGGTGGCGAGTGTCGCGGAGATCGACGAGCTCAACATCCTCAACGCCACGCATCTCGCCATGCGCCGCGCTGTTCAGGCTCTCGGCGCGCCCCTTCCCGACTTCCTGCTGGTTGACGGTCTGCCCGTGCGCGGTCTGCCGTGCGATTCGCACGCACTTGTAGGTGGCGATGGACGCAGCCTGCTGATCGCGGCGGCCAGCGTGATGGCCAAGGTGGCGCGCGACCGCCACATGCGCGAGCTTGACGAGCTCTATCCGGGCTACGGTCTGGCGGGCAACAAGGGCTATGGCACGCGGCAGCATCTGCAGGCGCTGGAGCGTCTGGGTGTATCACCCGTGCATCGCCGGAGCTTCGCGCCGGTGGCGGAGCGGCTGCAGGATCTCCTCTTTCCGCGGGAGCTGCCATGACGGGCTCCGCGCTCGGGCGTCTCGCCGCAGCGGTGCGTGCCTGGTGGCGCGAACGACTAGGCCGACGCGAAACCGATGCTGGCCGCTGGGGCGAGCAGGTGGCGGCCAAATGGCTCAAGCGGCAGGGCTATGACATTGTGGGGCGGCGCGTGCGGCCCAATCGCCGCGACGAGATTGATCTGGTGGTACGGCGCGGCGGGCAACTGGTCTTTGTGGAGGTCAAGACGCGCCGCAGCGAGTTTTTCGGGCGCCCCGTGGCCGCCGTGGATGCGCGCAAGCGGCATGCGCTCTGCCGTGCCGCAGCCGCCTACCTGCGCCGCACCGGCTATCCCCGGGGCTGCTACCGTTTCGACGTGGTCGAGGTGGTCGGCGAGCCGGGGGACGACGAGCCGGTGGTGCGCCAGATCGAGGGTGCCTTCCGCTTTCCGCCGCGCTACCGCTTTCCGGCGGCTAATTCTTGAAGAGCACCATTGTGCCGGCGGGGATCTTGGCGGGATCGACCGTGCTGCCGGCGGCAAGCGAGCCGTCGGGCATCAGGTAGTAGGTGTCGGGCTCGTTCCAGCCCAGTCCGCAGATTTCAAAGGCCGGACGGCGGGCGGTGATGGGGCCGTCAATGCGGTAGCCTACCAGAATCTGGGTGCCCGGCGGCAGACGTGCGGCCTGTTTCTGCGTCAGCTCGTCGCCGCGGAGCCATTTGCGGCCGGGCAGGAGATAGACGGTGCGCGCACTGTTCCATTCGGCTCCGGCAATCGACGAGGGAGCCTGCCCCGGCGCGAGGCTCTGCACCTTCTCGACGGGGTTGATATCGCCTTCGCCGATAATCACACGCGTGCCGGAGGGTATCGTGCGCCAGTTGACGATCTCCTTGCCGGTCTTGCGGGTGCCGTTGGGCATGATGTAGATGGTGTCGGCGCTGTTGTAGGCATCGCGCGCGACGTCCCAGGCGGAACGTCCGGGGCCGATGACGTTGCTCTCGGTGGCGGTGTAGCGCGCGATGGCGGCGCGCGAGCCGTCGCGGCTGTAGAGCAGACGCTGCAACTCGGCATCCGCCACGACCAGACGCCCAGCGGCAACGTCGGGATCGCTGGCGGGCTTGGACATGACGCCGAAACGGGCGCGGACGGAGTTAAGCGCCATACGCATGGCGCAGCGCTTGCGGCCGCGGTGACTGCGCGGCTGCCATTGGTTGGGCGCACCGTAGGCCACCATCGAGTGCGTGAGGATGCGGTTGTCGGGTACCTTGTAGATGCGCTTGAGCTCGGCAAGCAGCTCGCGCAGGGCCCGGTACTGGGCGGCCGTCAGATCCTTGTTATGGTGACCCACCATCTCGATGCCGATCGAGCAGGAGTCGAGCGCGGTGCGCCCGTTCCACATCGAGCGGCCGCAGTGGTAGGCTACCCGCTTGCGGTCGATGATGCGGTAGATGCGCCCGGCCTCGTCGATCATGTAGTGCGCCTCGCCGTAGCGCGCCAGTTTTTCGCCGGCGCCCTTGACTCCGCCCTCGGTGGTGTGCAGGATGATGAAGCGCGTCGAGGGGCGTACCGGGCGTACGCGGTTGCGGGGACTGTAGTAGGTGTCCAGCAGGGATACCGCCGCCGTTGCCGGGAGTGCCAGCAGGAGTAGCAGAGCGGCACATGCCAGACGCAGACGGGCGGCGGTACACCGCCGGTGGCCAGCGGTAATTGCAGGAATATGGAGAATCTTGCAAAAGCCTTTGCCCGCAGGCACGTGGCACGGGCATCCTGCCCGTGATCCGTCCATGGGCGGGACGCCCATGCCACGAGGGGTTTTGCAAGAGCCTCTCTGGTCTGCAACACGCCCGGCCGCGCCCGGGGCCATTATCGTTGCGGCGGACCTCCGTGTCCGCCAACCGAGACAGCTTGCGACAAAGTTACCGACAAAGCTCGCGACACAGTGGGGGCTTTGATCTATTTCTACCACCCCGGAGGGGCAGTGGCATGACTGACTACCAACAACCCGCACTCGTCTATTGCTCCCATGCCGGACGGCCGGTGATCAGGTTCTGGGCGGTCATGTCGGGCGGCTGCGGCAGTTGCATCAGCGCGAGCACCGTGGGCGCGATGTCGGATAGCTTGCCCGTGGGACGCATCTGCACGCCGGCGCTGTCGCGTGCCACGTAGATGCATTCGACATCGTTGAGCGTGTGGCTGGTCTTGACGTTGCCGGTCTGGTAGTCGACCATCTGCTCGGAGTTGCCGTGGTCGGCCGTGATCAGGATGTGGGCATCCAGCTCGAGCAGCCGCTCGACAACGCGACCGACGCAGCGGTCGACAACCTCGACGGCCCGGCGCGCGGCATCGAGGATGCCGGTGTGGCCCACCATGTCGCCGTTGGCGAAGTTGACCGCGATAAAGGCGTAGGGGTTGTCCTCCAGCTTTTGCAGCAGGGCCTCGGTGACGGTCTCGGCATCCATCTCGGGATGGCTGCCGAACGCCGCGGGGTCGAAACGGCCGGGAATGTCGACCTGATCCTCGCCGGGGTAGGGGACGGTTGACTTGCCGTTGAAGAAGCTCGTCACGTGGCGGAACTTCTGCGTCTCGGCGATGCGCAGTTGACGCAGGCCGGCCTTGGAGATGACCTCGCCGAGGAGGTTGTCCATGCCGCCGACGGCATCCATCGCCCCGAGCAGGTAGTTCTGGAACTCGTCCCAGTAGCGGGTGAAGCCGAGATAGGTGATCGCCGGCCGGCGCGCGCGCACCCCGGGGTAGTCATCGGAGACAAAGGCCTGCGAGAGCTGGATGGCACGGTCCTGGCGGTAGTTGGTATGCATGACGCAGTCGCCGTCGTGGATACCGTCGTAGTCGCCGATCACGTGGCAGGGGATGTACTCGTCGACCATCTCGGTGCCGTCCGGCGTGCGGTCGGCCTCGTAGGAGGCCTTAACGGCGCTTTCGGCATTAACAGCACGCCGGCCCTTGGCGTCGACGAGGCAGGCGAAGGCGGCGTCCGTCAGGGCATACTGGCGCGAGCGGTCCATGGCGTAGTAACGGCCCATGACGGTACCGATGCGGCAGTTGCCGACCTCGCGCATCTCGATGCCGAGGCGGCCCAGGTATTCGAGGGTGCTACGCGGCGGGGTGTCGCGGCCATCGAGGAAGGGGTGGATGATGATCCGGCCGGCGGGGTGCTCGCTGCGGGCGCGGCGCATGATCTTGAAGAGGTGCTCCTGATGGGCGTGGACGCCCTCGTCCTGCAGCAGGCCGAGAAGGTGGAGACGGCCACCGGAGGCTTTCCAGTTGGCGATCATCTCCTGCCATCTGGCGGCCTGGAAGAGCTCGCCGCTGCTGAGGCCGTCGTCGATACGCTTGAGTTCCTGGATCACCACGCGTCCGGCTCCCATGTTGAGATGGCCGACCTCGCTAGAGCCCTGGTAGCCTTCCGGCAGGCCGACGGCCTCGCCGCTGCAGGCCAGGCGCGACCACGGATAGCGGGCTAGATAGCGGTCGATATTGGGGGTTTTGGCCTGGAAAACGGCATTGCCATCCGGACGGGGGTTGATGCCCCAGCCGTCGCGGATAATCAGGGCTACGGGTCTTGGCTTGGTTGTCATAGGTGCTTTCCCTCTGGACGGCGGCGGGCCGTCCGCGATAAAGTAAAAGTTAATCATACCGGAATGTCTCCGGCATGTTGAGCAAAAAGGGTGCCGACGATGTGCTTGTCTGGAAAAAGAGTCGATTTGGAGACCATGGTTGCCGAGCGCGAACGGTTGCGTGACGCGGGGCGCCGGGTTGTCTTTACCAACGGCTGCTTCGACATTCTCCACCTGGGGCACGTGCAATACCTGACGTTTGCGCGCCGCCAGGGTGATGTGCTGGTGATCGGGCTCAACAGCGACGCCTCGGTACGGCGCAACAAGGGGCCGAAGCGGCCGATCGTGCCGGAGGAGGAGCGTGCGGCGCTGCTGCTCGCGCTGCGCTGCGTGGACTATGTTGTGCTCTTCGACGAGGAGACGCCGGAGAAACTGATCGGGCGTCTGGTGCCCGACGTGCTCGTCAAGGGGCGCGACTGGGCCCACTTCGTGGCCGGGCGCGAGGTGGTCGAGGCGGCCGGCGGGCGCGTGGTGCTGGCGGATCTGGTGCCGGGCCGCTCGACGACCGGCACCATCGAGCGCATTCTGGAGGTGTACGGCGGGAAGGAGACGTAGGTGCGAGAGGCGCTTGCAGAACCGCTGCAAGCGCCGGGGGACAGGGGGCAGGGGATAGGGGACAGGGGTAAGTAGCAGTAGGCAGTGGCAGTAGGCAGTGGCAGGGGACAGGAGACAGGGTAAGTGGCAGTAGGCAGTGGCAGTAGGCAGTGGCGGGGGACAGTTGGAATGGGTGAGAGACTCCACTTTGTCGCGAGCTTTGGCGGAAACTTTGTCGGCTTTATCGCACGCAACCGGAAAGCTCACGGTACAGCAAACCGCAGGTAGGGCGAGCCGTCCCCGTCACGCCGCTACGCGGTGTGACCGGCGAGCCGCACAAAGGTGATGAACCGCCAGGACGCCAGGAACGCCGAGGCGATCCGCCAATGCACGCCAATGGCCGCGAATGGTTTTTCGATAGAATCGAATGAATCGATGGACTCGAATGATTCGATTCGCTCGATTCGCCCGACTCTCTCGATTCATTCGACCACCATCGCCATCGTCACCAGCCAGCCTCGATTGTCGTCGTCTGTCGTTGATTGTCGTCGCGCTTAATCCATTTTCGCGTGAATTCGCGTGAATTCGTCCATTCGCAGTTCAATTTTTCGTTCCTTTGCGTGGGCTTTCCCTGCTGCTTTCAACAAAGGCGACAAAGTTATCGACAAAGCTCGCGACAAAGTTGATGCAAGCCCTGAAGGGGCGTAACATACCAGCTAGGGCAACGCCCTGGGGAATGGGCAAAAAAATGACTAGCCCTGAAGGGGCGGCATATAGTAATGGAAGAGGGCGTAATCACACGGATGATAGGCCGGGCTTTCAGCCCTTGTTTTCTTTGCCGTCGGTTCCCTAGGGCTTCACCCTAGCAGCCTGTCGGACTTAGGCAGCATTACGACGAAAACACCGAAAAAACGGCAAACAACTGGGTCAGGCATCGCTTCGTCGATTGGTCGTGAACAAAAGCAATGCGTTATTCGGTTCCCGCGCAGTTGTTGTTCTAACCCCGACAGGCTGCTACGCTGCGATAGGGCGCGCCGTTGGCGCTTATTCGCTCCATCCTCCATCGCTCCATCGCTCCAACACTGCGGCACTCCTTGGCGTTCCTGCTGCTTTGGCGGTTTCCTCATCTGCGCGGGCCAGGTCCCGCGGTAGAAAGCGCGTCCAGGTC
>JAAYLN010000328.1 GCA_012521875.1 Lentisphaerota bacterium | reverse complement strand
CGAGAGGGAGATCGCCGAGGCCGATGATGCCACGCGGGTTGCCGTGCGGCGCGAGCGGAGCCGCCCCGTGCTGGATGCGATCCGCGCCAGGATCGACGAGCTGCTGCCGGTCACGCCCCCGAAGTCGGGACTCGGCAGGGCGTTGCCCTGGGCTGGTATATCACGCCCCTTCAGGGCTGTCCATCCCCTGTGACATCAACCACCCAATCTGCGCAAATCTGCGCACATCTGCGGTTAAACAAGAATTCTGGATACCTTGCTGGATGCCTTGCTGAATTCTGAATTCTGGATTCTGGGTCTTGCCCTCTCCCCCCATCTTATGCCATAATACGCGCCGTCATGCGAATGCCAGTCCGACACAGCACGGTTCAGCACGGAAGCGCCTCGCCCAATGCGGCGGCGCTGCCTGTGGCATATCCGCATGATCTGATTTGCCGTTTCATTATCTCCGGCCGAATTATAAGCCGGGGTTGTCCGGGAGTATGCAGGCTATCGTAGGAAGACGGTGAATCGAATGGCTGGCAACGCCCGCGCAACCCCAGGACGGTTGGCGCGGGCTTTTTGTTTTTACGGAGTGGTGACATTATGACAAGACATCTGGAACTACTGGATACGACACTGCGCGATGGCGCGCAGGCCGAAGGCATCTCCTTCTCGGTGCAGGACAAGCTGGCGATCGTCGAGACGCTCGACGATCTGGGTATCCCCCTCATCGAGGCGGGCACCCCCGGCTCGAACCCCAAGGATCTGGCCTTCTTCAAGGCCGTGGCCGAGAAGCCGCTCAAGCAGGGGCAAATCGCCGCCTTCGGTGCCACCTGCCGTCCCAAACTGGCTCCTGCCGACGATGCCAACATCCAGAGTCTGCTGCAGGCCGGTACCGAGGTGGTCGTGATCTTCGGCAAGTCCTGGGATCTGCACGTCACGGAGGTGCTGCGCACCACGCTGGACGAGAACCTGCGCATCATCCGCGACACGGTCGCGTGGCTGAAGGGCCAGGGCAAGCGCGTCATCTTCGACGCCGAGCACTTCTTCGATGGCTGGAAGGCGGCACCGGAATACTCGCTGCAATCGGTGGAGGTAGCCGCCGAGGCCGGCGCGGATGTCATCTGCCTCTGCGAGACCAACGGCGGCTGCTTCCCGAACGAGATCACCCGCGGCACGGCGGCTGTTGTGGAGCGTCTGGCCGGACGGGCGGTGGTCGGCATCCATGCCCATAACGACGCCGGACTAGGCATCGCCAACTCGCTGGCCGGCATCGAGGCCGGCGCGCGGCACCTCCAGGGCACGCTGGCCGGCTTCGGCGAGCGCTGCGGCAATGCCAACCTCGCGGCCCTGATCGGTAACCTGCAACTCAAGCTGGGCTATACCTGCATCCCCCAGGAGAACCTGCCGCTGCTGACCTCCGCCGTGCGGCGCGTGGCCGAGGTGGCCAATATCCACCTGCCGGACGACATGCCCTTCGTCGGACGCAAGGCCTTCGCCCACAAGGCCGGCATGCACATGGACGGGGTCAAGAAGTGCTCGATCTCCTTCGAGCACGTTCCGCCCGATGCCGTCGGCAACTCGCGCCGCTTCCTGATCAGCGAGGTGGCCGGCCGCAGCGCGGTTCTCGACCGTATCCGCGTGCTGGCACCGGAAGTCGAAAAGCACGACCCCGTCGTCGAGCGGGTCGTCAACCGGCTCAAGGAGATGGAGAGCGAGGGCTACCAGTTCGAGGGTGCCGACGGCAGCTTCGAGCTGCTGATCCGCAAGGCGCTCGGCACCTACAAGCCCTTCTTCTCGCTGGATCGTTTCCGCATCATCGGCGAGCGTCCCTCGTCCAACCCCGACACCGGCTCGATGGCCATGGTCAAGATCGTCGTCGGCGATGCCGGGGAGGTCACCGCCGAGGAGGGCAACGGCCCGGTCGATGCCCTCGACCGCGGTCTGCGCAAGGCGCTCGACCGCTTCTACCCGCGCTTGTCGGAAGTCCGCCTCACCGACTACAAGGTGCGCGTGCTCGACAGCAGCGCCGCCGCCGGCGCCAAGGTGCGCGTGCTGATCGAGTCCACCGACGGCCGACGCGTCTGGTCAACGGTCGGTGTCTCGACCGACATCATCGAGGCGAGCTGGATCGCCCTCGTTGATTCCATCGAGTACAAGCTGATCCACGACAGCGAGGAGGCCGCGGCTGCGCAGGCGCGCTGAAGCGCGCGCCCGCGTATCGGCACCACAACGCCATGACGCACCACCTCTTCATCTACGGTCCTCCGGGATCCGGCAAGAGCACGCTGGGCAAGGCACTGGCAGAGCGTCTCGCGCTCCCCTTCATAGACCTGGATGCCGCCATCGAGCAGGAGGCAGGACGGCCAATCCGCCAGATCTTCGCCGCCGGGGGCGAACCCGCCTTCCGCCGGCGCGAGGCGCGGCAGTTGCGCCGCGCCATTGACGCGGCTCCCGAGGCGGTGATCGCGCTGGGCGGCGGGGCGCTGCTCGACCCCGCCAGCCACGCGCTGGCGCAGCAGGCCGGCCGTATCCTCTTTCTGGATACACCACCGGATGTGCTCGAGACCCGCGCCGCGACGCAGCCCGGCAGCCGTCCGCTGCTGGCCGCCAATGGCGGCGTGCCGAGCGCGCTGGCGCAACTGCTGGAGCGCCGCAAGGCACACTACGCCTCGTTCCCGCTGCGCCTCGATGCCGGTCACGACGTGCTGGAGGAGAAGCTGGCGCAGGCGCAGATTCTACTGGGAGCCTTCCGCATCCGCGGCATGGGGCGCCAGGAGACCGACGTGCGCGTCGGTGCCGGTCTGCTGGCGTCGCTCGGTCTGCGCCTGCGCAACGCCGGCTGGAATGGTGCCTGCCTCGTGGTAGCGGACACACATACAGCCGAGCCCTACGGGAAGGCGGCGGTGGAGTCGATTCGGCAGGCCGGAATCGCGGCCACCCTGCTGACGCTGCCCGCTGGTGAGGAGCACAAGCGTATCGAGACCCTGGCGCGTATCTGGCGGGGCTGCATGGAGGCGGGGCTCGACCGCGGCGGCACGGTGGTCGCCGTCGGCGGCGGCGTGGTGGGCGACATGGCCGGCTTCGCCGCCGCCACGTGGATGCGCGGTGTGCGCTGGGTCGGCGTGCCGACCACCCTGCTGGCGATGGTTGACTCCAGCCTCGGCGGCAAGACCGCCTGCGACCTGCCCGAGGGCAAGAACCTGATCGGTGCCTTCCATCCCCCTGCCCTTGTACTGGCCGATACCGGCACGCTCGCCACACTACCCGTCGGGGAACTGCGCTGCGGACTGGCCGAGGTCGTCAAGCACGGCGTCATTGCCGACCCCGGCCTGCTGGCTGTGATAGAATCATATCCCTGCCCCACCCCCCGTGGCATGGGCGTCCCGCCCATGGACGGCACACGGGCAGGATGCCCGTGCCACGTGCCCGCAGGCAAGGGAGGGTACGGAACCTTCCATAGCCCCACTTTGTCGCGAGCTTTGTCGGTAACTTTGTCGAAGGCGGAAGAAGGCGCGGCTGAAGTTGCTGCGGCAACGCTCGGAGACGATATACTCGTGGCGCGCGCCATGGCGGTGAAGATCGGGATTATCCAGCAGGATCCCTACGAGCAGGGGATACGCGCCGCGCTGAATCTTGGGCATACGCTGGGCCATGCCGTCGAGCAGGCCTCCGGCTTCACGCTGCGCCATGGCGAGGCTGTCGCCATCGGCATGGTGGCCGAGGCGCGGCTGGCCGAGCGGCTGGGCGTGGCGGAGGAGGCGGGACTGGGCGAGCGGCTGACCAGCCTGCTGAAGCGGCTGGGGCTGCCAACGGAGATACCGCCGGATATCGACCGCGCGGCGCTGCAACGCGCCCTGCTGCTGGATAAGAAGAACGAGGCCGGCACGGTGCGCCTCTCCCTGCCGGTGAGGGTCGGGGAGGTGCGGACGCGGGTGCCCCTGCCGCCTGCGGCGGCGGGGGCAGTAGGCAGTGGCAGTAGGCAGTGGCAGTAGCAGTAGCAGTAGGCAGTGGCAGTAGGCAGTGGCAGTGGCAGGAGACAGGGGACAGGGGACAGGGAAGTAGCAGTAGGCAGTAGCAGTAGGCGGCGGCAGTAGGCAGTGGCAGGGACGATTATTGCGACGACTCAGTGGCTCGCAATTGAGAGGGTAAAAGCGCTGCGCTGCCCTTGCGCCGCCCGGTAGCACACCTTGTCTCCACACTTTGTCCCCCACACCTTGTCCCTGCGCTTTGTCGAGTCACCGGACACGGAGGTCCGGTGCTACGAGAATGGCCCGGCGTAGCCGGGCGGGGAGCGGGGCGCTTCCTCGTCCTCGAGCCCCGGAACTGCCGGGACTACCGGTACTGCCGGTACTGCCGGTGGCTGCCGGTGGCTGCCGGTGGCTGGCGGGGGATAGCCCATATTCCCAAGACTATATCCCGCCCCTACAGGGCTAGTCTGTTTTCGCATCGTTACCCAGGGCGTTGCCCTGGGCTGGTATATCGCGCCCTTTCAGGGCTGTCCAGAGTGGCGCGGACATTCCTGTCTGCGCACGTATACGAGGGCAGACAGGAATGTCTGCCCCACACTGCCACGCTCCATCGCTGCGACGAGCCGCGACGGATGTACCGCCATATCCGCTCATGCCGCATGCAAGTACTTCTATCCCCCGGCCAGAGTACCGCCTTAAGGCGGAAGTGGTTCAGGGGCTTCAGCCCCGTTCCCATGACCCCTTTTTTCATGGAAAAAAGGGCTTCGCGGGCCTGAAGGCCCTTGTTGACTTCCGGCTGAAGCCGGTACTCCGACGCGACTGCGACCCCCATGCAGGGACTGTACCGTGAGCTCTGGTATGACCAACCGCAAGGATGTCACGGTACGGCGCGGTACGGTACGACGGGCGGATGCGACCACAAAGGAACGGCTGAGATGGACAAAAGGGTCGCGGGCCAGGTCCCGCGAAAGAAAGCGCGAACCTGGCCGCGCTATCTTTCCCGCCGCTTGCGGCGGCAGATGCAGTCGCGGGGAGGAGCTAAAAGGACGCGCGAAGCACAAAGAATCACAAATCTAAAATTTCCCTCTCTTCCCCTTACTCTCCTTTACCCGGCCATTGAATGGCCTGGGAGATCAGCCGCGGCAGGTCGCAATTCTCGAGCGGCTCGACGAAGCGCTCCGCGCCGGGGCCTTGTGCATGTGTGAGCACCTTGGCAGCAGAGTGGCCGCCCGTGGTATAGCGGATACCCACCCGCGCATCGCGCCAGATGGCGGCCTGGCTGACCGCCTTGCGCAGCCCGTCTGTCGGGTTGCCGGCGTCGAGCGCCTTGCCGAACAACCCCTCGAGCCCGGCACGCTCCTCCGCGGTGAAGGTCATGCCGAACTGCTGCTCCAGCGCCGCCAGCAGCGACTGCGTGCGCTGCCGGCGCGCGGTCGCGGCATCCACCCCCTCCAGCTTGACCGCCAGCACCTTCATGGCCCAGCCCAGATCACTGAGGGGCGACTGCTGCCCGCGCAGCAACTGCGCCTTCTCCTTGTCGCACGCCTCAAGCTGCAATCCGCCGGTCTCGTGGTCGGCGGTGACAATCACCAGCGTCTCGTCGGGGCGCCTGGCCTGGAAGGCCAGCGCGACCTCGACCGCCTCCTCGAAGGCCAGCACCTCGCGCCAGGTCATGGCGGCGTCGTTGTCGTGTCCGGCATAGTCTATGCGGCCGTTCTCGAGCATGATGAAGAAGCCGTTGGGGTTGTCGAGCACCTCGATGGCCCTGGCCAGGTATTCCGCCAGCGTGGGGGTGGCGGGCCTGGTGTTGGGCCAGGCCGTGTAGGGCGAGCTGTTGACGAAGGTCTGACCCTCCGGCCTGACCTGTGCGAGGACGTTGGTTCCCCCGATCACATTCCAGCCGGACTCCCGCAGGTCGTCGAGTGTGCGCTTGTCATGCACCCCTGCCCCGCCGACGAAGGCAATGCCGCTCCCGGCCAGATCGTGTCCGATCTCGCGGTGCATCGAGCGCTTCTCCTGATGCGCGTAATGGGTGGCGGGCGTGGCGTCGGTGAGCGGCGAGGAGGAGATCAGGCCGATCTTGAAGCCCTGTTTCTGGAGCTTCATGGCCAGGCTCTCGACGGGCTGCCTATCCTTGTCCACACCGATGGCGCCGTTGTAGGTCTTCATGCCGCAGGCGATGGCGGTGCCCGAGGCGGCGGAGTCGGTGATGTTGCTGGTGACATTCAGCGTGCCCATGCGCGCATGTGTGGACATGCGCTGCATGGCCAGCTTGCGGTCGGCCACGAGTTCCGTGAGGGCGGCCTGGTTCGGGCCGAAGCCGTCGCCGATGAGCAGGAAGACGTACTTCGCACCATCGGCGAGTGCCATGGTGGCGCAGAGGAGGAAGAGAGACAGGGATAGGAGCAGGAAGCGGGGTTTGTGCATTGGAGGTGCCTTTCGTGTGGGGGTATTATAGAGGGAGATGGGGTGTAAGGGAAGGTGTTTGTTTTTTAACCGCGAAAAACGCGAAAAACGCGAAAGAAGTTCTACAGTTCGGGAGTTCTAAAGTTCTAAAGTTTGGGTCTGGCGCCTGTACCGAAGCACCCCACTCGCCGCCCCGTCGCAAGCTTACGGTACAGCACAGGAAGGTGGAGGAACGTTACTCTTGTCGCAGCGATGGAGCGATGGAGCGAAAAAGCGCCACCGGCGCGCCCCATCCCAGCCTAGGGTGAAGCCCTAGGAAAACACGGCAAAGGAAAACGAGGGCTGAAGGCCCGGCCTATCATCCGGCAGATAAGCCCTCTTCCCCGAACTATGTCACGCCCATTCAGGGCTAGTCATTATTTTGCCCCCCTCCCCAGGGCGTTGCCCTGGGCTGGTATGTTTCGCCCTTTCAGGGCTGCCCCAGAGTGGCGCGGACATTCCTGTCTGCGCGCGTCTACGAGGGCAGGCAGGAATGCCTGCCCTACACTGGATAAAAAAAAGGCGCCCCGCGTGTGCGGGGCGCCTGAACTACGGGCCTTATGGCCGGACTAGCTTAGGGGGCAGGATCCGGTGCCACCAGATCCGTGCTGTCCGCCGGTGCGGCGAAGTTCACCTTGGCCTTGAAGAAGTTTCCGTTGGTGTCATCGATCTCCGGCCTGGCGATACCATCGGTACCGATGTTGGCCGGAACGCTGAAGCTGAAGATCCTGGTGGTCCACTGACCATCCAGCGCTTCCGCCGTGCTCAGGTAGAGCACACCGTTGATCTGGCCCAGATCGATGGTCGCGGCACCTGCCGTGCCCTTGATCTCCAGCGTGATGTTGCCGTTGGCATCCAGCGTGATGCCCTCGATCATGAGAGCCACCTCCGCCTCGGCATCGGCATTCATCAGGAACTGGGCGCTGTAGTCGCCCGCCGTCAGATCGACACCCGTCTGGTTCGCCGCCCAGGTGTCGTACTTGTCCTGCATGGCCGCGAGTGCCTCGCCTTCCAGACCACAGTCCAGCAGCCAATCGGGGTACGGCATGTTGCGGATGACGAACAGATGGTCATAGACACCTGTGGCGTTGGCGCCGAGGAAGAGCGTCGCCTCGTCGTCGGTCACCGCTACCCCTACGCCGGTGGCGGAGGTGCCGACTTGTGCATAGCCGCAGATCGCGCCCAGCTCGGTGCTGGAGTAGCTCTTGAAGAGCGTCAGCGAGTAGTCGGCCGCATTGATGCTATAGACGTTGAGCGAGGCGGGGGCACCACCGAAGACGTAGAGATGCGGAGTGCCCGCGCCGATGCCGGCCACCGCGAGGTTGGCATAGTTGCCGCCCAACGTGATGTTAAGCGACTGCGCGGTGTTCGCCGTGTCGGATGTGTCGAGCACGTACAGGGTACCGTTGCCGTTGATGTAAACGATGTCCTTATCGCCCAGACGTGCAACTATCATGTCGCGGACACGCACGCCGGCCGACCAGCTTGCCTCAAGCACCAGGTTGGTGCCGGACGACTTGAGGCCGTTGAGCACACGGTACTTGTAGATGTAATCTTGGGTACCAACGTAAGCGTTGGCGTAGAGGTACTGGCCGTCGGCGGTGAAGCACATGGCGTCGGGCGTCGCACCGTTGGATGTCCAAATCCTGAACGCGTTGGTATCTGCACCGAACTCCGCCGTGTTCAACGGGAGGCTGAGGACGCCGCTGGCGTTGAGCGGCGAGCCGACCAGCTTGACGTTGAGCGGCTTGGAAACCGCCGTGCCGCGCACGTCGGCGCTGAAGAGCGACTTGTTGAGGTAGGTGCTGATGGCAGCGGTCTCGCCCGCCTCGAGCGACTTCACCGAGTAGAGTGTGCTGTGGTTCCCCGTGAAGTGCAGCGGTGCAGCCAGGAAGTCGTCCGTGGCGTCCAGACGCCAGTGGAAACCGGCGCATCCGTCGGCAGTCGAGGCTCCCACCTGGGCGAAGTCGGCAATCACACCCGGGCTGGCGTACCAGGGCTGGGCGGCGGGGCGCGCCTCCGACCTCGCGACGACGATGTTGTAGTCGCAGGCGATGTTGCTGAGCGTCAGCGTCAGCTCCGCCGGGTTGCCGCTGCAGTCAAGTGCCGGGGCGCCGTTGGTGTAGACGCTGCTGATCCAGCCGCTGGTAACCGAGTAGGTGGCGGTGAAGGTGCCGCCCTTGGCAACCAGCGTGTTCTCCGCCGTGACCGTCGAGGACACATCGCCCACCAGCGCCTGGTTCACGCTGACCGCGACATCAAGCGTCAGCTCGACATAGACGTAGTCCGCCAGCGCCGTGCCGGCATAGGTGTACGAGGATGCGGTGAAGTTGCTGTCCGTCACGCCTTCGACCTTGACACCGGTGATGCAATAGCCATCAGGTGCCGTGAAGGTCGCGGTCACATCGCCGTTGTTGGCGTAGGTGTTGGTGCGGTCGCGCAAAATCGTAGCACCGTCGCAGACGAAGTGGCCCTCGACGAAGAACTCATCGGGCTGGTGCTCCACCACGGCTGCCCGAATGATGTTGCCGGTCAGTTGATACTCGGCAAAGGCGCGCGAGTCGTCGTCTAGCGGTGAGAAACCGCTGACAGTGTCGGCCGCGGCGCCAAAGGCCTCGTTCTTGGAGAGGGTGACCACAGGCTGGGCAGAAAGAAGCGACATACCATCCGCCGCGAGATCCCATACCTCGACATTGCTAGTGGTGGTGTAGCCGATGAGGCGCAAGGTTCCGTCACTCTTGCCGGTGATGTCCATCTGTACAAACGTGGATGTGATGCCGGGAAGGTGTGTCGTGGCATTTGTCGCGGGCGCGGTGACGGCATCGACGTCGATGACATGCATGGGGCCGGTAGCACACGAGGCATAGACCAGATCCTTGCCGTTGATGCGCAGGAGAGCCATTGCGTTAGCACGCGTCGGCAGGTTCCAGGTGATACCCGTATAGGCCAGGTTGGTGGCTAGTCCCGCCTCGTTCTTCTGAATTGCCAGCTTGTGGATTCCAGTCTGGTAGAATGCGTTGCCATAGACGTAGTTGCCGTCCGTGCTGATGACGCCAGGGGCAAGGCGCTGCCATTTTGTTGGAATGCTCGAGGTTAGAACGGTACGCTCATCGGAAGTCGCGCCATAGTTAGGATCGCCCCACTCGCCACCGAGCGGCCAGGCGATGGTGCGGTCGCGGGTGTCGGAGTCATGCCCCTTGGAAGAGCCTGTCAGCACAAGACCGGCCGCCCTAGAGGGTATCACAGACTGGATAGTCTCCGTATCTACCCAGACGAACTTCTTGGAGCCATTGACGGGTGCGACAGCACCGTAAATCGCATCGGCGAGCGCTTCACGGTTAAACTGGAGCATGCCGGAGGTGGTGTCGTCATATCCGGTCTTAGAGATCCCGAAGAAGATGTCGGCATCATCTTCAGTCTTGCCGATCAAGGATGAGTTGTAGGCATTCCCAGTGAGCAGGAAATCGTTCCGCACGAACGGATCGAGCCACCAGGCATTCTCCTTGGCGAAGGAGGCGGTGACCTGCAGGGTCTCGCCGGGGGCCACCGTGAAGCCGGGCAACTCGAAGGAGGCCTGGCCAAGGATGCCGGCGATGCCGACACCGTTCGTGGCCACCTGGGCGATCACGTAGCCGTCGGCGGCGGTGAAGGTGATGGCGTCCTGCTGGATCGGCACATAACTCACAACCTGCGGCTCTCCCGTGTAGTCCGAAGCCCCGTGGTTGCCGCAGATATAGATGAAGGTGGCGGGTATCTGCTCGAAGGTCACCACGATCGCGTCGCCCGTGGCGATGTTCTCCAGCGCGTAGCTGGTGGCACCGATGGCTGCGGCGACTTCCACGCTGTTGTTCGTGAAGGCCGCAATCCGGTAGCCGGCAGCAGCGGTGTAGGTCACGGTGTTGTTCACGTCGGGATAGACGTAGATCGTGGCGCTCTTGACCGTCGAGCTGCCGTTCGCGCCGACCGTCTGCGTGGCCGTGGTCGGGCAGTAGTCCGCGTGCCGCAGGGTGATCAGGTGCGGATGGTCTCCCGCGCTGGACGAGTTGCCGAGGTAGCCGTACAGGTCGTCATCGGTGCCGCTGATGGGCGAGTAGCCGCCACAGGTCACGCCACCGAGAGCGGCGACCGCGTAGGTGACGACCGGAGTGGCAGAAGCGAGAGCCATGCCATCAGCCGTCAGGTCGAAGACCTTGATAGCGTCGTCCGCGCCGCCATCCGTGACGATCAGGCGCGGCGTGTTGTCAGCCGTGCCGGTGATGCGCATGTTCTGCGTCCGTCCGGTGACATCGCGGGACAGCAGGAGCGTGGCCTCGGGCGTCGCGGCTGCGACGTCAACCACGAAGACGCCTGTGGAGCCAGTGCACACGTAAACAAGTGTCCGCCCGTCTATGACGGCACCGACAACACCATACGAGCCGTTGTTCAGCGTCACATAGCCAGACGCGCCCCAGGTGGTGTCGAGTGTCAGGGTGGTGCCGGCGAGGGTATAGCGCCCGAGCCTGGTGCCCTTGTAGGTGGAGGCATAGACCGAGCCGTCGGGGGCCTGCCACATGAAGCACAGGCCGACGCCGTCGCTGGCGGTCATCTGGACAACGCCGTTATCGGCATCCTGCCAGGTGTAGGGCACACCGCCAGCGGGAAGCTGGTAGCCCAGGCTCCAGTTGGCAGTGCCGATGATGTTGCCGCCGACGAGATAGTCGCCAACGAAGGTGACCGAGCGGTTGGCCATCATCTTCGTGGGCTCGCCGAAGTAGATGCCGTTGTTGACGGACTTCGAGACATAGGCCGGGGTGGTGGGTGTGGCCGCGTTGAGGTCGGCTAGCTGATACATCACGGCCTGCGAGGAGCTGTCGCCGGGTGCACGCGATGCGGCCAGATAGCCCTTGGCCTCGCTGATGCCGAACTGCGACATGTTCTCGGAGCCGCCGAAGAACCCGTCGGTCTTGGTGACCTTCTTGAAGACACCGGCATTGACCCACCACGCGTTGGTCTTGGCGAAGGAGGCGGTGATGCTCGACAAGCCGGCGCCAATCGTCACCGTGAAGGTCGACTGGTTGAGCGTGCCGGGAATGGCGATGCCATTGGTGGTGATCTGCGTGATGACATAGCCGCTGTTGGGGGTCACGGTGATCGGGTCGCCGATGCATGCGGGATCGGGAACCTCGATCGTGCCCTTGTCACCCAGCGCGGTGGCAGTGGGGGGGGGTGACGACGTTGCGGATGACGAACATACGGTCGTGGACACCCGTGGCGTTGGAGCCGAGGAAGAGCGTCGTCTCGTCGTCGGTGACCGCGACAGCCACGCCGGTACTGCCGAATACCGAGTCATATCCGCAGATCGTACCAAGTTCGGCACCGGTGTAGCTCTTGAAGGGCGCCATGTCAGACGTATTTCCCAACTCGAAGGACACTGTCGCCTGAACCTCCGGATCGGTAAACCAGAGCTTATCTCTGGTCTGTTCCGTCTGTGAGACGGCAGTTGATACGAAGCCGACCGCGCACAGCGCGGCGGCGAGGATCGTGATACCCCACTTCTTCATGATTATCCCTTTCACGCTCATAAACATCGTCTTCCGCACCACAGCACAGTGCCGACAGAAAAACATGGTGCGAGTTTCGCATATTGCCGGAAGTTTGTCAAACGGAGTTTATTTCGGGCGATCTCGGGTAACCGGAGCGTAACCGGGGGGGGGGAGGGAGGGAGCGCATGGAGAGCGGGCTGAATGGCACCGGACACGGAGGTCCAGCGCTACGAGAATGGCCCGGCGGAGCCGGGCGGAGAGCGGGGCGCTTCCTCGTCCTCGTCCTCGAGCCCCGGTAATGCCGGAACTGCCGGGACTATCGGTACTGCCGGTGGCGCTGGCGCTACGAGAATAACCCGGCGGAGCCGGGCGGAGAGCGGGGCGCTTCCTCGTCCTCGTCCTCGAGCCCCGGTAATGCCGGAACTGCCGGGGGCTGGCGGGGGATAGCCCCTATTCCCATGACTATATTCCGCCCCTTCAGGGCTGGTCTGTTTTCGCCTCGTTACCCAGGGCGTTGCCCTGGGCTGGTATGTTTCGCCCCTTCAGGGCTGCCCAGAGTGGCGCGGACATTCCTGTCTGTGCGCGTCCACGAGGGCAGACAGGAATGTCTGCCCCACAATACCACGCTCCATCGCTGCGGCGAGCCAGGACGGCGTCGCCCTTCTACCTGTGCTGGCGCGCTTCTGCTTGCCCGCGCACCCGTGGACTCTCGGGCGGACGCACAGATGTACCGCCATACCCGCTCATGCCGTCTGCAAGTACATCTGTCCCCCGGCCGGAGTACCGCCTTCAGGCGGAAGTGGTTCAGGGGCTTCAGCCCCGTTCCCATGACCCCTTTTTCCAAGGGAAAAAAGGGCTTCGCGGGCCTGAAGGCCCTTGTTGGCTTCCGGCTGAAGCCGGTACTCCGACGCGACTGCGACTTCCGTGCCGGGAATGTACCGTGAGTTCTGCCATGACCGACCGCGAGGGTGGCACGGTACGGCGGGCAGATGTGCCCTGAAGGGGCAATTCAAGCCCGCATTTTGAGGTGACCCTTCAGGCCACATGACCATCGCTCCCGTGACCCAGGGCTGCGCTTCGCTTGCCCTGGGCTATGGTGAGGCCGCCCCCTTGGGGCTTTGGCGCATGGAGGGAGAACGGTACCCGCCGGGGACGGCGGGCTCCACGGTGCGGCTCTTCCGTTCGCCCCGGATGCGCCATGGAGCCCGCGGTCTCCGCGGTGTATCGATGCGGCGCATGGAGGGAGAACGGTACCGCCGGGGACGGCGGGCTCCACGGTGCGGCTTTTCCGTTCGCCATGCAGCGGCGGAACTGCCACCCGCCGTAAACGGCGGACACAGTACTGGTGCCAGACAAGCTAGAGCAAGTCGCGGATGACGGCGTCGGTGACTTCGCTGCCGCGGGGCGTGAGGCGCCAGCGGCGGTCGGAGGTGCCGGGCACCTCTTCGGTGATGCCCTGCGCGGCCAGGCGCGTCAGGCAGGCCTCCCACTCCGCCACCCGCGGCGCCAGCACGGGCCGGGCACGGGCGGCGGCGGCGGGGGAGATCCCCTCTCCCAGCCGCACTCCGAAGGCGAAGCGCTCGAGGGCATCGGCCTCCGCATCCAGCTCGTCGAAATCGGAGCGCGGCGGCAGGGTGTCCGCCTCTAACGCCTGCGTGTAGGCGGAGAGGTCGGACAGGTTGGTCCAGCGCCGGCGGCCGATGCGCGAGGCGGCGGCGGGGCCGAGCCCGAGGTAGTCCTCGCCGCGCCAGACGGCGAGGTTGTGGCGGCAGGCCATGCCGGGGCGGGCGTAGTTGGAAATCTCGTAGCGCGTGAAGCCGCCTGCGGCGAGGATCGTCTCCGCCTCGGCCAGTGCGTCCATCTGCGCGTCGGTGTCCGGCAGGGTCAGCATGCCGGCCTGCGCGGCCGCCTGCAGGCGGGTGCCCGGCTCGAGGCCGAGGCCGTAGACCGAAAGGTGGGCGCAACCGAGGTCGAGAGCCTGCCGCAGTGTCTCGCGCCATCCGGAGGGCGTCATGCCGGGAAGCCCGGCGATCAGGTCGAGCCCGAGGTTGTCGAAGCCGGCGCGGCGGGCGTCGGCAAGGGCCCGGCGGGTGGCGGCGGCCGTGTGGCGGCGGCCGATGCGCCGCAGGATGGCATCCTCAAAGCACTGGGCGCCGAAGCTGAGGCGGGTGACGCCCGCCGCGCGCAGGGTGTCCAACAACGGAGAGGTGGTCGAGGCGGGATTTAGCTCCACGGTCCACTCCGCGATGTCCGCGAGCAGGCTGCGGGCGCGCAGTCCGTCGGCCAGGCGCCGGAAGCCCTCGATACCCAGCAGCCCCGGTGTGCCGCCGCCGGTGTAGAGGGTGGCGATGGAGGGGGCGGCCGCCTGCGGCGGCGGGGGCGGCATGCGTGCCGCCCGTACAGCCCCTGCGGGCGGGCACGGAGGCCCGCCACAATGGGAATGGCCCTGGGCGGGGGGCGGCGGGGGCGGCGGGAGTGCCGCCTGCAGGTGCAGATCGAGCTCGCGGAGGAGGAGGACGGGATAGGCGGCGCGCGTGGCGGCGGCGGCGTCCGTGACCGAGTAGAAGGCGCAGTAGTCGCACTTGCTGCGGCAGAAGGGGACGTGGAGATAGAGGTGCATGCGCGGGGAGGCGTCACGGATGCGATTCAACTTGGTTGAAGCGCAGAATCCAGCAAGGCATCCAGAATTCAGAATTCAGAGTATTGCACGGCCACAATTTGAGCGCTTTGCCGCCCATCCGGGATGCGGTCTCGATCAAGCGGACATGAAAGAGGATGCGAAAGGAGGTGTTTTTCATTCTGGATTCTAGTCTGAGACACCATCAGCCGCTCTGTCTTTCGCTTTCGACAAAGCGTAGGGACGAAGTGTGGCGACGAAGCGTAGCCGACCAAGCGTGGAGACAAAGTGCGGAGACAAAGTGTAAGTGCGAAGCACACACTTAAACCCGCTCTTAATCTCACTCTTAAACGGCACGCTTACTCCACCCGCTTAATCTTTAGCTTTCGACAAAGTTACCGACAACGCTCGCGACAAAGTAGATTCTCTCCCTTCGCCTTCCGCCCGCTCTCCATGCTCTCCCCTAGCGCGAGGGTTCCTTGATCACTATGAAGTTGCGGCGGTAGGGGGCGCTGACCCAGCCGTTGGTCCACTCCGTGCCGGGATTGAAGGAGGCGGGGTCGGGACGCAGGTCGTCCGGCGTGGAGTTTGTGCCATCGGGGCCGCAGGAGAAGAGCATGGGCAGGGCGTTGGTGACGTAGCGGTAGGCGTAGGGGGTCTTCCAGGGATCCGACAGGAGCTGGTTGATGTAGGGGCCGTCCCAGCCCTTGATGCCGGGATCCTCCACCAGGGCGCGGAGGCCGACCGAGTCGGGTGGGAAGTCGCCGACATGGAAATGGTAGCGTCCGAGGGCCGTCGCCAGCGTGTTGAGCTGGCGCAGGGCGGTCTGGTGCGGCAGCTCGCGGGGGCTGCGGCGCACGGGTTCGGCCTTGCGCATGAGCAGGATGCCGACGACGCCGAGGATCAGGATGAAGCCGAAGAGCACCCTGGGCGAATGCAGCTTGCGGGCGTCGGGCTTGAACTTCTCGCGGGTCATGCGCCGTGCGGCATCGACGGCCATGCGGTTGATACGGCGGCGGCGCGCCGCGCGCTCCTCGGGCGTGCCGATGGCCGGCAGGCGCACGGAGTGGTTGCAGGATGGGCAGCGCGCATGTTGCGGACGCTCCTCGAAGCGGTACTGGCAGTAGGGGCAGCGGAAGGCCATGGGGTGCTTCTAGGGATCGAGGTTTTCCAGCTCCAGCGTGCCGGGCCGGATGCGGCGGTAGTAGCAGTTGCGCGGCTCGCCACGGACGTTTTTGGTATGGCAGATGCCGCCGCGCCGCGGGCGCACGAGATAGAGCAGCGAGTTCTGCTCGCAGTTGACGCGGGCCTCGACGAGCTCGAAGGTCTCGCCCGAGGTCTTGCCCTTCTCCCAGAGCTCGTTGCGCGAGGTGCTCCAGAGCACCAGCGTGCGCGTCTCGAGCGACTGCCGCATGGCGCGCTCGTTGGTGTAGGCCACGAGGATGACCTCGCGCGTATCGGCATGCTGCACCGCGACGGGGATGACGTCGGGGCAGCGCGCGGCGATCTTGGCGATCTTGCTGAAATCCAGGGTTAGGGTGGTGCCTTCCTCAAGTTCCTTCATTGTGTTTCCTCACGTGCAGGGGGTAGCGCAGCCGGAGCTGTTGATCCAGCAGAATCTCGACCCAGTAGTCGCCGGCCTCGGGTATGCGCACATTGACAAAATACTCGACCGAGGTCGCGACCTTGGTGACGTCGGCGAGCCGCACGGGCACGGGGCGCCCCTCGGCGAGGGTGGTCTTGCCGTCGGCGGAGACGATACGCGAGAGCTGGTGGAACTCCCCTTCCCCACTGCACCAGCGGTTGACGAGGCAGAGCCGGTGGAAGACGGCGGGGAAGGAGGGCGCCAGCAGGCCCTCGAAGATGCCGATGAGGATGAACTTGCCGTTGCGCTCCTGCCGCACGTCGTCGCACAGGAGGCTGGCCTGTAGATCCGGCGCCATGGCCGGTGCCTTGTCTGCATTATTCATCGTCCGGTTGCTCCTGGCCGGCCGCCGAGGACTCGACGACGGGCATATCCCAGTTTTTAAGACATTGCATGATGTGGCCGACGCAGGCCTCCTGCAACTCGCGCTGCGGGCGGGAGCTGTCGAGGAGCGGCCCGGCGGCAAAGCGGATGGGGCGCGAGGGGTCGATGGGGCCGAAGTCGCGCAGGAGGCGTCCGGGGCGTGCGAAGTCGGTCTTGCAGGCGACGGGGATCAGCGGCACGCGGCCCCGCCGGGCGAGCTTGGCGCCCAGGGAGTTGAAGCGCGCGGGATCGAAGGCCGCCATGCGCGTCCCCTGCGGGAAGATCAGTACCGAGCAGCCCTCGGCGAGGCGCAGGAGCCCCTGCTCCATGACATCCATCAGATCGCGCCGCGGATTGCGCCGCTCGACGAGGATGGGGCGCGAGGCCTCGAGAATGCGGCCGAACGCCGGATAGCGCGTCAGGCTGCGCTTGGCGATGATGATCATGGGCCCGTTGGCGCAGACGCCGGCGGGCAGCAGCATGGTCTCGGCCAGGCTCATGTGGTTGGCGACGATCACGGCGGGCTGGTGGCCGAGATTGCGCATCGACTCGAAGCCCTCGAAGGTGACCGAGGCGCCCATGTTCTCGACGGAGTGCAACAGGCTCCATGAGAGCTGCCCCAGCGTCTCCGTGCCGAAGTCCCCGGCACGCAGTATGTGCATGCCCTCGGAGATCACCTTGCCCAGGCCGCCGACATAGAAGCGCCACGCGGACAAGAAGGAGGCGCGGGGCGGTTTGGCGGGCAGTATTGCGGCCGGCGTGGTGTAGCCGCCGGTATCGCGGATGGAAGCGAAAAAGTCGTCTATTCCTGTCATGGCGTTGTGTACCGCGCGGCTTGGGACGCACGGTATGTAGGAGTAAAATAGCATATGGGGGGAGAGATGGCTAGTGTTGATAAGGAGACAGGGGACCGGGGACAGTAGGCAGTGGCAGTAGGCAGTGACGATTATTGCGACCACTCAGTGGCTCGCAATTTAGAGGGTAAAAGGGGAGCTAATCTTTGTCATGAGCTTTGTCGGTAGCTTTGTCGCCATCGTCGAAAGCGACAGAGGTAGCTGTGGATGGGTGCTTTTCGTCCTCGTCCTCGTCCTCGTCCTCGTCCTCGTCCTCGAGCCCCGGTACTGCCGGCACTGCCGGGACTGCCGGGACTGCCGGGACTGCCGGGACTGCCGGGACTGCCGGGACTGCCGGTGGGTGGCGGGGGATAGCCCCTTTTTCCAAGACTATATCCCGCCCCTTCAGGGCTCGTCTGTTTTCGCATCGTTACCCAGGGCGTTGCCCTGGGCTGGTATGTTTCGCCCCTTCAGGGCTGCCAAGAGTGGCGCGGACATTCCTGTCTGCGCGCGTATACGAGGGCAGACGGGAATGTCTGCCCCACACTAGTCTGAAACACCACCAGCCGCCCCATCTTTAGCTTTCGACAAAGCGTGGGGACAAAGTGTGGAGACGAAGCGTAGCCGACAAAGCGTGGGGACAAAGTGTGAAGACAAAGTGTATTGTTGTCACCCTGTCACCAACCGATTACCCCAGACTTGCGTTAAACCTGCTTTTCCGGCAACATTCACTCATGAACCTGGATGAGATGCTTTGCACCCTTGGAGAAGCGGAGATGCGCGACGCGCTGGCGCCCTTCTGGGATGAGGCGCAGCGGGACTGCCCTCCCGCGGCCTATGCCGCACGTTTCCTCACGCCGGAGGCCATCGCCGAAAGCTGGAGGACGGGGCGCTTCTTCACCCCCGATCCGCCGGCGGAACTGCCTGGCATGGCGCGCCGCATCCGCGGGACGCCCGCGCTGCTGGCGCTGGCCGCCTACGCACACTGGCGCCTATTCGAGGGACCGCGCAAACCGGGGCAGGCTGGATGGCCGACACTGGAGAGCTTTCTGGGCGAAGACGCCGGGCTCTTCTATCTGGTCGTGGCGCTGGGCTTCATCCCCAGCATCCAGGCCTACCACCGGCGGCTGGGCCTGCCGTCATCTGTCATGGAGGGCACCGGGCTCCAGATAGCGCGCTATTGCGACAACTACCGGCGCGGCCGGGGACGCCTTGGCATCTACATTAATCAAATGAGCTGGCTGGCCTGCTACATGCCACCAAGCCTATACTTCAGAATCGGCCGTTTCGAGTACCGTAAATACCTCTTCTGCTATCCCGTCCGGGTTTTCCGCCGCCACTCCGACCATACTACCGTGACACTCGCGATGAACGACCTCCACTTCACGCCCGAGGGCGACCACTGCCTCACGGATATGCCGGAACCGGAGGGGAGCTGGCGCCCGGTCTTCGAGGTGACGGAGCAGGCGACCCGCGGCACACCTATCACGCCGTGGGGGCGCGCGGTACGCCAAGTGGTGGAACTACCGCATGACGAGTGGGAGTGTGTGCTGAAACCCGGCGACCCGATCCTCGACATGCACATCCCCAGCGGCGGCCAGATGACACCCGAGGCAGCCGAGTCGTCTATGCGCGAGGCTTACCACTTCTTCAACACCCACTTTCCCAAGCCGCACGTACGGGCCATAGCAAGCTACTCGTGGATATTCTCGAACCAGATAGAGGAGTGCCTGCCACCTGAGGCCAATCTGGCGCAACTGCAGCGCCGCCTCCACCTGCTGCCCTGCGCCTCGCAGGCCAACAGCGGGCTCTGGTTCGTCTTCCTGCAGGATGGCGGCTTCGATCCCGCCACCGCGCGGCGCGACACCTCGCTGCAGCGGGCAATTCTTGACTACCTGTCGCGCACTGGGAGGCCCTGGCAGGTCAATACCATGTTTGTACTGGGCGAGGATTTGGAGCATCTTGAAGCCGGCATATACCGCCGTCAATGGCCGCCTTCCGGCCTCGGCCTTGAAGCTGCACCATCCCAGGAGAGGCTCTAGCCCCCCCTTGCCTGCTCACGTGGCACGGGCATCCTGCCCGTGTTTCATGGGCGGGACGCCCATGCCACGAGGCGTTATCCAAGCACCACAGGAGAGACCGACATGCTAACACCCATTGATACCGCCAAATTCGAGCAGGCCGAACGCGCCCTGCCCTCCATCTTTCGCGAGCGAGCACCGGACTGCGGAATGATTCTCGGTTCGGGATGGAGCCGGATCCTGGCCTCCCGTGAGGCGCTCGCGCGCGTCTCCTACAATGACATCCCGGGGCTGGGTACCGGCAGCGTGGCGGGTCATGCGGGCGAGCTGCTGCTGTTCGGGCAGGCGGGCAGGCGCGTGGCGGCCTTCTGCGGCCGGCGCCACTGGTACGAGGGCGCGGGCTGGCTGCCGGTGGTGCTGCCGGTGGAGCTGCTGCGACGCCTGGGTGCCAGGCGGCTGCTGCTGACCAATGCGGCCGGGGGTGTGAACCCCTCGCTGGGGCCGGGCGATCTGCTGCTGATCCGCGACCACATCAACACGACCGGCCTGAACCCTCTGCAGGGGCCCGTCATTCCTGGATGGGGGCCGCGCTTTCCCGACCAGTCGCGCGTCTATGCGCCGGGGCTGGCGGAGCGGCTGCGGGAGGGCATGGCACGCGAGGGGATTCCGCTGCGCGAGGGCATCTACGCCTTCACCGCCGGTCCCTGCTTCGAGACGCCGGCGGAGATCCGCGCCTACGCCGGCTGGGGTGTCGATGCGGTGGGGATGTCGACCGTGCCCGAGGCGCTGCTGGGCAACGTGATGGGGATGGAGGTGGCGGCGGTGAGCTGCATCACCAACCGCGCGGCGGGCATCGGCGGCGAGACGCTGACCCACGACGAGGTGCTCGAGGCCACGGCGGCGGCAGAGCCGCGCATGCGGCGGCTGATAGAGGAGTTTGTGGCGATTTGAGATTTGGGATTTGGGATTGATTTTGCTTTTCCGCGTTAGCGGCTCGGCGGCACCGCTGTGGATTTGAACCGCCAAGACGCCAAGGACGCCAAGGGGAGCCAAGGATGGATGGATGGACGGATGGATGGATGGATGGATGGATGGATGGATGGATGGTGGTGTTTTTAACCGCGAAAAACGCGAAAAACGCGAAAGGGGGGCCGCGGATGTGGAGCGGAGTAAGCGGGTGGATGGAGTGTACCGTTTAAGAGAGGGATTAAGAGAGGGCTTAAGTGGGTACCGCCATACCCGCTCATGCTGCCTGCAAGTACGTCTGTCCCCCAGCCAGCGTACCGCCTTCAGGCGGAAGTGGTTCAGGGGCTTCAGACCCGTTCCCATGACCCCTTTATTCAT
>JAAYLN010000455.1 GCA_012521875.1 Lentisphaerota bacterium | reverse complement strand
TGGTGACGGCGTTGACCGACACCCAATGATTATTGCCGATATTGTCGTAGGCGTAGCGGCTGGCATGGTTGGTCTGGATGACGGCGGATATGACCTCGGAACGGATGTTATAATCGAAGGTGTCGGTATTGCGGCTGGTGACGCGGTTCAGTTTGTCGTAGTCGTAGGCTAATGGAGCCGTCGCTATGCAATTAACGCTGTTTGTGATGGCTTTTACCAGACTGCGGCGGTAGCGGTCGCGGGTAAGGTCACAAGTGAGCGAAACGCCATTGTACAGCATTATGTCATACCCCGCGTCCCATCCATCGGAGGTATAAGCATACCCTGCCTCGAAGAAGGGAGTCGAGACCGTGGAAAGGCGATTCTCGGTGTTGTAGCCGTAGTAGACGGGAGCGGCACCGCCGCTGCGCAGTTCCGCCAGGCGGTGGCGGTGGTCCATGCCGCGGGTCAGGGTGGCAACAGTGCCGCCAAGCGTCACCGTCTCGTTGGTGGCGGTGCCGAGCGCACTGTTCTTATAGGTGTAAGCAGCGACGGCATTGGACGCGGTGGCAGGGCGCAGGAGCGCGTCGTAGGTTAGCGCGGTGCCGGGCATGGCATCGCTGTAGGTGGTGGCGGCGGGCAGACCCTCGGCATTGTAGGCGTAGGCGGTGGCGACGCCACGCGCCCAGGTGCGGGTGGCGAGACGACCGTCGGGGGTGTGGGTGTAGAAAACGGCGGAGCCGTCGGCGTAGACAATGCTGGTTAGGGTGCCGGATACGTCGTAGCTATAGATTTTATGGTGGAATACCATCCCGTTGAACTTCTCCAAAATTAAGTATGTTTCTAACCGAGATTCCGGCAACAAACTCCTTAGTCAAGATGCCAAGGGCCAGGAAGGGGGGTAGTAATTCCAGAGTCTCGCAGATCTTCATTAGACGCCTATCGTGTGGTAAAAACACGTCAATCGGCAGACACAGACGGCTCGCTGTTGACTCTCCAGGAATCCCCTTCACGAACCAATGAGGCAGCAACTCGGATGCCGCCAGGATTTAATTCGAACAGCGAAGACCTAATAGACGTTGTGCTGATGATCTTGCTTTCTGTGCCCAAGGGGTTGAGATGGACGAAGACGACATGGATGTCACGATTATCTACCGCAACGAACCAAGGATGCGCCCTGTCACACCAACGGCCAGCGATGAAGGTCGAAAGGGGATTCTTCAGTTTGAACTCATTACTCATGTTCGCGTATGCAGACACCATCTGATCGTTCGCCAGTTCTCTGGTGAACATGCGCCAAGCAAGTTCAACCTGCCGTCTCTTAACACTTCTCGAGGCGAGAGAATAGGTGAGCGCACAAATTGCGAGGGCAATGACGATAAGCCCAAGTAGTCGCGTTTTCTTCATAGATGGATGACGCCTCACTTGCCGGCGGGGAACGATGAGATTGCGCTTTGTCCCCAGATGACAGCCTTGTCGAGATTGGTGAGATCCTGTTTGTCACACTTGCACTTCTTGACGCCTTCATCGATGTAGCTACGATATGTTTTGTCTAGCGTCGTGTTGACCCAGATAGAAAGCGGAGCACCACCGAGG
This sequence comes from Lentisphaerota bacterium, assembly GCA_012521875.1. Classification (GTDB taxonomy): domain Bacteria; phylum Verrucomicrobiota; class Kiritimatiellia; order RFP12; family JAAYLN01; genus JAAYLN01. The sequence continues at coordinate 4,218 of JAAYLN010000455.1, read as the reverse complement.
AATTTCGCGGAGAAGGACGTGACATCAGAACCAGCGGAACCCATGTTGGACGCCGTGATCGTTTTGGTTCCGATACTGATCTTCCGAGCGGTTCCACCTGTGCCCGGCGCATGGGTTGACCAGAAAGCATCAACATCTGTGATGACCGTTAGATACTTCGTGCTGACACCATTGGCCAGAACGAAGGGCACGCCATTGATCCCGTCCTTGAGCGTGAGACCTTTCTCCTTCTTCAACCAGTCTCTGCATTCCTTGGTAATGTAGATGTTCGCGAGAATAAGGAGGGGCTTCCCGCTATAGTTGTTGATGTGTGCCAGCCCAAGGATGTCCACTAGTCCGAGAGCGTGGTTATTGACATGGAGATAGAGATTCCCCTGTGGTGCAAGCACGAGATTTCCATGAAGGATTAGCTCCTCAAAGTGCATTGCAACGAAGGCTGGATCATCAATTGGATCCCGATTCAGCCATCTCATCAATTCCGGCGCGTAGAAGCGGTATCCGTAGTAGTAGAAACCGGTCTCGGTATCGTAGTACTTGGTGCTGAACCTGTGCCGGAAGGTATCCGCAAGCAAACCCATTGCCGCAATGGTACGGCCGAAGGCGTCATAAAGATATTCGGCCACGATGGTTCCGGTCTCGTCGGCGTAGGCGAGCACATTACCGTTATTATCGTAGAACGGGAAGTACCATGCGCCGTTTAGCGAGACGGCCAGCAAACCGCCTACACCGCCCGCCCCTTGCAGGGTGCCGGAAATATCCTTACCCCAAACGTAGTGGTTGGTGGTTGTGCCTGATGCGGCTGAAATGGTCTCTTGCACCAGATTCCAGCCGTCATAGACAAATCTCCGTGTCTCTGTCCCTCCGTGTGAAACTTTCAAAACTCGGCGGCTAAGATGGTCGTAGGCGTTGGAGACGACACAGATGTTATTGGAGTATGCTGCGATGAGGCGGTTCTCGGCATCCCAGATGTAGCTGAGCCGACCGTCCCACGTCATATTCCCGTCTAAATCGTACTCTGGTTCGGTGACTGAACCATTGCTGATCCGAGTGTACTGGTTCAGATCATTGGCTGAATAGAAGTTGGTGACGGTGTTGACCGAGACCCAGATGTTATTGCCGATATTGTCATAGGCATACCGGCTGGCGGTGGAGCCTATGTTGGCCGAAATGACTTCGGAACGGGCGTTGTAATCGAAGGTGTCGGTATTGCGTGAAGTGACGCGGCTAAGTTTGTCGTAGTTGTAGTCCAGCGGGTTATACGGTAAGCCGTTGACGCTGTTGGTGATGGCCTTTACCAGACTGCGGCGGCATGGATCGCGGGCGACAATGCGATCCAGCACGACGCCATTCGCCAAGGCCACCGAATACCCTGCGTCCCATCCGTCCAAGGTGTAGGCGTACTCGGCCTCGAAGGCAGGAGTGGAGACGGTGGACAGACGGCTTTCCGAGTCGTAGGCGTAATAGACGGGAGCGGCACCGCCGCTGCGCAGTTCCGCTAGGCGATGGTGGTAATCCATGCCGCGGGCAAGGGTGGCAACGGTGCCGCCAAGCGTCACCGTCTCGTTGGTGGCGGTACCGAGCGCATCATTGGCGTAGGCATAGGCGGCGACGGTATTCGACGCGGTGGCGGGGCGCAGGAGCGCGTCGTAGGTTAGCGCGGTGCCGGGCGTGGCGTCGCTGTAGGACTTCGCGTATTTGTTCATGACTCGATTCATTATGATAGCTACATCAACGTAACGAGGGCAAAGGGGATGGGATGCCTGAGACGCTTGCTGATTACCAACTAGGAATGTCATCCCCGCGGCCCATTTCGTTCAAGCCATTTCTCCCAACCGACCATACTGCAACACTCTCTCTTACAATTGCATGCGAAAGTTCAACTCTTCCATCACCGTTAGCATCTATCCATACGCGATAAACTCGACCCCAGGGATCTGTCCGTTCTATGGCGTTTGAAGAAATCAAAGCGTAGCCCAGTGCGTTATTGGTCGATGCAAGCAGCATTCTTAGCTTGAGGAAATCGACAGGCCTATCCGGACCAGGTTCTGTCACTAGCGGCGTATGTCCCGACCTCATGATGTAGACCAACGTGGCGTTACGGAAAGACGATATCACAACGCGCGCCTCACCATCACGATCTCGGTGCCGATCATAAACTGGGCTAAAGTTCAAAACTACCGCAATCAGTAGCAGAATTGCAAGCGCCGCAATAGTCACCCAATGGTACCTTTGAATTTTCATGGCAAGCATGCCCCTGTCATGGGTTATTCGGCCATTCCTCGTGTCCCTTAGGACAGCACTTGTCGCCTTCCTCAACTATCATTTTACTTCGAACATCCGTGGAAAATGATTCAAAGCTGTTCTTCACCATCGTGTCGATAACGTAGGGGTTGTTCCAGAAGCCCTTGTGTTGGTTATTACCCTCTACGATGTGGACATGTTCGTGTAATAGTGTTCCAAGTCTATACTTATAGTCTTTAGGGAAGTACAGCCCATCCCCCAAATTGAACTCCATCTCCCAAATTCCCCAAGATTTCCAGACTCTTGCACTCCACGGATCGGGGCCAGGACTTCCATAGTACCCCTTTAATCCAAGGTTGAGCGGTTGACCTGATTTAAGCAAGAGATCGATCTTGTCTAGTGTTCGCTTCACTCTCTCGAGACCTTTGATCAGTGCCGCTCTGTATTGACATTGTTTGGGGAGCGCCTCCGCTCTTGCAAGCACACGGTCAATCTCTGCTTGGATATCCGGCATGACAACGTCTCGAAGCGACCGAAAATCCGCATCTAATATTGTTGCGTAGTAATCGCTCATGGTGTTGAGTCTTTTTAACGACCACAAGCCAAAAGGATCCGCAAATGATAGTGGGTCATTGCTCACAAAACAGTAGATGTTCTCGCCACCCTCTTCCCTGATCGGATCATGGCATAGCCACCGCCCGAGCAAGGGGCTATAGGGGCGTAATTGGTACATGACCAGTCCGGTCTCTGAATCTTGGTATTTGGTCGAGAAGCGGAAGGCGAAGGTGTCGGCAAGTGTGCCGGATTGGGCGACGATCTCGCCGAAGGGGGAGTACTCGTAGTGCGCCACGATCATGCCCGCCGCGTTTACATAGTCCGTGATGTTCCCGTTGTTATCATAGAACGGGAAGTACCACGCGTCGTCCATCTGCACCGCGAGTAGTCCGCCGATCCCGCCAGCGCCCTGAAGTGTACCGGAAATATCCAGCCCCCAGGCGTAGCGCGTAAGGTTCGTTGCGCCGGTCTGTCTGTCGACGGCGATCTCCGCCACGATATTCCAGTTGTCCCATACGAAATATGTGGCTTGGGTGGTGGTGATTTTGATGACCCGTCGGCTAAGATGGTCGTAGGCGTTGGAAACTACGCAGACGGTGTTGGAGTATGCGGCTATGAGGCGGTTTTCCGCATCCCATGCGTAGGACCAAACACCGTTGGTCAGCAGGTTGCCATCGGCGTCATAGGCCGGGGAGTTGGTCTCCGCGCCGCGTATTTCCGTGTATTGGTTCAACTGGTTGGCAGTGTAGAAGGTCTTCCGCAAAGGTGCCGAGACTGAGGAGGAAATGCGATTTCCAATGGCATCGTATAAAAAGGCGTAGAGACTGGCACCCATTATTGCATTGGTTATCTCGGAACGGTCATTGTAATCAAAGGTGTCGGAGTTACGGCTTGTGACGCGGCTAAGTTTGTCGTAGTTGTAGGCCAGCGGGTTCACCGCTGCGCCGTTGACCGAGTTTGTGATACTGTTTATAAGCTGACGTCGGTATGGATTGCGGGAGACGGAGCGGGTAAGGAGCGTGCCGTTGGGTAGCGTGATGCTATGTCCTGAATCCCATCCGTCCAAGGTGTAGGCGTACTCGGCCTCGAAGGCAGGAGTAGAGACCGTAGAAAGCCTGTTCTCTGTGTCGTAGCCGTAGTGGACGGGAGTGGCACCGCCGCTGCGCAGTTCCGCCAGGCGGTGGCGGTTGTCCATGACGCGGGTCAGGGTGGCGAGGGTGCCACCAAGCGTCACCGTCTCGTTTGTGGCTGTGCCTAGGTTGTCATTGGCGAAACTGTATCGCACAACGCCATTCGAGGCGGAAGCAAGGTGCTGGAATGCGTCGTAACCGAGCGAAACGACGGGCGTGTCGTCGGAGTACGAGACGCCAGTCAAAAGGCCGGTGGTGCTGTAGGCGTTTTCCTTCCAGGCATCCCGCGCCC
>JAAYLN010000456.1 GCA_012521875.1 Lentisphaerota bacterium | reverse complement strand
CTACACCCACACCCCCGAGGGTAAACTCGCCACCCGCACCTGGGCGCGCGGCGTCGCCACCGCCTACGCCTATAATGCCGACGGCCTTCCCATCGCCACCACCTACAGCGACGCCACGCACGGCACCGCGCTAACCTACGACGCCTTCCAGCGCCCCGCCATCGCGTCCAATGCCGTCGCACAGTACGCCTACGCCAACGACAGACTCGGTACGGCAACCAACGAGACGGTGACGCTTGGCGGTACCGTCGCCACCCTGGCCCGCGTCATGGACAACCGCCATCGCCTGGCTGAACTGTGCAGCGGCGACGCCGCTCCCGTCTATTACGGCTACGACACCGAGAACCGCCTTTCCACGGTCTCGACCCCTGCCTTCGAGGCCGAATATGCCTATACCTTGGACGGATGGGATGCAGGCTATTCTGTGGCCTTGGCGAATGGCGTCATACTGGATCGCATTGTCACCCGCGGCCGCTACCGCCGTAGTCTGGTAAAAGCCATTACAAACAGCGTTAATAGCATAGCGACGGCTCCATTAGCCTACAACTACGACAAACTGAACCGCGTTATTAGTCGTAATGACGATACATTCGATTACAACGCCCGCTCAGAGGTCATATCCGCCATCATCCAGACCAACCATGCCAGCCGGTATGCCTACGACAATATCGGCACCAACATCTGGGTGTCGGTCAACGCCGTCACCAATTTCTATTCAGCCAATGAGCTGAACCAGTACACATCCATTCTCCGCGCTTCTGCGCCTCCGCGAGAGCTATACTATGACTTGGATGGCAACCTGCTCACCAACGGCGTCTGGTCTTATACTTGGGACGCAGAGAACAGGCTAGTCGCCGCATACTCCAACAGTGTCTGTGTCGTTTCCAACGCCTACGATCATCTTAGCCGCCGGGTGATGAAGTGGACGCCGAATTCCACAGCCACCTTTGTTTATGATGGCTGGAATCTGGTGCAAGAGACAATCACCACCAACCATCAACCACCAACCACCAACCACTACGTTTGGGGCAAGGACCTATCCGGTACGCTACAAGGCGCAGGCGGCATCGGTGGTCTACTGGCCGTCTTGCTAAACGGCGCGTGGCACTTCCCCTTCTACGATAATAACGGTAATGTGCTCGCCTACGCCGACGAGACCGGAACCATCGTGGCCGAATACACCTACGACGCCTTCGGGCGCACAATCGCGGCTACCGGCCAACTAGCCGACGCCTTCCGCCACAAGTTCAGCACCAAATACTACGACTCCGAGACCGGACTGTATTACTACGGCTATCGTTTCTACTCCCCTGAACTTATGAGGTGGCTGAACCAAGATCCTATTGGGGAAAATGGAGGACTTAACACTTTTGCGTTCACCGACAACGATTCGGTGAACGGCGTGGACGTAATGGGGTTGGTATCACTCGAGTTTGTCACAAGTGTGCCCGGCAGCAGCAAGAATTTGAGCGGACAGTTGATTGATGGATACAAGCATGTATTGACGCCTGATGACGTTTATGTGCATGATGTGGCCGGCCGTGGCGGTGAAGCAAAAATGAATCTGGTGTTCAGCGATGGTGTCGACCCGGCATCTATGACTACTGAAGAGTTTTTGGATGGCTCCCATAAGCCTGATTGTGTTGCACGCGTAGTATTCTATATTCGGGTTGATCCATTGCAGAAGGAATATTCCGGCAAGAAATACTACTACCGAGAGCATATTATGGGAAATGACGGGCCGCAAGGACGAGGGTTTGGCAATGGTCCTCGAGATGCAACCTTGGCTCACGAGAAGGGACATGTGCGTGCGTATTTGGAAATAGTGCGCCCATGTCTTGAGCAATACTTCCAGAAATTTGCCGGACACGGTTCCCGTGCATTCACGGAGCAGGAAAAACAGGAGATAAGAAATCAACACAAAGCTTGTCAAACGCAGACGTACTGGAAGCTTTCCGCACAATACGCCAACGACGCGCATCGTGCATATTTTGATACTAATCCCAATTATGTTCGATTGCATCCCAAGGCTTTGGGGATCATTCCTGCGCCACCCCTTGGCACACCGATTACGGTCGAGTTGGATGGAAGATTGATGACGGTTACCGACATATGGAGACGCAAATGAAATGCAACGGGCTGCTTGTGCTGGCGCTATTATTAATCTGCTGTTTGACGGTTTCCTGTGCATGGAACAGCGGGGGGGGCGAAAGGTATGCGAAGCACCCGAGACAACGGGTGAAAATTTCTGGTCTGACATCAAACCAAGTGGAGATACTGGCAACGTTCGGGGACACAAATCCGCAGACTAGGGGTGACCAGATTGGCAGAGTATGGAGTGTTCTGGGAGAAGCCATTGGCGCCGGAGGCGTCACTTCACTTATTGACCGAGTTTCTTTGGAGATGCTCATTGGAGAACCAATTGACGCCATCTACAGTGAACCGTTAACTGTGAGTGCGGAATACGAGGCGGGCACCCAAAGTAACCCGTCAAAGGTGCTCGTAATTATATACGTGAACGGCTATGTCCGAAGCTATGGGGTCGGAGATTATCTGAGACATTCGCATCCCGGTGTAGAATGAATAAGATTTGGAGCCGATCAAGTTACCAACTGATGTTGTCGTTGCTGTTCGCTTGAATGCCGTCTCAACATCAATGTGGTTCTATCGCTTATCATGGCATGACTCTCTATGCATATGGCATCGGCTTGCTGTATTTCGACCTATTCAGGGAGCAACCAGCGTAATGCAATGCCTCGGCATGGCGCAAAATTGATTGTCCGAATCTCGACGAACGCCTATAATTAGGATATGCAGAACAACATCGTCCTTTCTGTCAAGTGTTTTTTGTAGTGGAGACGCTACATATTATAGCACGTCGAAATGTGCCGAACAAGCACTAACTGTTAGGCTAAACCCGAATTTCGCGCCTCATGGCAGCCGCACCCCTGTCACTTTCCTGACACACACCCTGATGGCACCATTATGTTGAAAGAGACTCGTCTGGGTCAATTATGGTATGCTAGCCTTGACAAGCTTTGCACGGGATCATGGAGTTGACGCGATGGGCAATCTCAACACAGCATCGGGACACAGCAGGCATTCGGCTATCAAGATGTCGGCAATTCTATATGGGTGCATTATGTACTTGGGAATACGTGTAACCGGACAACCTGCGACTAATATGACAAATCTGTTGCCCATGTGCGAGCAACGCCAAGAATTGTCCGAAGATATGCGCGAAGAGATTCAACAACTTGATGAGCAAATATCCCTTGTTATGTTGGCAATTAGCTAAGATGACAAATATATTGAAATGGGAGCGAAAGAAATGAATCGCTGTTTGGAATTAACTATCCCACAAAGGCCATTCATGTTGATTTTCAAGAATATATTCGGCAACGCAAAGCCCTGCTGACAGAGCTCGAAAAGGAACGGGAATCTCTGCGCTATTTAAAGCATATCTATATTGACCCAATGATAGTGACGCCGGATCACAACAGATCGAACATCAAAACGAATGATGCATCGAAGCAAAATGTAGCACCATGACGTGGGTATATATGATGCCAACTGACTGTTCGGACTATATCGGCGATGGGTGGCTGTACCGCTGGCAGGAACGCCTCACCTGCTTCCTAGGTACCGCCACCAACGAGAAGGTGACGCTTGGCGGCACCGCCGCAACCCTGGCCCGCACCATGGACAACCGCCACCGCCTGGCGGAACTGCGCAGCGGCGGTGCCGCTCCCGTCTATTACGGCTACGACTCGGAAAGCCGTCTGTCCACCGTCTCGAATGATGCCTTTTCGGCAAGCTACGCATATACTGATGACGCTTGGGATGCAGGGTATGACGTAATGCTGTACAATGGCGTTACGCTCACTTGTGACCTTACCCGCGACCGCTATCGCCGCAGTCTGGTAAAGGCCATCACCAACAGCGTCAACGGAGTGGCAGTCAACCCGCTGGCTTACACCTACGACAAACTGGGCCGAGTAATTAGTCGTAATGCCGACACCTTCGATTACAATTTCCGTTCCGAAGTCATTTCGGCCATAATCCAGACCAACCATGCCAGCCGGTACGCGTATGACAACATCGGTAATAACATCTGGGTGTCGGTCAACGCCGTCACCAACTTCTTTCAGCCAATGAGCTGAACCAGTACACTGGGATCAGCAATGGAACGGTCATCGTGCCGGAGTACGATTTAGATGGAAATATGACGTGGGACGGGGGTTTCAGCTGTACGTATGATGCTGAAAACCGTCTAATTGTCGCCTATTCAAATAACGTCTGCGTAGTTTCCAACGCCTACGACCACCTTAGCCGTCGGGTGCTGAAAGTCTCTCACGGAGGCACGGTGACACGGAGATTTGTATATGACGGCTGGAATCTGGTCGCCGAGACAATCACCACCAACCATCAACCACCAACCACCAACCACAAACCACTACGTCTGGGGATGTGATTTGTCTGGAAGTATGCAGGGTGCTGGCGGTGTAGGTGGGCTCTTAGCAGTACAGATGGGCAGCGCATGGTACTTCCCGTTCTACGATAATAACGGCAACATCACGGCCTACGCCGACGAGACCGGCGCAATCGTGGCCGAGTACACCTACGACGCCTTCGGACGTACAATCTCGTCAACCGGTCTGCTTGCGGATACCTTCCGCCACAGGTTCAGCACGAAGTACTACGATACCGAGACCGATTTCTACTACTACAGCTACCGCTTCTACGCGCCGGAGTTAATGCGGTGGTTGAACAGGGATCCGATTGAGGAACAAGGGGGCAAGAACGTCTACTGTTTTGTCGGCAATCGCGCGCTAGTTAATTCTGACAAGCTAGGGCTTTGGTGGAAAACACAAAATGTGACCAAGAGCTACGGGCCTGTTGCGTATTCACGATCAGAATATTGTTGCTGTGATGGTGAGTTGAAGAAAAAAGGCAAGCAGAAGACAGGAATTCGACGGTGTTGTGAGTGGGATCGAGGCATAGAGGTTGGTTCAATCGAGATGGAAGGAAAGCTTTCGCATTGTTGGTTGGAATTTGGTGATAACGCATTCGGGTTTTAGCCTCTAGTATCTTCTGGTGTCACAGAGGCTGATTTAATAGCGGGAGTCCCTGGTTATGTCAACACGCACGACGAATATGGTGGTAATAGGGGGCGCAATATTGAATGCAAGGAGCTTGAGTTGTCACCTTGCGAATATGATATCGAACAGATTGAAACCTGCCTTTTCAATCAACAGTATGTTGTCACAGCTAGTTCTGCCGAGGATTTCTACTAAAGCTCCGGATTTTGTCGGCAAGCCAGGATACTATTATCTCGGCATTTATGACTGTAGGCACTGGTCATCTGATGCGCTCAAGTGGTGCACCAAGTTGGGCAAGCGGCAGAAGCAATGTAAGTAGGCAGAGAGCTATAATTCTGTATAGCCTTGAAGATCTGAGTAATGAGTACCATGTTGATTGCAGCTATCGGGGTTCTTGTCTTGTCTGTATGGGCGAGCAAGGTGCGAGGGAGTAGGTTCTGGGCATGGGCATTACTCCATCTGGCGGCCATCGCCAGCGCTGCTGTTGCTGGTTGTTTTGCGGGAATGTTGATTGTTCAAACGCGTTATATCCTTCTGCCAAAAGAACGCCGACTTATAGCACATGGAATACGCCGCATGGAGAACCTTATTTATGAAGGAAACACAAATGCTCTTCTGGTTGCTGTACAGGCGTTCAACAGAACACTAGAGGGTAATATGAGCCGTGAACGCAGCTATGAAGCTGCCATGAACATGACAATGGCTCTCAATACGGACACCAAGCAGAGGGATGTAGGAGACAGTCCTTGAGAATGAAGTTTGCACACGGGGCATGTTGTCGCCCCAGAAAAGGCACCGCCTACACGTTCGACAACCGTGACGAGGGCTACAGCATCATGCTGCCCAACGGCACGGTTCTTGCCCGTAGCGTCATTCGTGACTGGCGCCGCCGCCATCTTGTCACGGTCATCACCAACAGCGTCAACGGCGAGCCGCAGCAGCGGCTTGGCTACACCCACGACATCCTCGACCGCGTCACCCGCCGCAACACCGACACCTTTGATTACAACGCCCGTTCCGAAGTCATTTCGGCCATAATCCAGACCAACCATGCCAGCCGGTCCGCTTATGACAACATCGGCAACGCGCTGTGGGCCTCGCTCAATTCCGATACCAGCACCTACACCGCCAACGTCCTAAACGAGTACACCTCTGTGCCTCTGTGAGAGACTACCACGCCGCCTTCGCATCGCGAATGAGCCAGCGCGAAGTTCCACCCATTACACATCTGCGTCTCTGCGCCTCTGCGTTATATTCCCCACTCACTACTCACCGCCCACCATGCCGCGCGCCGCAGCAGTGCTTGAACTTGCGTCCGCTGCCGCAGGGGCAGGGGACATTGCGGCCCGGAGATGATGTGCAGCGAGACGGGGCCGTAACGCCTCTTTGTCGCGCGTGGCGCTCGGCGCGGAGTGCTTCGGCCAGACGCCGGAAGGGGGGCATGGTGTGGGCGAGGAACTGCTTCCAGTCGG
>JAAYLN010000327.1 GCA_012521875.1 Lentisphaerota bacterium | reverse complement strand
CCGCTGACGATCACGCTCCACAACAGCAATCCGGCTGGTCTGCAGATTGTCGGCTCCCAGTCGGTCACCTTCCCGATCGGCGAGACCGCCCGCGAGTTTCAGGTGCGCGCGCTCGACGGCGGCACGACCGTGGCCGAAGGCTCGACGGCCACCGTCTCCGGCGAGGCCCCGCCCGCATCCGGCTACGTCCCCGGCGGCGAGGGTGTCTTCTCGCTCCTGAACAAGGATCCCGTGCTGCTGAGCCCGCGCGGCGATGCGGATAGCCCCTGGGTGCCCACGCCGGGTGGCGAGGGCTTCCCCTACACCTTCAGTTGGAGCGGCACGGATGTGCCCGCCGATATGGACAAGCTGCAGGCACGGGTGGCCTTCGGCGACGGCCAGGTTACGCCATGGATGGATGGCGCCGATGGCTATGTCAACCATACCTACACCATGCCCGGCAAGTACACGGTGACCATCACCATGCGCGACCAGGACGGCGGTTTCGCCTATGTCAGCGGCGAGCTCGAGATCCTGCCGGCCGTCCAGGTGCAGATCAACGAGTACAAGTACAGCTCGCCGCCCTACCCGGGCCCCGGCAACTCCTACCACAGCCTGCGCGGTCTGGGCCGCGGCACGATTGATGACAACGAGAACCTGACCACCAGAACCCCCCTGCAGGGAGACTACAACTGGCTCATCAAGTACCAGCCCACGCTGCCCGCCGTCACAATGATAGCCGCGCCCGAGACCTTCGACATCGACGGCGTTGAGTACGACAGCTTCTTCCATGTCTGGATCGGCGACGGCTTCTACGGCGACATGCTCACCCCCTTCGCGCCCAGCACGGCGCTGCTGGAGCTGGGCGGCGCGAACCGCCAGATCGGCGGCGTCTTCAGCCGCGAGTTCTATCCCGAGGACAACTACGGCGACATCGATAACGACGAGCTGCCCGATGCGTGGGAGCAGCTCTGGGGCATAAATTTCGAGGCGCCCAACCGCATGGACAACCCCGACGGTGACCGCCTCCCGCGCGGTGCCAATGTCAACCTTGACTATCCCGCCGAGGGCAACAACTACGCCCCGGACGGCGCCGACTTCGGCCACGTCCTGGAGATCCGCGGCCTCGATCCGGGGCTCAACGCCCCCGACTCCGAGCCGACGGCAATTATCGACGAGCCGGGCGCACCCCTCATGACCGCCGGCTGGCCGGGTACCGATCCCACCGTGCCCGACACCGATGGTGACGGGCTCGACGACGGTTACGAGTACTACTTCTGGATGAACGCCACCGTGCGCGGAATCACCGGCGAGCGCTACGATCCCTCCCGCGTCATCGAGGGCACCATCATCGACAGCGCCACCATCGCCAACGACTTCAACCCGCTCATCCAGGGCGCCGATGACGACGACACCGACGGCGACGGCCTCAGCAACCTGGAAGAGTATGCCCTGGGCACCAATCCCATCCACTGGGACACCGACGGCGATGGCATGAACGATGGCTGGGAAGTCACCAACGGGCTCGACCCCTTCGAGGATGATGCCAGCGGCAACCCGGATGGCGACTGGATGGCCCGCGATGGCGACCTGCGCCACTGGCAGGTATATGACGCCAACGGCTACGATCCCCGTGTGGCCTGGACGCATGACTACTACTGGCGCAACCGCGCGTCGCGCCGCGCGCCGACGACCGTGGAGTTCACCAACTACGAGGAGCACTACCTGGG
>JAAYLN010000326.1 GCA_012521875.1 Lentisphaerota bacterium | reverse complement strand
CCTCTTCTGCGCGGGCCAGGTCCCGCGGTAGAAAGCGCGGCCGGGTCCGCGCACTCAAAACCGCTTGCGCACGTAGTGCGCCACGCGGGGTGGCCAAACAAACCGATTTTATCAGCATCAGGCGTCTACCTTGCATACGCGGCGTCACCACCGCGTGCCCCCCACCAGCCGCCAGTCCTGTGTCCCACCTCTCCGCGCCTCCGTGCCTCCGTGAGAGACTTCCCCGCAGCCAACGCATCGCGCATGATCCGGCGCGCAGTTCCCAATCTACACTTTTTTGGCTCGTGCCGCCTTTTCCATGCGGTTTTCGGCTACCGTCACGTCGCGGCGGGCGCGTCTTTACGCGGACGACCGCGAGGGCGCTTGGGCGCGGCCGCGGGCTCCGGCGCGGCGGCGGTTGACGCGTCTTTGCGCGGGCGACCGCGAGGGCGTTTGGGGGCTGTCTCGCTTTCTTGTGCAGCGGCGGTCGTGCTCTTCCGTGAACGCTTGGGAGCGGCGGGTTGCGGTGCGGTGGCGGATGTGTCCTTCCGCGGACGACCGCGCGGACGCTTGGGTGCAGCCGCGGGCTCCGGTGTGGCGGCATCCTCGCTCTTCCGCGGACGACCGCGTGGGCGCTTGGGGGCTGCCGCGGGCTCTGAGGCAGCGGCGGACGTGCTCTTCCGCGGACGCCCACGCGGACGCTTGGGCGCAGTCTCGGGTTCCGGAGCGGCTGCGGGCGCCGGTGCAGCGGCGGGCGTGCTCTTCCGCGGACGCCCGCGCGGGCGTTTGTGTGCAATCTCGGACTCCGGTGCGATGGCGGGCGGTACGGTGGGTACCGAAGTGTCGATCTCGACGCCGAAGACATCCGAGAGTTCCTCCGCCACCAACGCCTCGGCATCGGGAAACGTGCCGGTATCAGGTGCCGCGGCGATGTTGGCAAGCAGGTCGGCCGAGTCGACGCCGCGCAGGAGGAAGAGCAGCTCGGGCTGCGTGTCGAGACGGTTGCCTATGCCGTACATCACGGCGGCGATATGCTTGCACATGCCGGCGGAATCGGGGCATGAGCAGGTGAAGCGGATCTCCGCCGGCCGCGGGAAGAGCCCCGTCTCCTGGCTGGTCATCACCGACATGACCTCGGTGGAGAGGCGCCCCTGCAGCAGCTCGATCATCGAGCCGATCTTGCCGGCACATTCCTTGCAGATGGCCTGCCAGCGCTCCGCCGCGACCGGACGGATTTCAATCTCCACTATATAGAGCGCGCTGCCTATCACCTGCGCCAGGACCACGCCGCGCTCGATATGCAGATCGATGACGCTGTTGCTGCGGACATAGGAGCGGCCGCGCGGCAGGCGGTTGGAGTAGTCGTGATAGGATTCGATATTCTTGCACCAGGCCTTGCCCCAGAAGGTCGAGGCGATGGCGAAGCCCTTCAGGACTACGGGCGAGAGTTTCTGCCCCTTCTTCTCCAGCGCCTGCTGCTCGCGCGCGGCGTCGGCCATGCGCTCGCCCTTGCTCTTGCTATGGAAAAACATGCTGTAGCGGTCGTAGCGGTTGTAGCGGTGCCGATAGCGGCTCATGTTATGCTCCTGGGACGACGGGATTGTGACACCCCTGCCGCCTGCTCTTCCGCTTTCGACAAAGTCGGCGGCAAGGCTCGCGACAAGGCGGGTCGCCGATCTGTTCCAACTGGCGACCGGCGGTCGCCAGAGGCGCGACTGACAGACCAGATGGAAAAAGATGCGTACATCTTACTCTCCGGCGGCAGACAAGTCGAGCGCGACGAAGCGGAGCAGCTCGTCGTTGCCCATCTCGGTCAGCAGCTTCTCGCCGCCGCCCTCCAGCAGCTCGTCGGCCAGGCCGCGCTTCTCGGCCAGCATGGCGTCTATCCGCTCCTCCACCGTGCCGCGGCAGATGAAGGGATGCACGATCACATGCTTGCGCTGTCCGATGCGGAAGGCGCGGTCGGTGGCCTGGTTCTCGACGGCGGGGTTCCACCAGCGGTCGAAATGGATCACGTGCGAGGCCTGGGTGAGGTTCAGCCCCGTGCCGCCGGCCTTGAGCGAGAGGACGAAGAAGGGCGGGCCGTCGTCGCGCTGGAAGGCGGCGACCAGCTCGCGGCGCCGCGCCACCGGCGTGCCGCCGTGCAGCACCAGCCCCGGCTGCCGGAAGATCGTCGCCAGGAAGGCGGCCAGCGGCTCGGTCATCTCGCGGTACTGGGTGAAGACCAGCAGCTTGTCCTGGCGCTCGGCGATCTCCTCGACGAGCTCGCGCAGGCGGGCGAACTTGCCGCTGCGCTCCTCGGCAAAGTCGCCGTCGCCCGTGACCTGCGCGGGATGGTTGCAAATCTGCTTGAAGCGCATGAGGGCGGCCAGAATCACGCCGCGGCGCTTCATGGGTTCGGACGCGTCGTCTTTCTGGAGCGCCTCGCGGAGCTGCCGCACATGGTCGGCATAGAGGGCCGCCTGCGCCGGGGTGAGGCCGCAGTAGGCCGGCATGACGGTCTTCTCGGGAAGGTCGTCGATCACGCGGCGGTCGGTCTTGAGGCGGCGCAGGATGTAGGGGCGCGTCAGGCGGCGCAGGGGCGCGTAGGCGCCGGGCTGGTCGCCGCGGTTGCGGATGTAGGCGCCGAAGCGGCGCGCGTCGCCGAGCAGACCGGGGTTGATGAAGTCGAAGAGCGACCAGAGGTCGCCGGCGCGGTTCTCGACCGGCGTGCCGGTCAGGGCGAGGCGTGTCCGCGACTGCAGGGCCTTGACGGCGCGCGCCTGGCGCGTGGCGGCATTCTTGATGGCCTGGGCCTCGTCGAGCACGACGAGGCGCCACGGCACCTGCGCCAGCCAGGGGGTACGGGCAACCATGCCGTAGGAGGTGACGGCCAGATCGACCTCCGCGAGCCCGGCTTCGGGATCGTCGGCGCAGGCCTGCAGCCGTTCCTGGTCATCCCCGGCGGGATGAACCACCAGGAGCCGTAGCGAGGGGGCGAAACGCCGGGCCTCGTCCTTCCAGTTGGCCAGCAGTGAGGCGGGCGCGACCAGCAGGGAGGGCGCGTGCGCGGTGCCCTCGCGCCGCAGCCAGAGCAGCAGGCCCAGCGTCTGCAGGGTCTTGCCGAGGCCCATGTCGTCGGCCAGACAGGCGCCCAGGCCGAGGCTGGCCATGAAGTGCAGCCAGCGGATGCCGGTCTCCTGGTAGGGGCGCGGGGTGGCTTGCAGTTCGTCGGCGCAGGGCAGCGTGCCGCCGACAGTCTCGGGCTGACGCAGACGGGCCAGCGTCTCGTCCAGCCAGCGGCCGGCGCGGATGCCCGTCCAGGCCTGGATGCGCTCGGTACCGGCCGCATCCGCATCGCCCCCGGGTCCCTCGGCGGAGAGTCCCGCCAGCAGCCGCATGGCCTCGGCGAAGGGGATGCCCTCGCGCGCGGCACGACGCTCGACCGCCTTCCAGTGGTCAAGCACGTCCTTGAGCTGTCCGGCATCCACCTCGACCCACTGGCCCCGCAGCGAGACGAGGCCGCATCCCGAATTCAGCAGCGCCTGTATCTCCTCCGGCGAAAGCTCGGCGTCGCCGAGCGTCACGCTCAGATTGAAGTCGAGCAGCGCGGCGGCGCCGAGCTGCGCCGGCTTGCCGTCGCCCACCTTTACCGTGACCCGCGGCCGCGGCGGCCGGCGGGCGTTCCACCAGTCGGGCACGCGCACGATCACACCGGCCGCCTCGATGGCGGGCAGGTCGCGGAGCAGACGGTACGCCTGCTGCGTGGTCCAGGCGGCCGGCTGGTAGAGCCGGCCCGACTCGAAGAGCTCGCGCACCAGCTCGCTGGTACCGACCGCCTGCTGAATCGGCGCCAGCAGGTGCAGCAGGGCCTTGCGGTTGCGGGCACCGGCATATTCGGTCAGCGCGCGTCCAAGGGGCAGATGCTGGACACGTCCGATCTCCGAGAGCCTGCTGGCATAGGTGGCCATGAAGGCGAAGGGCCGTTCGGGGTGCTTCTTGTTCTCGGCCAGATGGAACGTGACGCGGCCCACGGTGCGCCAGACCGGGTCGATGGACTGGAGAAAGCCGTCGAGTCCCCCTGGTGTGCTTTCGGCAGCCGCGCGGGCCGCCGCATCAAGCTCCTGCCACAGGGCGTTGGCGCGCGCGGCGTCAAGGAGCTCGAGTCCCCTGAGGGGCGGCGCGCGCTCGATCCAGTCGTCCCAGGCGGCCTCGTCGGGCGGCGTGACCGCCGGAAAAG
This sequence comes from Lentisphaerota bacterium, assembly GCA_012521875.1. Taxonomy (GTDB): domain Bacteria; phylum Verrucomicrobiota; class Kiritimatiellia; order RFP12; family JAAYLN01; genus JAAYLN01. The sequence continues at coordinate 2,702 of JAAYLN010000326.1, read as the reverse complement.
CGTTCTCCCCGTCGCGCGGCGACTGGCAGAGCGCCGTCAGGTAGTAGCGGGCGAAGGCGCGTCCGAAGGCCAGCGAGGAGATCAGCGTGCCGTCATACGCCGCCAGACAGAGGAAGCCCTCGGCCGTCGAGGCGGCAAAGGCCTTGCGGATGCGGGCCGCGGCGGCATCGGTCAGCAGGAGGTCGGCACCATCCCCCTCGATGAGGCGGAAGTGCCCTTCAGGCAGCAGGGTCAGCTCCATCGGGAAGCCCGAACCGGCACCGGCAAACTCAGTTGCCCCAGAGCCGCGCGGGGTAGATGCCGTCGGCGATCAGGCGCTCGATCTCGCCGACGGTGCGCTCGCGATCCTCGCGGTAGGTGACGCCGAACCAGCGGCTGCCGGTCGGCAGCACCTGCACCGTGGCGCGGCGCGTCTGGATCAGTGTGTTGACCACCAGCGGGATGTACCACTCGGCCTTGAGATTGCCGTAATTCTGATCCAGCCAGGCGCCAAACTGCTCCTCCATCAGCGTGAAGAGCGACGGCGGAAAGCCCCATATATTCATCGAGGTCACGGCATGCGGCGGCAGCGTGACGATGCTGCCATCCGGCTGGCGGCTCTCAATGCCGCGCGGTGTATCCTCGATCGTGGTGTGCTCGGTCACCGCGAGCAGCAGGCCTTCCGGCGAAACCTCGCAGATGCCGCGGGCGACGCTGCCGTTCTCCGAGAGCGTCTGGACGAGCTGGAAGCCCGCCATCGCCAGCCGCTCGCAGGGTGCCGGCGTGCGCGTGGCGGGAAGCGTCGCCAGAAAGCGCGCTATCTGCTGGTAGGCATCGCGCCCGTAGAAGTCGTCGGCGTTGATGACGGCGAAGGGCTCGTTGATGGCCTCGCGCGCGGTACGGACGGCATGGGCCGTGCCCCAGGGCTTCGTCCGCTCGGCGGGCACCTTGCGACCGCCGGGCAGGTCGTCCATCTCCTGAAACACATAGTCCACGGCAATGTGCGACCCGAAGCTCGCATCCACGCGCGCCCTGAAGGCCGTCTCGAAGTCGTGTCGGATGACGAAGACCACGCGGCCGAAGCCGGCCTGCAGCGCATCGTAAACGGCGTAGTCGAGCAAGGACTCGCCGCCGGGGCCGACCGGATCGATCTGTTTGAGTCCACCATAGCGGCTGCCCATGCCGGCAGCCAGCACCAGAAGCGTTGGTTTCATGTGGGTATTGAACCATAATTGTCCGCGGTTGTCACTTAGCAGTTATCCACACCCTTGACGCTCCCGCGGCGATTAGATTAAGGTATGCACGTCCCCCGATAACGGCCAGGGACCTGCGGGAGGTACCGTGCCGGTGCCGGATGGCCGCTACGCGTGGTGAGAAGAGGAGTTAGAGAATGATTCGAGTAGGCATGATTGGCTGCGGTTCCATGGCGCGCAACCACTGTGTGGCGCTCCAGCCGTTGGCGGAGCGTATGCGTTTTACCGCCTTTGCGGACATTGATCCGGAACGGGCCGGGGCAGCCGCGGCTCGTTATCCCGGTGCTCTCGCGGTGAAGGACTACAAGCTGATCTTCGATGATGTCGATGCCGTGGTCATCGCCGTACCGCATGACCTCCACCACCGCATCGGTCTCGATTGTCTCAAGGCCGGCAAGCATGTGCTGATGGAGAAGCCGCTGGCGCTGACGGAGGGCGAATGCCGCGAGCTGATCGCGGCCGACCACTCCCCTCATCCCGTGCTCATGCTGGGCTACGTCATGCGGCACAATCCGATGTGGACCCGTTTCGGCGAATGTCTGCGTGATGAGACCTTCGGCAAGGTGTTCCACGTCTCGATCTGGACCGAGCAGTACACCGATACCTCGCGTGCGGCATGGCTGGGAGAGGCCCGCCGGGTTGGCGGCGGCCAGCTCTTCAGCCACGGCTGCCACTACATTGACCTGCTGTTGCACTGGCTGGGCGATCCGGTCTGCGGCACGCACATCGGCACCAATCTGGGCACACCATGGATGGAGCGCGAGGGCACGAGCGACGTCAGCCTGAAGTTTGCCAGCGGCGCCACCGCCTACCACTTCGGCACCTGGGGCGCACGGGGCACACGACTGGGATATGCCGTGCATGCACACTGCACGGAGGGCATGCTCGAGTTGGATGGCTCCGCCGGAACAATCACCCTGCACCGCAGCCGCACGGATGGCGACCTGCCGGCGCTCGAGGCGCTGGCAGCCCCCGGCGAGGCGCTCGACAAGCCTGACCAGGTGGTGGTCTATCGCCGTCCCGACGAAGGCGGCAAGGCCGTGGTGGAGCAGATGGCGGCCTTCCTCGACTGCATCGAGCAGGAACGGAAGCCCGAGATCAGCGCGGCCGCCTCGCTCCGCAGCCTGCAGGTGATCTGGAAGCTCTACGAGGCCGAGGAGCAGATGCGCGTCGCCGACCTGCGGGGGATTTGAGGCGGACGCCCCGGTTGGAACAAACCGAAGCCCACTTTGTCGCGAGCTTTGTCGGTAACTTTGTCGCCTTCGGCTGCCGTTTTTTTCTCACGGAGGCACGGAGGCGCGGGGAAACGGAACCGCCAATGGACGCGAATGGGCGCGAATGGAAGGTGTTTTTTTAACCGCGAAAAACGCGAAAAGCGCGAAAAGGGAGCCGCGAATGGGGCGAATGCACGCGAAAATGGAGTAAGCGGGTGGTTTAAGTGTGCCGTTTAAGGGTGAGATTAAGTGTGGG
>JAAYLN010000325.1 GCA_012521875.1 Lentisphaerota bacterium | reverse complement strand
GTCCCGAGGCGCCGCGGCTGGCGGTTTATCCCGAGGACCGCTGCGGCGTGATCAACGCCTCGCGTATCGGCGCGGGAGCCGACGCCAAGACAACCCAGGAGCGTCTCGAGAAGGAGATCTGGCGCACCGTGGCCTTCATCGCCGGCGGCGTGAACTCCGATGAGCCGTGCGTCGTCAAAACCGTGCTGTCCTCCGCCGATCTCGACACCCTGCCGGCCTCGACCTTCTCGCCGAATGTCGCCGGCAAGATCAGCCAGGCTGCCAAGCGCCTCGGCCTGGCCCGGATCGAGCGGACCTCCTACCGCGCGGCCTGCCTGCAGGGCTGGGCGCCGCCCCCCACCAACGCCGCGCAGAAGGCGATCTGGGAAAGCGTGAACCCGAGATAATGAGTGCGCGGTTGCCCTATCTCGTGATTTTCACGGGATCGTTTCTCCTGTTCGGCGTGCAGCCCATGGTCGGCAGCACGCTGCTGCCCGTCTTCGGCGGCACCGCCGCCGTCTGGACGGTCTGCCTGGCCGCCTACCAGACCCTGCTGCTGGCAGGCTATGCCTATGCGCACGCCATCGCCCGCGACGGCGCGCAGCAGCCCTCGCATGCCGCAACCGGCGCCTGGACACAGCGCCTCCACCTGGCGCTGCTGGCGGCCGCCACGGCGCTGACCTTCGGCGTCGGCTGGATCCGCCCGCGCCTGGATGGCTGGGTCGATGCGCAGGCGCTGCCCGTGCTGTCGGTCCTGTTCTGCGTGCTGCTGCTGAGCGGCGCGCCCTATGTGCTGCTCTCGGCCAATGCCTCGCTCGTCCAGGCCTGGCTCTCGCGCCGCGGACGCCGCGACGTCTACCACCTCTACGCGGTCTCCAACGCCGGTTCGTTCTGCGGCCTGCTGGCCTACCCGCTGCTGGTCGAGCCGCACGTGCCGCTGACGCTCCAGTGGCGCGGCTTCGCCGCCGGCGTGGGCATCTATACCGTGCTGCTGGGGTTGATGATGCGGGGAACCGGAAACGCTGGGAGCGCCGGTACCACCGAAGGCGCCGGTACCACAGCGACCCCCGGTACTGCCGGAACCACCGGCGCTGCCGGGCAACGTGGGGCCGGCACTTGCCCTGACGCGCCCTGGCGCGGAATGGGTCCTGCCTGCCCTGGCGGCGCCCTGCGCGCCGCCCCTCCTCCCGCACCCCTCCTGTGGCTGCTGCTGCCGGCCATCAGCACCTTCGCGCTCAACGCCGTCACCGCGCACCTGGGCAACGATGTCACCCCGCTGCCGCTGCTGTGGGCGGTGCTGCTGGCGGTCTACCTGCTGAGCTATGTGATCGGCTTCACGGCGGCGGGCCGCAAGCTGCTGCCGCGGCTCCCCTGGGCGATGCTGCCGCTGCTGCTGCTCGCCGCCTGGCAATGGGGCGCGACCGGCGGGCGCGGCTTCGCCTGGCAGGTCGCCATCGGCATCCTCCTGCTGCTGCTCGGCGGCACCATGCTGCACGCCTGGCTGTACGACAGCCGGCCGGCCGGCGCCTGGCTGACGCGCTTCTACCTGTGCATCGCCGTGGGCGGCGCGCTGGGCGGCCTGGCGGCCTCCATCGCGGCGCCGCTGATCTTCCGTTCGATCGCCGAATATCCCCTGACGCTGCTCGTGCTCGCCGCCGCCACCGGCGCGGTGGCCGTCCGCCGCGGCCCGGCCGGCGCGCTCGCCCCGCCACGGCACGCCATGGCCGCCGCCGCCGGCCTCGTCGGCGCGGTCCTGCTGCTCCAGACCGTCCGCACCGGCGGCACGGTCGTCAAGCGCATGCGCAATTTCTACGGATGCGGGCGGGTGCGGCAGGAAACGATGCCGGTCCGGGGGGGCGAGCCGTACCAGGCCAACCTCTTCGACCACAGCGGCACGCTGCACGGCTTCCAGGCGCTGGGTTTCGAACGCCACATCCCCACGCTCTGCTTCACCCGGCACGCCGGCGGCCTCTCCATCGTGCGCCACCCGCGCTATACCAGCACCAACACCATGCGCGTGGCCGTGGCCGGCATGGGCATCGGCACGCTGGCGGCCTACGGCCGCCCGGGCGACACCTACCGCTTCTATGAAATCAACCCGCAGGTCGCCGCCCTGGCCCGCGACGACGC
>JAAYLN010000324.1 GCA_012521875.1 Lentisphaerota bacterium | reverse complement strand
GGCACGTCACCGCCGCAGGCGCATCGGTGCTCAATCCCGACGACACATCCGGCGAGTGGGGGGACCATATCTCCGACACCCTGACGCTCACGGCGGTTCCCGACAACGGCTCGGTCTTCAAGCGCTGGGAAGGCGACATCGGCACGAACGCAGCGGCGAGTGCGACAATCGTGCTCGACCACGCCATCCCGCGGGCCGTCCATGCGGTGTTTGCCTGCATCCCGCCCACCTTGTTCGCCGGCTACTCGCCAACCGGCGGTGTAACGGTCACATACGTTGGCGCAAGGGCCGTCTATTCCTTCCCCTGCACCAACCACGAATATACCTTGACCTTCAATGACGACAACCTTTGCGACATCCTGGTTGTCGGCGGTGGCGGTGGCGGCGGCGCGACCATCGGCGGCGGCGGTGGCGCGGGTGGCGTGATCTGGAACAAGAACACCCTGCTCTCCGCCGGCAACTACACTGTTAAAACAGGCAAGGGCGGTGTGGCTGGCTCCAGTTGGCGTGAGGGTAAGAATGGTGAAGACTCGCTGCTCACCAACGCCACATCATCCCTCGTAGCTATTGGCGGCGGCGGTGGTGGCTGGGACTCGTCATCGGGGCGCGCAGGCGGTTCCGGCGGTGGCGCATCCCGTAATCAAACTGCCGCACAATACCGCGGTCTCGGAACACCCGGACAGGGACACGACGGAGCGCTTTGCAGCGGCAACAACGGCTACTGCGGCGGTGGCGGCGGCGCCGGCGAGCCCGGCAAGGTCGGCGGCGCCACGCAGGCCAACTACAGCGGCTTCGGCGGCAACGGCATTCAATGCGACATCTTTGGCACCAACACCTGGTACGGCGGCGGTGGTGGCGCGGGCGCGGGCAACAACTCCGCATACGGCGGACTCGGTGGCCTCGGCGGAGGCGGCAACGGCGCAAACCGAGGCACAAGTCAAGCCGGCCTTCCCGGCACCGACGGGTTCGGCGGTGGCGGAGGTGGCGGCGGCTATTCACCCGGCACCTCCGGCGGACGCGGCGGCGACGGCATCGTTATCGTGTCGCCGGCCCCGATAGACATCCCCGGTCTCACGATCTTCGGCGACCACAACGCCTGTGAATCCTCGCCCGACTACGGCTTCTACCCGTTCGCGGTAGATTGCTATGCCAAGGCTGGCGCGACGGAGTTGCCGCTGATAGTTGCAGGACAGATTGACGGCAGGCGCTACGTCTGCCGCGACTACAGGCTTTCCATTCAATCCAATAGCGGTGCGCCGGCCTCTGTAACCACGAACAGCGCTCTACCGTATCAATACGATGCGGCCAACATTGCCACCGGAGAGCGCCAGACCCTCACCTGGCTCTGGGGCACCGAGCACTACATCAACATCAAGACATCCAACTCCGGAACGGTTGACGCCGTGAGCACATGGGGCGACAGCGTGACCAACACGCTCACCGTCACCGCGACACCCGATAGCGATGCTGTCTTCGAATACTGGACCGGCGACATCGGCACCAACGCCGCCGACAGCGCCACGATCACGCTCGACTTCTCGCAGCCGCGCAATGTCCGCGCCGTATTCTCCAGCAGCATCGACTTCTACGTCGCGCCCGACGGCGACGACTCCGCCAGCGGCACGGCCGACGCACCGCTGGCAACTGTCACCAATGCCATAGCGCGCATCACGGCAATGTCGGCATCGCCTGTGCCGATAAGGCCAGGATCTACAATAACACGATTGTCGACAACACAACCACCGAAGCAATGACCGGGTATTTCAACTATGCGCTGGACAACGTTCTCTTTGCCGGCACAGCGCTCTACAGCTATTCCTCGTCAGCCGGGCTCTGCCAGAACAACGTCTTCGTGAACAACCATAATGAACTCGACTTCATCGGCCACACGCGGGACTACACCTACGTCAAACCAGCATGCATGTCATACACGTTCTCCGACAAACCCGCCGGCAACGACCGGGTTGAAGGCGACCCGGTTTTCCGCGACCCCAAGAATGGCGACTACCGCATCATGCCGGGCTCGTGTCTGGTCGGCGCGGGCTCGGTAATCGCGTCCGTGACCAACGATTTCATGGGCGTGGAACGCGCAACCAACGCACTGACGGTCGGTGCCTTCGACCTGCCGGACGAGTTCTGCTGCGGTCTCACCTTTACCGCCGAGAACAACCTTATCGGCGAGCCGATCACCTTCAGGGGTTATGTGCATGACCCGCTGGCGGCCCCAAGTGAAACCTATACCTACAACTGGGAGATTACACCGCAGGGTGAAACGGATCCGGCTCTCTCTGAAACGCTGGCGGAGTTCACGACTTCCGCGCTTGCGGCCGGGCGCTACTCGGTCACGCTGACGGTCACCCGCGCGAGCGACAGTGCCACCACCACATTCTCGCGCGCGCCGGAGTACTTCTACGTCGGGCCTGCCACCGTCCATGTCAACCCGGCCTCCGAGAACCCCGTCTTCCCGTACGACACCGCGGCCACCGCCACGCGCGATCTGGCCGTGGCCTACGACACGGTTGTCGCTCCCGGAACGATCCACCTTGCTGAGGGCACCCATAATCTCGCCACACAGCTCTTCATCCTCAAGCCGGTCACAATCACAGGAAGCGGCTATGACATAACGATCATCTGCCAGACCGGCACCGCCCACCGCGTTATCTACCTCGGGCACAAGGACGCGGTGGTCGAGAAGGTCGGCATCACCGGCGGTAACCGCACCACGACTGCCAGTCCTCGGTGGTTATATCCTTACAAATATGTCGGCTCACCGGGACATTCCTGCGGCGGCGGCGTATTCATCCCGGGCTATCCCGAGCGCGCCGGCACGCTGCGCGAATGCCGCCTCTTCGGCAACAAGTATGCCGGCTACTGGGGTGGCCAACTGCATGCGGCCGGCGGGCTTGTCGACCGCTGTGTGATTGAAGGTGATGACTCCATGGTCAACGCAGCGAATGGCGGCGGCGTCATGCTCAGCGGCAATGCCACCATCCGCAGCACGCTGATCACCGGCAACCGCGCCTCTTCCTGTGGCGGCGGTGTCATTGTCTACTACCCTGCCCGGGTGCGCATCATCAACTGCACCATCGCCGACAACTTCATTACCGCCACGGCATCCTCGACGGACAGCGGCCCCGGACTGTATATCGCACAGAGCCCCGAGAACCATCCCGGGCGTGTCGAGGTGGTCAACACTATCATCCACGGCAACCATCTCTCGCCCGCAACCCCGGAACCGGCGGAGTTCACCCTCGCCGCCAATCCCGACTTCTTCGAGTCGCAAAATTCCAAGGCCTACGTGACGATACCGTTCCTCAACAATCTGACATCGTTCGACACCACCGGCTATGAGGCCGACAAGCTCTTCAGCACCAACAGCCTGGCCGCCGATCCGCTCTTCAAGCTGAGCGGTTCCACGCCCTTCAAGCCCGTTCTCAACTCTCCCTGTGTTGACAACGGTGTGGTTGAGGAGTGGATGTACGGAGCCGAGGATCTGATTGGACGGCAGCGTGTTGCCGGTGCTTCGGTTGATATCGGCGCCTACGAGAAAGGCCTGTCGACGATGCTGATCCTGCGGTAGCGGTTGCCGCCCATGCCCTCCCCGGCCCTCTTCTCGCTGCTGATCAAGCCCGCCGGTGCCGACTGCAACCTGCGCTGCGCCTACTGCTTCTACCTCGAGAAGGCGGCGCTCTACCCGGATACCCCGCGTCACCGCATGTCCGACGCGGTGCTGGCGCGCCTTGTGGAAAGCTATCTGGCAACCAACCAGCCACAATATGGTTTTGCCTGGCAGGGCGGCGAGCCGACACTCATGGGCAGCGCCTTCTTCAGTCGGGTCACGGAACTGCAGCGGCAGCATCGGCGCCCCGGGACGGTCATCACCAACGCCCTGCAGACCAACGCCACCCTGATCGACGACGAACTGGCGGCGCACCTGGCAGCCGACAACTTCCTGGTGGGCGTGAGCCTTGACGGCCCGGCGGAGCTGCACGATGCCTACCGCCTGACGCACAACGGACATCCCACGCACGCAAGCGTCGCGGAAGGCATGGAACGCCTGCGCCGCCACCGCGTGGACTTCAACATCCTGACGCTGGTCAACCGACGCAATGCCGCCGAACCGGAGCGCATCTACCGGCATCTGGTGCAACAAGGCTGTCTGCACCACCAGTATATTCCCTGCGTCGCCCACGATGCAACGGGACAACTGCTGCCTTTCAGTCTGGAGCAAGGTCAGTGGGGCGACTTTCTCTGCCGGCTCTTCGACCTCTGGTACCAACATGATACCCGCCGCGTCTCGGTACGGCTCTTCGACTCGATTGTCATACGCCTCATCGAGGGTGTGACCAACGACTGCACCTTCAGCCGCGACTGCCGCCACTACTTCATGGTCGAGCACAACGGCGACGTCTATCCCTGCGACTTCTTCGCCGAGCCCGGACTGCGCCTGGGCAACATCATGGAGCACACGTGGGACGAGCTGCTGCGCTCGCCCCGCTACCAGGCCTTCGGCGCCTGCAAGTCGCAATGGAACGCCGCCTGCGACACCTGCGCGTGGCTCGAATTCTGCGCGGGCGACTGCCCGCGCCACCGCTACATCACCTCACGCGATCCGCGCCAGCGCAGCTTCCTGTGCGCCGACTGGCAGCAGTTCCTCGCCCACACCATGCCCCGCTTCCGGCGTCTGGCTGAAGAAATCCGCGCCGAGCGCCAAGCGCGACAAAGAGGCGTTACGGCCACGTCTCGCGGCACATCATCCCCGGGCCGCAATGTCCCCTGCCCCTGCGGCAGCGGACGCAAGTTCAAGCACTGCTGCGGCGCGCGGTATTAATCCCGGCGCAGGGCCTCGACCGGATCGAGGCGGGCGGCGCGGCGGGCGGGGTAGAGTCCGAAGACGATACCTATGCCGGCGCTGATGGTGAAGGCCAGCACCAGGCTGTAGGGACGGATGGCCGTCGGCATGTCCGCCAGCAGGGTGATCAGCAGCGGAATGATGCTGCCGAGCACGAGGCCGATCAGGCCGCCGCCGATCGAGAGCACGCAGGTCTCCACCAGGAACTGCAGGACGATATGGCTGCGCCGCGCGCCGATGGCGCGCCGGATGCCGATCTCCTGCGTCCGCTCGGTGACCGAGGCCAGCATGATGTTCATGATGCCGATGCCGCCGACCAGCAGGCTGATGGCGGCGATCGAGCCCAGCACGACATTGAAGCGGCGCTTGGTGGCCTCGGCCTCGCGCAGCAGCGCCAGCGGCACGTCAATACGGAAATCATCCTTCTTGTGGAAATACCGCAGCATGGCCTCGATCGCCAGCATGCCCGGCTCGACGGCGTCGGTATCGCGCATCTCGACGATGATCTGGCTGAGCTCGACCTTCTCCATGGAGCGGCTGCTGGCCGACCTCTGCATATCGACCTCGCCGTAGCGTTCGATGCCGGTCTTCATGGGGATGTAGACGTCGGTCTCGCGGTCGGGCGTCTGCATGCCGCCGGTGCTCTCCGCATTGCGCACGATACCGACAACCTCGAAGAAGGTCGAACCCAGCCGCAGGGTCTGGCCGATGGTGTGCTGTCCGGCGAGCAGCTTGCGCGCGCCGTTCTCGGTCAGCACGCAGACCGTCGCGCGCGAGACCTCATCCCGGGGCGTCAGCAGGCGTCCGGCGACCACGGGCCGCGCGACGACCTCGAACCAGGCCGCCGTGGTGCCTACGACACGAAGCTCCATGGAGAGCGCGCCGAGCATGCCCTGCTTGCGCATGAAGCGCGCCGGCACGGTCCTGACGACGCCGGGGATGGTTTCGAGAATGCGCTTCTCGTCATCATATAGCAGGCCGTAGGTGTTCATGCGGCTTGATCGCTGAATCCCCTCGGCACCGCCCTCGGGCGGCTTGACGGAGCTGAGGATGATGTTCTGGCTGCCGAGCTTGCGGATGGCGTCGAGCGCCTGCTGACTGGCCCCCTCGCCCACGGCGAGCATGGCCACGACGCTCCCCACGCCGAAGACCATGCCCAGCATGGTCAGGAACGAGCGCAGCTTGTGGCGCCTGATGTCCGTGAGCCCCATGTGGATCAGGGGCAGAAGCTGCCGCGCCGTCATGTCAGCACCTCGCCCTCGATCTGCCGGATGGCGCCGTCGCGCAGGTAGATGCGCGCGCGGGCGTAGTTGGCGATGTCCTCCTCGTGGGTGACCATGAGGACCGTGCGTCCCCCGCGGTTCAGCTCCGAGAGCAGCTCCATGATCTGGTGGCTGGTGGACGTGTCGAGGTTGCCGGTGGGCTCGTCGGCCAGAATCACGGGCGGATCGTTGGCCAGGGCGCGCGCGATGGCGACGCGCTGGCGCTGGCCGCCCGAGAGCTCCGAGGGACGGTGGCGCAGCCGGTTGTCGACGCCGACATCGGCGGCCAGCCTGGCCACACGCCGCCGCTGCTCATCGGGCGGGACGCCCTGGTAGAAGAGCGGCAGGGCGATGTTCTCGGCCACCGTCAGTTGCGGAATCAGGTGGAAGCTCTGGAAGATAAAGCCGAGGTTATGCAGGCGGTGGTCGCTGAGGTCATCGTCGCTCATATGGGCGACATTGACGCCGTTGAGCCAGTATTCGCCCGACGTGGGGCGGTCGAGGCAGCCCAGGATGTTGAGCAGCGTGCTCTTGCCCGAGCCGCTGGCCCCCATGATGGCGAGAAAGGCGCCGGCCGCGACGCCGAACGAGACCCCGGCCAGCGCGTCAACCTGCTCCTGCCCGACATG
>JAAYLN010000323.1 GCA_012521875.1 Lentisphaerota bacterium | reverse complement strand
CGACGGCGGTGCAGTTGGCCGACCAGGCGCGCCGGGCCTTTGCCTACCAGTGCGAGCACGACAAGTGCCGCGACTGCGGCGATTGCCGCGAGCGCGGCGAGGCCGCCACGATGCGCCTGCTGGATGCACTGCCGGAAATCCGCACCATGCTGCAGGAGGACATCCGCGCCGCCTACGAGGGCGACCCCGCGGCGCGCTCGACGATGGAGATCGTGATGAGCTACCCGGGGCTCTTCGCCATAGCGGTACACCGTCTGGCGAATACCCTCCACCGCGCCGGGGTGCCGCTTATCCCGCGCGTCATGAGCGAACATGCCCATACGCGCACGGGTATCGACATCCATCCCGGCGCGACCATCGGATCGGGCTTCTTCATCGACCACGGCACCGGGGTGGTGATCGGCGAGACCTGCGTCATCGGCAGGCGCGTCAAGCTCTACCAGGGCGTGACCCTCGGCGCGCTGAGCTTCGCCAAGGATGAAGACGGCAATCTGGTGAAGGGCATCAAGCGCCATCCCGACGTGGAGGATCGCGTGATCATCTACGCGGGCGCGACGATCCTGGGCGGCAGCACGGTGATCGGCCATGATTCGGTAATCGGGGCGAATGTATGGCTGATCCACTCGGTACCGCCCAACTCCAAGGTCTATAACCGCGAGCCCGAGCCGCTGATCAAGTAGCCCGCCGCCGGAGGCGGCGGGCAGGGAACAGGGACAGAGACAGGGGACGGGGAAGTAAGCAGTGGCAGTAGGCAGTGGCGAAATGGTAGATGCGGGGGACGGGGGAATCCGGTAACATGCGGACAGTTTTGCAGTTTCCTGCATGGGGCGGCAGCTCAGTTGGCAGAGTATTACGTTCGCAGTGTAGAGATCCGGGGTTTGAATTCCCCGTCGCTCCACCATGTCTTGAATATTGAAAAAGGGGACTTGCGATTGAGGCGTGGGTTCTATATTTTGCGGTTACCGCTTCCCGGAACCTTTCTGGTTTGCAGTCTCTTGTTCTTGCTGCTGGCCGGCGCGGGCCGGGCGGCACCACCGGATGATGAGGCCGGATTGCCGGATGAGGCGGCGGTCTGGCTGCGGGCGGGCGATATCCGCGAGCCGGAAAACCGCGCCGCCGTGGTGCGGGAGCTGCGGGAAATCAACCAGACCCACCGCGAGCGCGCCATTGAGCAGGCGCGCCGGCTGAACCTGCCGATCCGCGAGGAACTGCCCGACGGAAGGGTGCGCGAGCTGATGCGGTGGGAAAACGGGCGCCCACTCTACTACGTCACCTACAATGCCAATGCCGCCATCAGCACCGGCGCCAATCTACTGCGGGCGGCGCCATATCTGGCCGACGGCACCAACTGGACGGTCGGCGTATGGGACGGCGGCAGCGTGCGTACCACCCATCGTGAGCTGGCGGGCCGCATCAACAACATCGACGGCGCGGCCCTGATCGATCATGCCACGCACGTCGGCGGCACCATCGTCGCCAGCGGGGTAACCGCCGATGCCTGCGGCATGGCCGTCGCCGCGCGTATAGACAGCTACGACTGGAACAACGACAACAGCGAGATGTTTTTCCGCGGCGCTTCGTATGGCGGCGAGCCGGGCAAGATCGCGCTCTCGAACCACAGCTACGGCATGCGCTCGGGCTGGAGCAAGACCGGTTCCTCCTCTCCGGCCTGGATCTGGAATGGCTCAATCCTCACGGCGGCAGACTACGAGGAGGTGTTCGGCAAGTATAACTCCTACGCCCGAAATATGGACGAGATTGTCTACGGCCTGCCCTACTATCTGCCCTTCTGGGCCGCAGGTAACGACCGCACCGACAATCCCGCCACCGGTGAAAAGGTGGTGCTCACGCCCTATTTTTCCGACATGATCGTGGACTACGATCCGGCACTGCATCCGGCGGGCGACGGCACCTACCGCGGCGGTTACGAGAATATCGGCTACTGTGCGGTGGCCAAGAATGTGGTGACCATCGGCGCGGTCACTGACGCCGTCACCAACGGCGTGCGCGACCCCGCCAAGGCCACCATGACCGCCTTCTCGAGCTGGGGGCCGACGGACGACGGACGCATCAAGCCCGATCTGGTCGCCAATGGCTATGGGCTCTATTCCAGCATTGCATCGGGGGACGCCAGCTACACCAACATGAGCGGCACCAGCATGGCCACGCCTAACGCGACCGGCACCGCCCTCCTGCTGCTGGATCTCCACGGCAGGCTCTTCCCAGGGCAGCACATGCGGGCCAGCACGCTCAAGGGGCTGCTGATCCACACTGCCGACGACCTCGGCAGACCGGGACCGGACTACTGCTACGGCTGGGGGCTGATCAACGGCATGGCCGCTGCCGGGCTGCTGACAGGCTTACATACCAATCCAGCCATACCGCGGATGTTCGAGCAGCAGCTCACCACCACCGTCGCAACGCGCTCGTACTCCTTCATCTGGGACGGCGTATCGCCCATCCGCGTCACGCTCTGCTGGACCGACCCCGCCGGCGACGAGACGACGGACTCCGACAACCGCACCCCGCAACTGGTGAACGATCTGGATCTGCGCGTCATCGGGCCATCGGGCTCGGTACACCTCCCCTGGGTCATGCCCTTTGTCGGAACGAACTGCTGGTAATTGACGGCGAAAACTTCTTCGAGGGTGCCACAGCGGCCTTCTGCCACACCGGCCAGGCGGATGTGGCGGTGACGGTTTCCTGCGTCACGCCCACCAACATCACCTG
>JAAYLN010000322.1 GCA_012521875.1 Lentisphaerota bacterium | reverse complement strand
GTAAATCACCACGGCTCGCCCTACTATTCATTCGCAAAAATTCGTTCATTCGCGGTTCGCACTCTTGGCGATCTTGGCGGTTTTACCTGTGTGCGGCTCGCCGGTCACACCGCGTAGCGGCGTGACGGGGACGGCTCGCCCTACCTTTCGTTTGCTGTACCGTGAGCTTTCGCTGGAACAGCGGTCGGGGCGGTTCGGTACAGTCCCTGCATCATGGTCGCAGTCGCGTCGGAGTACCGGCTTCAGGGAGTGTTGACTTATTGCAAGTCCCTGCTGGTTTTTTATCAGGAACTCATGAAATCAGGAATTTGTTTGTGGAAACCGTGTATTCTTGCACTTTTCGTGAGTTCTTGAGTTCCTGATAAATACGCGCGGGGAATAAATCACCAGTCCCTTCAGCCGGAAGTCAACAAGGGCCTTTAGGCCCGGAAGGCCCGTATTTCTTAACAAAACCCATGGGAACGGGGCTGAAGCCCCTGAACCACTTCCGCCTGAAGGCGGTACTCTAGCAAGGGAAAATCTTTACGTATGGACAGGTGAAACCGGGCTCTCAGCCCATGCCACGCTCCATCACTGCGGCTCTTCCAGCCTATTCTTCGCGTTAATTCGCGTCCATTCGCGGTTCCATCTCTTGGCGTCTTGGCGGTTCAAATCGGTGCGCTGTACCGTGAGCTTGTGCCTGTGCGTCGGGCGGGGTGGTTCGGTACGGGCGTCAGCCTAAACTTTAGAACTCCCGAACTTTAGAACTCTCTTCGTCTATTCGCGGTTCCTCGGATTGCCCTGCTGCATCATCCCGGATCACAGGTCAATCTCCAGAAGGGCGGTCTCGGCGTCGGCCGTCATCTCGAGCGGCGATGCGAAGCAGAGGCCATCCGCGTCGGCCTCGAGGGCGACGGGCTGGCCGCCCAGGCGGGCTGCGGCGTCGTCCGTGACTCCCGGCAGATCCAGGCGGCGCAGCGGCAGCGTGCCGCCCAGCACCTGCAGGCGCGCGCTCACCGCATCCAGCTCGAGGAGTCCCCAGGCTTCGCCCACGCTCCAGAAGGTGCAGAAGGGCGTGGGCATACCCGGCAGGGGGGCGAAGCCGATGCGGCCCTCGGTCATGTCGAAGGTGAAGCCGCTCAGGATGGGTATCAGGGCGTAGCTGGCCATGGAGCGGGCGTAGTTGCTGCCGCACTCGATCTCGTTCCACGGGTTGCGCATGCGTCCGTCGTAGCGCTCGCGGATGCCGGCGACGACGCTCAGGCCCTCGTCAAGCAGCCCGCGCGAGATCATCAGCGCCGCCGCGGCATACTCGAAGCCGTGCATGGCCTCCTGCGCGTAGGGCACCGGGATCGCCGGACGCCGCCGCCCGGCGGGCCAGGAGCAGATGATCAGGCCGCTCTCGTCGTTGAGCCCGTAGATGCGGCAGGGGTTGACCAGATTGCGCAGCGGCGAGATGAAGTTGTGGCGGAAGATGGCCTCGAGGGCCGAACGCACGCGGTCGGGCTGGAAGATGTCGCCCAGGCCGTAGAGGTCGGCATGGTACTGCGCCAGTATCTGGTCAATGCCGCAGCCCTCGCCGATCTGGTACTTGACCTCGCCATGCTCCTCGTTCCAGTAGGTGTCGGCGACGTTGTGGGCGTCGACCGGGGTGCGGTCGTTCAGGTCAATCAGGTGGAAGTAGTACTCGCCGTTGAAGAGGTTGGCCTCCAGCCACTCCCTGCCGCGGGCAGCGATGGCCTCGTACTCGTCGGCCAGTTCCGGCTCGCCGAGGTGGCGCGCCATTTCGGCGGCGGCCTGCAGGGCGCCCAGGTAGAAGCCCGTCAGCCAGGAGTTGGGGCCGAAGAGCTCCATGTCGAGCGTGTGGTGCTGGCGTCCGGTGAGCACGCCGCGGCGCTCCGGATCCCAGCGGTCGGTGTTGCCGGGGTGCCAGGCGTAGGCGATGGCGCGCTTGATCGCGGGCCAGAGCTTGCGCAGCCACGCGGTATCGCCGGAGAGTTTCCAGTCGCGGTAGGTGACGAGCACGTTGCCGAAGAGGCCATCGGCGCAGGAGCGTCCCTGCTCATTGGCTTTCAGACCCAGCGGGAGGCGCAGCCGGAAGGGCATGCCGCCGGTGGAGGTGAGGTTGTAGGCGTAGTCCGCCTCGCGCATGGAGCGCGCCAGTCGCGGGAAGAGGAACGGCAGTGCCTGGGCGTAGTTCCAGACATGGGTGCAGCTTCCCTCGCAACTGCCGCTGGTGCTGTGGCAGCCCTCGAAGCCGTAGAAGGTGCCGTCCTCGAGGAGCATCACGGTGGGCGACTTGAGGATCGAGAGGTTGGCGGAGACGGCGTCGAGCACGCAGTCGGGCAGCGTGCTGGAGAAGAGCGCCTCCTGGAAGCGGCGCGTGGCGGACTCGAGGCGGTCCCAGTGCTTGAAGGCGTAGGCGGCACTCTCGCGCGAGCCGCCGGGCCAGGCGGTGGCGTACCAGTTCTTCCAGCGCCGCGGCAGGCCGGCGGCGTCGGCGGCCTCGCCGGCCGAGGGATCCCAGTCGTTCTCGCGGGTGGGGAAGTTCCAGGCGATCAGGAAGCGGACGCGCTGGCTGGCGCCGGGGGCGAGATCGAAATGGGCGGCCAGGGTGCCGTGGTTGCCCTCGCCGGCCTTGTCGAGGGGGTAGGTGCGCTGGCGGAGCGGGCCCGGGGTGCCGAGGTCGCGCATCATGATCTCCAGATCATCAAACCAGCGGCCGCGGAAGCCGTAGTCCTGCACGCTGACGCGCCCGGCGTCGGTCATGAGGGTCAGCTCGCCCCAGGCGGGATCGTCAGCCGGGACGCCGCGGGTGGCGAGGTGGAGCCACTTGAGCGGGGTGCCGGTGGAGTGCTCGTGGAGCTGGGGCCCCGGCAGGGGGTTGCCGAGCGTGGCGGCGAGCGTAACCGCGAGGGGCCGCCCGCTGCGGTTGGTCACCTCGTAGCAGAGGAAGGCGCCGGGGAGTCCCGAGTCGCGGTCGTTGTGGGGGATGAAGGGGTTGAAGGCTGTCAGCCGCACCTCGCAGGGGCAGCCGGGATCCGTGAAGCCGACCTCGGCAAAGGGGTAGGCGGCACGGAAAATGGTGCCGCTGAAGTGGGGCATCCCCGCCAGCAGGCGGCGGTCCGGTCCGAAGCCGAATCCGGCAAAGCGCCCGTGGCCGACGCCGGCGTATCCCGTGCGCAGGTCGCCCTGCACGATGCGCAGGTCAACGGTGCGGCCCTCCTCCTCGCAGCGCAGCGCGACATGCGAGTAGCCGTTGAGGCTGCCCTTGCTGGGGTGGTTGGCGATCTCCCAGTCTATGAAGCGGCCATCGCCGCCAAGGCCGATGCAGCCGGTACCGAGGCCCCCCAGCGGGAAACTGATGGCTGTCTGGCGGTCGCCGGTATAGTCGATTAGCTTCATGGAAGAGGTCTCCTGGGGTTGTATTGCAGTATGGTCAACGGGCTGGAAGAAGGTGTGTTCGTCGGGCTCGCCCGCGGCGGGCACGCTGAATGCGGGTATAGTGTAGCGGCTTTCCGCGAGTTTCTGCAACTCCTGATAGCTGTAAGCGGCTGGTGACAGAAGTGCGCTCGCTTTGTAGGTTACTTTGTCGAAAGCGAAAGATTAAGCGGGTGGAGTAAGCGTTCCGTTTAAGTGTGGGAGTAAGTGTGAGAGTAAGTGCGAAGCGCCCACTTAAACCCACACTACTGGGTATCCCCTTTACTCTAGTTGGCAATCTGGTTATTTTGTGTCCATGACTAATGACGCAAAGCAGGATGTCGCAGCACCTACGGAGTCGTTTCCCTGTAACCTAATGGAGTTCATGGATCGCTTCGGAACTGACGAGGCGTGTTTTGAGTATCTGCGTGCAGTGCGCTGGCCAGATGGGTTCAGGTGTCCGGTGTGCGGATCTGGCGGCGGTTGGGTGACAGCAAGGGGCACCGTATTCTGTCGACGATGCGACCGGCAGACATCTCTGACCGCTGGAACGATTCTGCATAACTCCCGTACGCCTGTTCGTAAGTGGTTTGTCGCCATCTGGTTGCTGTGTACGCAAAAGACGGGTGTGAGTGCCAAGACGCTGCAGCGAGAGCTCAAGGTCGGCTACAAGACCGCGTGGCTGATTCTGCAAAAGCTCCGTGGTGCCATGGTCAGATCTGATCGGAGCTTGTTGTCCAAGATGGTTGAGGTTGACGAAACATACGTGGGAGGCGCGGAGTCTGGCGTGGGAGGGCGCCAACTGATTGGGAAAGCACTCGTGGCAATCGCAGTCGAACTGGACGGCAAGAAGATTGGGCGTATCCGCCTGCGCCATGTACCAGACGCTTCCGGCAAGAGTTTGGTCGGTTTCATCTCCGACTTCGTGGAGAAGGGCGCGAGAGTGCATACTGACGATTGGACAGGCTACAATGGCGTCAAAGCGGCGGGCTACAACCATAGTGTCACACCCGTTCTCGGCGATCCTGAGCGAGCCCTGAAGAGCTTTCCCCATGTTCATCTGGTCGCCTCGTTACTCAAACGATGGCTCGGTGCAACCCACCAGGGTGGCGTTCAGAAACAACACCTGCAAGGGTATCTCGATGAGTTTACCTTCCGTTTTAACCGCAGACGCTCTCGCCACGTCGGCAAAATCTTCCATCGACTCGTCGAACAACTGGTCGTGCATAATGCCAAGTCATACAATGAAATCATTGCGAGCACCAAAGGTAACTAGAGCGAAGGGGATGCCCAGTACCCACAAGTATGTGGGTGAGTCAAGCGTAATCGTCTTTTTCGTCATTTTTTTCGATGCCTTTCCTTGCGATTGGTTGTGGATGGACGCGCCGCGGACGGGTGGGCCCGGAGGGCGCGTCCATGACTCATG